>JBCBKQ010000329.1:0-5541 GCA_038521595.1 Cyanobacteria bacterium J06627_28 | reverse complement strand
TCAACTTTGCCTAGCTCATCTAGATAGACCACCTGCATCTGGTCGCTCGCTAAGAGATTCCGAAAAGGATGGACGTCGTTTTGCTCTGTGCTGCGCGATGGATAAATGACAATTGCTCGCCAGTCGGTGAAGCGATCAAGCGGGTAAAGAAGGTGTAAAACAGGGAATCTCGTTTCATGAAGTCATGTAAATAAAACTTGGAGATAGCCTATCGGCCATAAAAACAGCAGATTGCTCATCAACCATAAGAGAATCTCTATATTCAATTCATTTATCGAAGTAAAAGGACTCTTTTTTTGTAACGCTACAATGCGCTGCGTAAACATAAATAGCTCCGTGTAAACAAAGCCAACAAATAGAAGAGCTTCACGGAGAAAACTCCCTCTAATAAATAATTAAGTCGTAGCATTGCATATAGATAAAAAGCACGTCTTTGAGAAGAGCAACTATATGGCGCTAGAGCCCTGCGTAAAAGAACCTAACGAAACCACAAGCAGCCCTCTGCCTGTCTTGAAAGAACGCGGACAAAGAGAAGTTTTTTGTGGGCTCACTGGCATTGTGTGGCTACACCGCAAAATGCAGGATGCTTTTTTCCTCGTTGTGGGTTCTCGCACCTGCGCACACCTAATTCAATCTGCCGCAGGCGTAATGATTTTTGCCGAGCCTAGATTTGGTACGGCTATCCTTGGTGAAAGAGACCTTGCAGGCCTTGTGGATGCCAACGAAGAGCTAGACCGGGTTGTTGAAGAACTGTTGATGCGGCGGCCTGATATCAGTACGTTGTTTTTGGTGGGCTCATGTCCGTCGGAGGTGATTAAGTTAGACCTGGCAAAGGCGGCTGAAAAGCTGAACCATCGCTACTTTCCGAAGACCCGCGTGCTGAACTATTCCGGTAGCGGCATTGAGACGACGTTTACCCAGGGCGAAGATGCTTGCCTGGCGTCGATGGTGCCTGTGCTGCCTGCTAAAGAAACAGAAGAGGCTGACCTATTAGTTGTAGGCAGTTTGGCAGATGTGGTCGAAGACCAGTTTCAGCGTCTTTTCGACAAGATTGGGATTGAAAAGGTCTCTTTCTTTCCACCGCGCCGCGCTTCAGCGCTGCCGAGTGTGGGTAAGGGCACAAAGATTTTGCTGGCTCAGCCTTTCTTGAGTGAGACGGCTCGGCTGCTGATTCGTCAGGGCGCAGAACTTATCCCTTCGCCCTATCCCTTTGGTGTGGAAGGGACGACGGCTTGGCTGAAGGCGGCGGCGGATGCTTGGGCTGTGGGCGAAGAGGCTTTTGAGAGTGCGATCGCGCCTGCTGTTGCCAGAGCAAATCAAGGCCTTGCTCGCTACCGTGACGTGCTCGAAGGCCGAAAAGCCTTTCTCTTTCCAGACTCTCAGCTAGAAATTCCTCTGGCTCGTTTCCTCTCTAGAGAATGCGGTATGGAGCTGGTGGAAGTTGGCACGCCTTATATTGACCAAATGCTGCTAGGGGCAGAGATTGATTTGCTGCCGGCCGGCACTGCTCTTTCTGAAGGCCAAGACGTAGAAAAACAGCTTGATCGCTGCCGCGAAGCTCGTCCAGACATTACCGTTTGTGGTCTGGGTTTGGCGAATCCGCTAGAAGCGGAAGGGCTGTCCACTAAGTGGTCTATTGAGCTTGTGTTCTCTCCTTTGCATGGTTACGACCAAGTGGGCGATTTGGCCGAACTCTTTGTTCGCTCTACTGAACGACGTAGGCGACTAACGGTTTAACTCGACTGTTTTCTCGCCATCCTTTTTAAGCTGCTTTTCTTCTTAAGTTGCTTTAGCTCACGCCCTTTCCTAAAACTTTCTTCTAACCATGGAACTAACTCTCTGGACCTACGAAGGCCCCCCTCACGTAGGTACAATGCGCGTCGCCACCTCCATGGAAGGCGTTCACTACGTTCTCCATGCGCCCCAGGGTGATACCTACGCTGACCTTCTCTTTACGATGATTGAGCGTCGCGACAAGCGGCCGCCTGTGACCTACACCACTTTTCAGGCGCGAGACCTGGGTGGTGATACGGCAGAGATGGTGAAAACTTCTGTGCGTGAGGCCTATGAGCGTTTTCAGCCGCAGGTGATGCTGGTGGGCGAAAGCTGTACGGCGGAGCTGATTCAAGATCAGCCAGGGTCGCTGGCGCAGAGTATGAATTTGCCGGTGCCGGTGGTGAGTCTGGAGCTGCCTGCCTACTCAAAAAAGGAGAATTGGGGGGCGAGTGAAACGCTCTATCATTTGGTGCGATCGCTCCTCCTATCCGCCGCCCTTCCCCCAGGTACAAAACGCCCCGAGCGCGGTCCTGCCATTCGACCCAAAGCCAACATCATTGGCCCGACGGCGCTGGGCTTCCGCTGCCGCGACGACATTCAAGAAGTGTTGAAGCTGCTGGCCGAGATCGGTGTGGATGCAAATGTCATTGCGCCCTTGGGTGCGACGCCTGACGATTTGATGCGCATCCCTGATGCTGATTTCAATATCTGTCTCTATCCAGAGATTGCGCAGACGACTTGCGATTGGCTAAAGCGCAACTTTGATCAGCCTGTTGTAAAAACTGTTCCTATTGGCGTCGGTGCGACAAGAGACTTTCTCTCGGAAATTGGTGAGGTGGCCGGGATTGATGTGAGCCCTGCGCTGCGTCGCTCGCAAACGGATACTTTGGGTAATTGGAATGCGTCGCGCTTGTCTTCGATGGCTGCGCCCAGTGCTTCAAGGCTGCCTTGGTATTCGCGTTCGGTGGATTCTACCTATCTCACGGGTAAGCGGGTATTTATTTTTGGGGATGCGACTCATGCGATCGCAGCGGCCAGAATCGCCACCGAAGAACTCGGTTTTACCCTGGTCGGTATCGGTACCTACAGCCGTAAATTTGCCCGTCAGGTTCGCGAAGTGGCTAAGCAGCACGGCGTAGAAGCGGTTATTAGTGACGACTATCTCGCGGTAGAACAAGCTGTTGCTGAAGCTGCCCCTGAACTGGTGCTAGGCACTCAAATGGAGCGACATATCGCTAAGCGTCTGGGCATTCCTTGCGCGGTGATTTCTACGCCGATCCACGTGCAAGACGTGCCTGCTCGCTACTCTCCGCAGATGGGTTGGGAGGGGGCCAATGTCATCTTTGATGACTGGGTGCACCCGCTGATGATGGGCCTTGAAGAGCACCTAATTGGTATGTTCCGAGAAGATTTTGAGTTTGCAGAAGGGCATATGAGCCATTTGCATACTGCGCCTCACCAGGAGGCTGACGCCAACGCTGATGCCAACAGTGAGCCGGTGAACTTGCAGGTAAAGCCCAGTGGAGATGCGCCGGTTTCGGCGAATGCTGATGCTAAGGCTATGGGGTCTGAGCCGGGCCAGTCTGAACAAGCTGCCCAGTCAGCCGATGGCATTGGCTGGAGCGCTGATGGTTTGGCAGAGCTAAAGAAGATTCCATTTTTTGTAAGGGGGAAAGTGAAACGCAATACTGAAAAGTTTGCGAGCGATCGCGGCATTACCGCTATCACCGTAGATACCCTCTACGAAGCAAAAGCCGCCATCGGTAAGTAGCCCCTTTTCATCCCTCGCATTTCTGTTATTTCAAACCAGTTCATTTTCATAGTCTGTTTTAGATCTTAGGAGAGTTTATCGTGGTAGTTTCCAACAACCTTCGTCCCAACGTTGTCAACAAAGGTGCTGATGGCGAAGGCAGCGTCCAAGTCCATCTAGATCCCAAGGACAAAATTGAGACGGGCGCACTCGTCATCGCTGTCTATGGTAAAGGCGGCATTGGCAAATCCACGACGTCATCCAATCTCTCTGCTGCGTTCTCTCGCCTCGGTAAGCGCGTTTTGCAAATTGGCTGTGACCCCAAGCATGACAGCACCTTCACACTCACGAAAAAGATGGTGCCAACCGTCATCGATGTGTTGGAGTCGGTAGACTTTCACTCTGAAGAGCTACAGACTGAAGACTTTATGTTTCAGGGTTACAACGGGGTCATGTGCATTGAGTCTGGTGGCCCACCAGCAGGGACCGGCTGTGGCGGCTATGTAACCGGACAAACGGTGAAACTGCTCAAAGAACATCATCTATTTGAAGATACTGATGTGGTTATTTTCGATGTACTGGGTGACGTGGTTTGTGGTGGCTTTGCTGCGCCTTTGCAACATGCGAACTATTGCTTGATCGTGACCGCAAACGACTTTGACTCTATCTTTGCGATGAACCGCATTGTGGCGGCGATTCAGGCCAAAGCGAAGAACTACAAAGTACGCTTGGGTGGCATTATTGCTAACCGCAGTGAAGGCACCGATCAGATTGACAAATTCAATGAGCGTGTCGGTCTCAAAACCTTGGCGCACTTCAAGACAGTCGATGCTATTCGTCGCAGTCGCCTGAAGAAGTGCACTGTCTTTGAGATGGATCCTGAGCCAGAAGTCATCGAAGTGCAAAATGAATATCTTAAGCTTGCTAAAGGCATGATTGAAGATGCTAAGCCTTTGGAAGTGCAGCCGCTGAAAGACCGTGATATTTTCGATCTCCTTGGCTTCGAATAAAGATACCCAAGTCATAAAATAGGGCCATCAAAACGAAAAAGGAAGTGCACAGTGTGTACTTCCTTTTTTTGTACTTATTTTTTATGGGCCATAGAATGGATAACATATAGTCCTAGCAACCTCTTTGCGCCTTTCCTGCGACATCAGGAAATACGGTCAGGAAATTATGCAATCCCCAATTGTTACTAGTCCTTTAGATGAATTTCTCCAACAGCCCGACATTGAGGCCTCGCCAGCATGGGAGTTCATAGATGGGCAAGCACAACAAAAAACTATGCCTACGCTGTTTCATTCTCGCTTGCAGCGCAACCTTGTCAATGCCATAAACCAACAAACAGACCGCTATGAGGCTATTCAGGAGCTGCGATGTATTGTACCGCCATTCTCTCCTGTGCCCGACATTGCAGTCGTCGCAATTGATCGCATCCCAGATACAGATGGCCCATTCCCAGGCGCACCCGATTGGTTGATCGAGATTCGCTCGCCCGATCAAAGTACGCTCAAGCTCCAACAAAAGATTTTGCATTGTATGAGTAATGGGACTCTGCTTGCCTGGTTAATTGATATTCAGCTTAAGCAAATTTGGGTTTGGCAGGCGCAAGATCTTCCTCTGATTTACGCAGGTACAGATCTTTTGCCTGCACTTGGTAACCTATCGGATTTAACAGTTGCTTCTGTGATGCAGCTGACCCAGCGAAAGTAACCCGGTGAAAGCGATGAATTAGTATTTTGGCTGAGGAAGGTGTTCTTCTTTTCTTTTGTTTTTCATAGGTGGATTCCCTACGACTGCTAGTGTCATCTTGAATATGGTCTCAAAACTCATAGCAGTCGATATTTCTGAAACATGCTGTAAAGCCGCAAAGATATAGCCCACTTTCATTTCTCGTCTCAGGACTAACGATAGAGTCGAAGTGTCAAAAACAAAGGGATACTGTTGTCCAATCGAGCTTTTTTTCCGCTAGGCCGCCTCTAAGGCTTTGAACCGAGAGGTTCTTGTCTTAGCTG
>JBCBKQ010000328.1:0-5564 GCA_038521595.1 Cyanobacteria bacterium J06627_28 | reverse complement strand
AGTGTTACTTTCTCACTTTCTCCAACCCTAACGAATGGCTTAAAAACGCTGAGTCAACAAAACGGCGTGACTCTTTATATGACATTGTTGGCAGCCTTTAACACGTTGCTTTATCGCTACAGTCAGCAGGACGATATTGTTGTAGGCTCTCCTATCGCTAGCCGCGATCGCCCCGAGCTAGAAGATCTCATCGGCTTCTTTGTAAATACTCTCACACTCCGCAGCGATCTCTCAGGCGCCCCCTCTTTTCAGACGCTATTAGCCCGTGTAAAAGAGACGACCCTTAATGCCTACGCGCATCAAAATATTCCATTTGAAGAACTCGTGGCTACGCTAAAACCGGAGCGCACACCCAGCCATTCGCCCTGGTTCCAGGTGATGTTTGTCTTTCAAAATCAGCCGCTGCGCGATATCGATTTGCCGGGTCTTACGATTTCACCTTTCAAGCGTAAGCATAAGCAGGGAAATGTCATGTTTGACATCACGCTGTTTATGAAAGAGACTTCAAAGGGGCTAACTGGAAAACTGGTTTATAAAACAGCGCTGTTTGAGCCTGAGACGATTCGTCGAATGGCACGCCATTTAGAAACGCTGTTAGGCGCTGTTGTCGCTAATCCACAGCAGTCCATTGCAGAATTGCCATTACTCACTCAGCCAGAGCAGCAGCAGTTGCTGGCCGCATCTCACAGGCAACAAAACGTCAAAACCGATGATTTATGTATTCATCAGCTGTTTGAAGCGCAGGTCGCACGAACTCCAAATGCGATCGCACTAATTCACAAGCAGGCGCACAAAGACCAACAGCTTACCTACCAAGCCCTCAATGACCGTGCCAATCACCTGGCTAGCCATCTCCAATCACTGGGCATAGCACCCGACGCCTTAATCGGACTCTGCGTAGAGCGCTCTATCGACATGATCGTAGGTTTGCTTGGCATTCTCAAAGCGGGCGGTGCTTATGTTCCGCTTGACCCCACCTATCCTCAAGAACGATTGGCAATGATGGTGGCAGATGCGCAGCCACAGGTAGTTGTGACGCTACAGTCTGTGAAAAATGCTTTGCCTGAGCTGACTGTTCCTGTGGTTTGCTTAGACACCCAGTGGGAGGAGATTGCTCAATCTTCTACAGAACTATCTTCTCAGGAGGTTCAAGCCAACAATCTTGCCGCTAACAATCTTGCCGCTAACAATCTTGCTTATATTATTTACACCTCAGGCTCCACTGGTAAGCCCAAAGGTGTGATGATTGAGCATCGTTCACTGGTGAACTTTACCCGTGGGGCGATCGCACAATACGGGATTCATGAGCGCGATCGCATCCTCCAATTCGCCTCTGTCAACTTTGACGCTGCCGCCGAAGAAATCTTCCCAGCCTTGTGCTCTGGGGCCAGCCTCGTCATCCGCACAGATGAAATGCTGTCCTCACCCACCACATTCATCGCTCAATGTCAGGCTCTAGATCTCACTGTTCTAGACCTGCCCACCGCCTACTGGCACCGCCTCACCGCCGAGCTGCCCACTGCAGATTGCCCTGTTCCCCCTTCCCTACGCCTAGTCATCATCGGCGGTGAAGCAGCCCTTCCCGATCAGCTAAAAAACTGGAAAGTGTGGCTTGCCAAACATCCATTAGCTCACAACAAACCACCCCAAATCATTAACACCTACGGCCCAACAGAATCTACCATTGTTGCAACGGCTTACCCAATAGAAACTACGGTTGAACTAGCTGAAATCCCGATTGGCAAAGGGATAGGAAAAGGGTTCGCCAATGCCCAAATTTATCTCCTGGATACGCATCTACAGCCTGTTCCCCTTGGCATTGCTGGTGAGATTCATGTAGGCGGTTCAGGCGTGGCCAGGGGCTATCTTAATCGGCCCGATCTATCTCAAGAACAGTTCATTCCTAACCCCTTCAGCGCAGACCCCGAGGCCCGCCTGTATAAAACAGGAGATTTGGCGCGATACTTGCCAGACGGCAGCCTTAAGTTTTTAGGGCGTCGTGATGCCCAAGTAAAAATCCGTGGCTTTCGCATTGAGCTAGGGGAAATTGAGTCGGCACTGGGCAAGCATGACATCGTGCAGCAGTGCACCGTTATTGCTTGGGAAGCGTCGCCGGGCGAGAAGTGTTTGGTCGCTTATGTGGTGACGGCTGACGAGGCACCGCTGCCTGTACGTGAACTGCGTCAATTTTTGCAGGAGAGGCTACCAAGCTACATGGTGCCGTCAGTATGGACGCCGCTATCTCAGCTGCCCCTGACAAAAAATGGGAAACTTGATCGCCGTGCCCTGCCTGAGCCTGACATTTCAGCCGCGCAGTTGAGCGTTGATTATGTTGCACCACGGACGCCAGTAGAACAACAAATTGCTGAGATTTGGGCAGAGGTGCTGGCCATAGAACAGGTCGGCATCCACGATAATTTCTTTGAACTTGGCGGACATTCTCTACTAGCGATTCAGGTGATGGCTCGCTTAAGTCAGCGCTTAGATCGAGAGATTCCTCTAAATATTCTGTTTACGACTTCTACGCTAGAGGCCTTAGCAGAGCGATGCGCAGATATCGAGACAATGCGCTCCCCTCTCATTCGCGCTGAGCGAACCCAGCCGATTCCGCTATCCTTCGCGCAGCAAAGAATCTGGTTCTTACAGCAGCTAGAGCCTGACAATAGCACCTACAAAATTGCGCGATCGCTTCGATTACGCGGCCCGCTACACCAGGACGCCTTACAGCAAGCCCTCACAACAATCCTTAGTCGCCACGAGGCCCTCAGAACAAACTTTGTTTCTGTTGACGGCCTGCCAAGACAAGTGGTAAGCCCACCCAGCGATTTTCCATTACCCTTTGTTGATCTCTCTGCTTCAGCGAGAGAAAGCAACGCACAACCAGAGAGCCTGCTTAAATCACTGCTCAAACAAGAAAGCCATCGCCCCTTCGATCTTTCCAGCGATCTGATGCTGCGAGCCACGCTATTTCGCCTGAAAGAAGATGAGCATATTTTGCAAATTGTTATGCATCATATCGCCTCTGACGGCTGGTCGATCGGCATATTTCGACGCGAGCTAAGCGCTTTGTATACGGCCTATGCCACCGGAGAAGCTGCGCCGGTATCTGAGCTACCCATTCAGTACATTGATTTTTCCGAATGGCAGCGACAGTGGCTATCGGGTGAGGTATTAAAAACTCAAATCGACTATTGGGAAAATCAGCTCAAAGACGCACCGCCACTCCTCGCCTTACCAACAGATTATCCGCGTCCGTCACAGCCCTCTCACCGAGGAGCTAAGCAGGCCTTTACCCTACCCAAAACGCTAACAGGCAAGCTAAAAGCACTGGCTCAGCAGGCAAATGCCACGTTATTTATGACATTGCTGAGCGCGTTTAACACATTGCTATTTCGCTACACTCAACAGTCAGATATTTCGGTGGGTTCTCCCATCGCTAACCGTCCTCAGCCAGAGTTAGAAAGACTCATTGGGTTGTTCTTAAATACGCTTGTTTTACGCACAAAACTGTCAGATGAGCTAACTTTCGAGCAGTTGCTCAGCCGTGTTAAAAAAGTCTCTTTAGAAGCATACGCTCATCAGGATTTACCCTTTGAGCAGCTGTTAGAAACGCTGAAGCCAGAGCGAGATATGAGCTATTCTCCCTGGTTTCAGGTGATGTTCATCTTGCAGAGCGCTAGTCGGTCCGCACCTGAGATGGCAGGCTTAGAGGTGCAAACCCAAAAGGGAGAAGGCACCACTGCAAAGTTTGATTTGACCCTAACGATGCGAGAGGGTCCCGACGGTCTACGGGGTACGTTCGAATACAGTCTAGATTTGTTCAAACCAGAAACGATTGAGCGCATGGTTGGACACTTTCAAACGCTGCTGGCCAGCATTGTAGCGACTCCCGCGCTGCCCATTGCACAGCTTCCACTATTGACAGCCCCAGAACAAAAGCTGCTGCTAGCGTCTGACGACCAAGTTATAAAAGGGACTGAAACTCACTACTGCATTCATCAGCTGTTTGAACAGCAGGTCAAGCGATCTCCAGAGGCGATCGCACTCCAATTCCAAACCCAACAGCTCACCTATCAAACCCTCAATGACCGCGCAGATCAACTCGCCTATTACCTGCGTCAACGGGGTGTAGCGTCTGACGTGCTGGTGGGGCTATGCGTCAATCGCTCTGTAGACATGATTGTGGGACTACTAGGCATTCTCAAAGCGGGTGGCGCCTATGTGCCATTAGATCCGAGCTATCCGCCAGCGCGTCTAAACATAATGGTGAGCGATGCAAATCCTCAGGTAATTGTTACGACTAGTGCTGTGCAAGCATTGATACCAGCAACCCAGATTTCGACGGTTTGTTTAGATAGCGATTGGGACGCGATCGCACACTCTTCCACACAGTCTTCTCTCTCAGATTCGCCAGCAGCTGTGTCAGTGAGTAGCCAAGATGATTTGGCCTATGTCATTTACACCTCTGGCTCGACCGGTAAACCTAAAGGGGTCATGGTGGAGCATCGAGCGCTAGTGAGTTTTACGACGTCAGCCATTGCTGAATACGGAATTTCTCAGCGCGATCGCATCTTGCAATTTGCCTCTATCAACTTCGATGCCGCCATAGAAGAAATCTTTCCCGCACTCTGCGCTGGTGCCACCCTTGTATTGCGAACCGATGATATGATTTCGTCTTCGCAGTACTTTATGCAGCAGGCTCAAGCATTAGATCTCACCGTTCTCGACTTGCCGACTGCCTACTGGCACCAGCTCTGCGCTGAACTACCGACAACAAATTGTCCATTGCCGCCATCCCTGCGCCTCGTCATTATCGGTGGGGAAGCACCCATTCCTAATTTGTTGCGCAGCTGGCAAAATTGGGTGCGGTCTAAGGCCCGAACCAATACCCAACCCAAAGCCATCTTGCCCACCTTGGTAAACACCTATGGGCCGACTGAAGCAACTGTTGTTGCGACTTGTCATCATATTCGGGCGATCGCCCCACCGCTGAGTGATCAACAACCTCCTACCGACATTCCCATTGGTCACAGTTTGCCCCACGTTCAAACCTATGTTCTCAATAGCCAACTGCAGCCAACGCCTGTTGGTATCCCAGGTGAGCTGTATATTGGCGGCAATGCCTTAGCTAGAGGCTATCTCCACCAGAGCGCGTTGACGCAACAACGGTTTATTGATCATCCCTTTAGCCAAGAATCTACTGCTCGTTTGTATAAAACGGGAGATCTTGCTTGCTATCAGCCTGATGGCACCCTCAAGTTTCTGGGTCGTAGTGATGAACAGGTGAAAATTCGAGGTTTTCGGATTGAGCTAGGCGAGGTAGAAACGGTACTAAGCCAATATTCAGATATACAGCAGTGCACCGTTATCGCTCGCGAAGATACCCGTGGCGATAGACGGTTAGTCGCTTATATTGTCCCTTCAGAGACAACCAACTCACTAGACAGCCAACAGCTACAACAATTTCTAAACACTCGATTACCTAGCTATATGGTGCCCTCAGCTTTTGTACAGCTGAGCGAGCTGCCGTTAACCCCTAGCAAAAAGGTTGATCGCCATGCCCT
>JBCBKQ010000327.1:0-5577 GCA_038521595.1 Cyanobacteria bacterium J06627_28 | reverse complement strand
GGTTTCAGACGCATTCTTCAGAACTTCGTTGAGCTCTTCGGTGATGGTCTTTTTGCTCACCTGAGCAACGAGGTCAACGATAGAGACGTTGGGGGTTGGTACGCGCAGTGCAATCCCGTTTAGCTTGCCAGCCATCTCGGGAATGACCAAGGCAACGGCTTTGGCTGCGCCTGTGGTGGTAGGAACGATGTTTACAGCCGCCGCGCGGGCTCGGCGCAGGTCACGGTGGCTAGCGTCTAGAATGCGCTGGTCGCCGGTGTAGCTGTGAGTTGTTGTCATGGTGCCTTTGACGATGCCAAAGCTATCGTTGATAACTTTGACAACAGGGGCCAAGCAGTTGGTAGTGCAGCTAGCGTTGCTGACGACGTTTTGCTTGTCGTGGCCGTAGTCACTGTCGTTTACACCCATGACATAGGTGCCAACGTGGCCGCCTTTACCAGGTGCTGTAATCAAAACCTTTTTAGCACCGGCTTCGATGTGGCGAGATGCGCCTTCTTCACTGTTAAAGACGCCAGTGGATTCAATTACTAAATCAATGCCCCAGTCTTTCCAGGGGAGGTTGCTAGGGTTTCGGTCTGAGTAGCATTTGATGACGTTGCCATTGACCGTCATGGTGTTGGCATCGTATGTGATGTCTGCGTCTAGGCGACCCAGCAACGAATCATACTTGAGAAGGTGTGTGTTGATTCGGGGATCGGACGTATTGTTGATGGCAACTAGCTCTAGGTCACTATTTTCGCGTGTCAACCAACACCGCAAAAAGTTCCGGCCAATTCGCCCAAAACCATTAATCGCTACTCTAACCACTGCGCGCTAACCTCGTGTCTTCAGAAAAAGTAATGGAATATGTCGTCAAGTTAAGACTTGATAAGCTATCCAATCATATCGCATCGTTGTCACTCCAATAGCATGGCTACTAGGTTTTTATACTCAGTGCTCTAGAAGTGTTTTGGATGCCTTTGAACTTGAAGGATGGCTGTATTCGCAGTTGGGATCGGCTGACACAACTCGCGCGTAGAATGTTCTTCCGTTTTTTTACGGATATGGCGGTAACTATTTTTAATCAAAGAAGCAAGGATTACCGTCATGTGTCATGGCGATTTTTTTGATATTTCTGGTGGTGTTCATGCTGAGACTAGGGTTGGGGATAGGGCTAATGCAGTCCTGAATTGCTCGTGCTCATGTTCCGGAAAATTATGACTGGTGAGCGTAAGCAGTTGCCGTGAGGAATAGGTCAACAGACACAAACTTTTGGTATCACAAGTAACATCTTAAAGCCCATCTCGCTGTAGGTTTCAGCTCCGTGGAGGCAGTCTTTGGGCTCCTTTTTGAAGCGGTAACTTCACTGCGGGTGCGCTAAAGATTCCTGCTATGATACGCCTGATTATCTTGATGTACTACGGCTGGTGAGGAAATAGAACATGCTGAACTCAGTAGATTTCAGCGGTAAGCCATTTCACTTTATTGGAATTGGTGGAATCGGAATGTCTGCGCTCGCCCATGTACTCGCAAGCCGTCACTTGCCCGTATCGGGATCGGATTTGCGGCTTAGTCATATTACGGAGCGCCTAGCTGAAAAGGGGGCTCATATTTTTAACCAGCAGCAGGCTGAAAATCTGGCATTTTTTGCCAGGCAGGTGGCGGGTTCTAATGGTGGGGGTAGTCA
The DNA here is from genome assembly GCA_038521595.1 of Cyanobacteria bacterium J06627_28. Lineage (GTDB taxonomy): Bacteria > Cyanobacteriota > Cyanobacteriia > Phormidesmidales > Phormidesmidaceae > Phormidesmis. Next base: position 3,911 of record JBCBKQ010000327.1, on the reverse strand, counting down.
GCTGCCTCAGGTTGTTTGCTCTACGGCTATTGGTAAAAGTAACCCGGAGTACAGAGAAGCACTGGCCCTTGGATGTGATATTTTTCACCGCTCGGATATTTTGGCGGCGCTGATGAATGAGCAAAAAGGAATTGCGATCGCAGGTACCCACGGAAAAACGACGACTAGCAGCATCACGGGCTATTTACTGCTCAAAGCAGGCATTGATCCCACGATTATTATTGGCGGTGAGGTGAGTGCTTGGTCAGGCAATGCCTATGTAGGACAGAGCGACTATGTGGTCGCAGAGGCCGATGAGTCAGATGGCTCGCTGGTAAAGCTGGCCTCTCACATTGGCGTGATTACGAATATTGAGTTAGATCATCCAGATCACTACAGCAGTCTGGATCAGGTTGTGGCTATTTTTGATGAGTTTGTCGCTAAGAGCGAGCTAATGATTGGCTGCTTTGACTGTCCGACGGTGCACAAGCTTTTGTTTGAAGGGGCCAGTCAGACCGAAGGCGTTGGTAAAGCGAAGAAACCGGCGATTTCATATAGTGTCGAAGCGTCTTCGGGGGCGGACTACGTGGCCAAAGAGATTAAAGAGGCAGCTGTGGGGACGACGGCGGAAATTTGGGAGCGGGGTAAAAAGCTGGGAACGCTCACGGTGCCGCTTTTGGGCTTGCATAATTTGAGCAATGCGCTGGCGGCGATCGCAGTGGCCAGAGAGCTGGGCGTAAGCTTTGAGTCCCTAGCGACCCACCTGCCAAACTTTAAAGGGGCCCGTCGTCGGTTTGAGCATCGCGGCTTTCACAATGAGATTTTGTTTATTGATGACTATGCCCACCATCCGAGTGAGGTAAAGGCGACGCTGGCGGCGGCGCAGGTTCAGCGCAGTGGAAAGCTGCCTTCGGGGCGCGATCGCAAAGTCGTTGCCGTTTTTCAGCCCCATCGCTACAGCCGAGCAGCTACACTACTCGACGAATTCTCACAGTCCTTTGAAGGTGCAGATCGCATTCTGGTAACGGATATCTACAGCGCGGGGGAAACCAATATGTCTGGGATTACGGGTGAGCAGGTAAAAGATGCGATCGCACAGCATCAGCCCAACACAGAATATTGCCCTACCCTAGAGGCGGTGAAGCAAACCCTAAAAACCAGCCTTGTGCCCGGTGATATTGTTATTTTCCTAACCGCAGGCAATCTCAATCAATCCATTCCTGAGATTATGGCAGCCTATGAAGCGGCCTCCTCTGTAAACACGCCAGAAGAAGCCACCCTGCCAGAAGCAGCATTGACCTAATCACTGAATCTAACCTTTTCTAGGGCTCAAGACACCAGATGGCTCAAGACACTACCCTCAACCCACAGCACCCGAGCGCCTTAGGTCAGCCTCCTTCGGGTCAGCCTTTTGATTGCAAAGCGCAAGCGCCGCTGGCTAAGCTTTCTACCTTTAAAGTAGGTGGTCAGGCAGACTATCTCACCCTGCCTAAAACGCCAGCGCAGCTCAAAGCGGCCCTTAGCTGGGCCAGCGCTGAAGGGCTACCTGTGACGATTTTGGGGGCAGGATCCAATTTACTAATTAGTGACTATGGCCTGCCGGGGCTGGTAATCTGCACCAGAGCGCTGCGGCACAGTGAATTTGACGCTGAGACGGGGCGGGTAATTGCGGCGGCGGGCGAGCCCTGGTCTTCACTGGCGTGGAAGGCGGCCCGCCACGGACTAAAAGGCTTTGAATGGACGATTGGCATTCCGGGGACGGTGGGTGGCGCGGTGGTGATGAATGCCGGGGCCCATGGTGGAGAAACTGCTGATATTTTGGTAGAGGCTGATGTGTTGAGCCCAGACGGCACGCCTAGTCATTTGACGCCCAAAGACTTGAACTTTCGCTATCGCACGTCGGATTTGCAAGGGAGCGATCGCATCGTCACGGCGGCTACCTTTCAGCTTAGTCCTGGCCACGATCCTGCCGCTGTAAAAGCCGCCACCGCTGAGGATCTAAAGCAGCGACGCACGACCCAGCCCTATCACCTGCCAAATTGCGGCAGCGTTTTTCGCAATCCTCGCCCCCACAGCGCTGGCAGGCTCATCCAAGAGGCCGGACTCAAGGGGCATCAAATAGGTCAGGCCCAGATTTCGACCCTCCACGCCAACTTCATTGTCAACTTGGGCGGTGCCAAGGCGAGCGACGTGCTGGCGTTGATTCGCCATGCCCAAGCCGTCATTTACGAACGCAACGGCATTCAGCTAGAAACCGAAGTCAAAATCATTGGCAAGTTTGACGCGCCCTAGCCAGTGCTATAGTTTGACAGTCAATTCATAGAAACATCCACACCATCATGACTAAAGGGCAAGGATTCGGGTTTGGCCTCGGCAAAATGAAAGAGCTGACCGAGGCGTTCAAAAAGGCTCAACAGGTTCAAGAAGGTGCCAAAAAGCTGCAGGAAGAGCTGGAGCAAATGGAGATCGAAGGCACAGCCGGTGGCGACATGGTAAAAGTCACCATGAGCGGTAACCAAGAGCCTCGCAATGTTGTCATTTCTGAAGCAGCCCTGGGCGAAGGTGCTGAAGTCCTATCTGATTTGGTCAAGGCTGCAATGTTAGATGCCTACAACAAGTCAACTGCCACTATGCGTGAGCAAATGGAAGAGCTAACGGGTGGATTGAACCTGCCTGGCATGTAGGATGAATGCCGTCTGCTCGGTGAACCTCGGTGAACGGTAAGCTCTTGTGCCGAGCAGACTTTCGGCCAAATGTACAAAGCTATAGCTTTGCGCGTTTTGCTTGGCTACACCACGAAAGGCTACAGCCCCTAGTTGGCAACGCAAAGCGCATTTTCCATACCTGCCTTTAGGTCTGTTCCTTCAATATCAGCGCTATTCGTGTTTTCTTCTTGTCAGATGACGACCAAACTTCTCTTCGTATGTTTAGGCAATATCTGCCGGTCTCCTTCGGCAGAAAACATCATGAATCACCTGCTGGTAGCGAGGGGCTTGACCGAGCAAATTAGCTGCGACTCAGCGGGCACAAGTGGCTATCACGTAGGTAGCGCCCCAGATCGTCGCATGACCCTTGCCGCGCAGCGCCAAGGCATTACGCTTACGGGCAGCTCTAGGCAGTTCACGAAGCGCGATTTTGAAGACTTCGATATTATTCTGGCGATGGACGAGAGCAACTATCGGGACATTTTGTCTATGGACTTAGACCAGCGCTTTGAACACAAGGTCAAACTGATGTGTGATTTTTGCCAAGATCACAGTGATAAAGAAGTCCCAGATCCCTACTATGGTGGCGAGGCTGGCTTTGACTATGTGATTGAGCTGCTGACAGACGCCTGTGAAGGACTGCTTAACGATATTTCATAATTCAATCGCTACAATTCCTTTTCATGACTTAGGTTTATGCTTGGAGGCATAAATCCTTGGAGGTACAAGCTCTGGGAGGTACAAGCTCTGGGAGGCATAAGCTCTGGGAGGCATAAATTAAGGAAGTTTTAATATGAATTCTTTGACGGCTTGTCGTATCAATCGGATTTAGTAAAATGCGATATCCTTAACTGCGAACAACTCGTTTGCTCTATTGACATACAGACATCAAAGCGGCGACAGCCCTACGTACGCTGTTTTTAGGTAGGTAAGTGTAGGAAAAGTATGATTTAACGTATCGAGATACGGACAAACATATGCGTACTTTTACAGACTAAAAAAGCGACAAATAGCACTTTCCTGCCGTTGCGTAATACTCTTTTTCCTTTTTGGGTGAGGGGGTATTGTGGCTTCAAGGATGCCAATCTATGTTGATCCCAGGCCTCTGTTCGTTTGAACATGGGTTTGCTTTAACAGTTGGCAAGCTTGTTTTATTTATAAACTTATGGGCTCTGCGTCCTGAACACTTCATGTCATAAAGCTCCATGGTTGAGGGAAGGTAGGAAT
>JBCBKQ010000326.1:0-5584 GCA_038521595.1 Cyanobacteria bacterium J06627_28 | reverse complement strand
TCAAAGCAATATCGTAGGGGAGTGCTGCCGACATTTTTTGAGCCACAGGCCAAAGCATTGCTTTGAACCTCGACAGGGTTTGGCCTTTGCCCGACGACGTGCCATCCGGGAAACGCAAAGTCCGCTCATTGGTTTTTTAGACGATGATACGTTGCCGACGGCAGAGTGGGTGAGCGCAGCGGTTCACTTTGGTTGGCAGCATCCTGAGGTTGGGGCCTATGGCAGCAGCATTCAAGGACTGTACGAAGTGGCCCCGCCAAAAGGCTTTGAGCGCATTGCCTGCTGCCTAGCAATTATCAACAGAGGCGAGGTGCCTTTTCAATATGCAAGCGATCGCGGCGTACTGCCTGCAGGTGCAGGTATGGTCATTCGTCGGCAGGCCTGGCTAGAGCAAGTACCCGCAATGCCCCAGCTAACCGGCGTTTCGGCAAATAGCCTTAAAGCAAAAGGCGAAGATGTTGAAACCCTTAGCTACATCCGCAGACGCTGGCCCGTCTGGCACAATCCTGCCATGAAGCTACAGCACTTTATCCCCAAAGAGCGCCTAGCGCCTAGATATCTTCAACGGCTGTACTGGCGTATTGGCATTAGTCGCTATCCATTGAGACGGCTGAACTATCGCGCTTGGCAATGGCCTTGGATGATGACGCTGTATTTTATTAGCGATTTGAAAAAGCTGTTGTGGAAGCTGGTGCTGACCCGTCAAGTCGGTACCGTAGAGCGCTGCGAATTTGCGCTGTTGCTGGGAAGTTGGCTGAGTCCATTTTATTGCCGCACCATTCCGACGCCTATGAGCGCCAATTCTCAAACAGCCAATTCTCAAACAGCCAGTTCTCAAACAGCCAGTTCTCAAACAGCCAGTTCTCAAACAATAGAGTTATTGCCGTCTACTGCAACAACAACAGAATTACAAAACATGATGGCCGCTGAGCAACCCTCCAAAAAGACAACCGTCACCGTGGGGAAATCCTCATCGTGACTCTGCAACCCTACCCGATCTACTTTTTCATTCCTGCGACACTGTGGCCAGAGACCATGCCCAGTAGCCCAGATGAAAACTGGTCTGGGTATGGTCTAGGCATATACGCTTGGACGGTGCAGACCTATTTACGACTTAGGGCAGCCGGGCTGAGCTGTGAACTGACATCTGAGCTGCCCCCATCAGGGATTGTGCTGTGTCATAGCAATGCGCTGCGAAGCGTCAAAGCTGCAGCCAACGCTGAGCGATTTGTTATTTGCATGAAGGCAGAAGCACCGTTGAGTGCGATCGCACTTATGCACGTTGTGCAAAATCCCTCCGAAATCTCTTTGTCAAAAGATTGTTACTTTATCCCCCATTGGCCGCAGCCACAGCTCATTCCCCGTGATGCCGCTAGAGGCGACCAGTTCAAAACGGTTGTCTTCTACGGTCACCAAGACTCCCTTGCCTCCGAGCTGCGATCGCACGCTTGGCAGGTAGCCCTATCCGAGAGAGGCCTAGAGTGCCGCACCATTAGCAATACCAACCGCTGGGATGATCACAGCGCCGTAGACACCGGCTGGAACGACTATCACGATGTCGACGGCGTTGTTGCCGTACGCTCTTTTAATCCCTGGCATCGACTGGTCACAGGCGGTTTTTCAAACAAGCCCGCGACGAAACTATACAATGCATGGCTCAGCGGCGTGATTCCTATCTTGGGGGCAGAAAGTGCCTACCGGCAGACAGGCACGCCCGGTGAAGACTATCTCGAAGTAGGCTCTTTTTCTGACTTGCTTAGCAGCCTAGATCGACTAAAAGAAGACCTTACTTTGCGGCAACAGCTCATTGCAAACGGCCAAATAAAATCAGGCAAATATACCCCCGAAGGGATTGTCACAAAATGGCAAAATTTTCTTGAGCTGGTAGCGATTCCAGCCTACATTCGCTGGCGTCAGCTGCCCGAATGGCAACAAAAGCAAGCGCTTGTCTCTGCTAAGCTAAACAGCTATCTCAACAAAGTAAATCGGCGTGGACAGCGGCTGCTGTTATTCTCAGGCTCTGGTTAAAGAGCAGGCCTTATACCCTTTTTCTAATATCCTTTTTCCTCTCAGCTTTCTATCACCCGCTGCTCGTTAAAACAGACTCTCTATCCAAACACCCATGAAACTCTTCTACTATCAAAGGCAAGATAAGATTCCAAACTTTGGCGACGAGCTCAACCATTGGCTATGGCCACAGCTGCAGTCTCATCTCTTTGAGCGGGAGCCAGAAACGGTTTTTGTGGGTACAGGCACATTGATCAACAGCAAACTTGTAGAGCGTGTACAGCCTGCCAAAAAAGTTGTTCTCTTTAGCACCGGGGCAGGCTACGAGTCACCGATGGCGTCTATTCCACAAAACTGGGAGATTTGCTGCGTGCGCGGCCCTCTTTCTGCGCAGCAGCTAGGATTGCCCGCTCATAAAGCGATCGCAGACGGTGCACTGCTCGTCTCGCAGCTTTTCCCCCATTCAGCAACGACACAGACTCAATCCACGCCTCAAAAGCAAGACGCCCAAAAGCAAGACGCCCAAAAGCAAGACGTCCGAAAGCAAAACGTTAGCTTCATGCCTCATATTCACTATGCCAATGAGGGGGGTGAGGCTTGGGAGCGCATCTGTCAGCGGGCTGGACTGCGATACATCGACCCTCGCTGGCCAGTGGAAAAAGTACTGACGGCCATTGCCTCCAGTGAGCGCGTTTTAGCAGAGGCCATGCACGGTGCGATTGTTGCCGATGCGCTGCGCGTCCCTTGGATTCCCATCGTCACCGGGCCTAGAATTTATGGCTTCAAGTGGCAAGACTGGTGCGCATCAATGGAGCTGTTTTATCATCCCTACCACTTACCAGCGCTAAAGAGCTACCGGCGCTGGGGGCGTGGTTTTCGCTCTGGTAAGCTGGCAGCGGGTCACTGGCTGCGGGCGCTGCTAGAAGGGCCAGGCTCTACGCCCCACTATGAGATTTTTGGAGATGAAGGTGCGATCGCACAGCGTCTAGCCAATATTGCAAAGCAGGCCCCCATGCTCAGCGAAGATCGCATTTTTGAACAAAGGGTAGAACAGCTGCAAACGTCCTTTGCAAAGCTGTGTCAGCAATATGCCCCTGAGCCTGCTATGCAGCATTAAAAACGCTGCATAGCAGGCTCAGGAAAGACCAGTCAGCAAAAAACCGTCAGCAAAGACTACATGCTACGAACGGTTGCTTCTCCATCTTTTACTTCACCGATCAACACTTCACTCGTCAGACCCACAAAAAGACCATTCTCCAAAACCCCAGGAATGTTGTTAACGGTCTTCTCCATCTCAGCCGGATTGTCAATGCCATCAAACGTAACATCGAGAACCATATTTCCCTGATCTGTAATCACAGGGCCGTCTTTCGCCACGCCCATACGCATTTCTACCTTGCCGCCCAGCTTTTCCATCGCGCGCGTCACAGGCGCAACCGCCATCGGCAACACTTCTACCGGCAGCGCAAAAATAGTGCCAATCTTGTCACTGAGCTTAGAGCTATCAACAACAACAACAAACCGCTCAGCCAAACCATCAACAACTTTTTCGCGAGTATGCGCTGCACCACCGCCCTTAATCAGATTCATCTGTGGGTCGACCTCATCTGCACCATCGATGGCAATATCGATGCGATCCACTTCATCTAGCGTCGTTAGCGGAATGCCGTGTTGCTTGGCCAGTACAGAGGCCTGAAAAGAAGTGGGAATCCCTTTAATGTCTTTGAGATCACCAGAGGCGAGGCGTTCACCAATAAACTGAATGGCAAAAGCTGTCGTGGAGCCAGTGCCTAAGCCTACAATCGTGCCTGACTTTACCTGGGCAGCAGCGGCGCGGCCAACTTCTTGCTTCATCAGCTTGACAGGATCCATGGGCGACTATCTCCTAAAGTGTCTATTAAGCGTGTGCACTAGCCATTAATAATTGTTAGTGCATATCGATTTCTAGCATGAGGGATTGTGGGTTGCGAGTAAAGTTAGGCGAGCAGCGGATTTGGATTTGGCGCGGCTGGCAGGTGCGCTATACCCATTTGGCCTCACCCCCTGGCGCCGCACACAGGCCGCCTTTTTTGCTACTGCATGGTGCGGGCGCTAGCCTGGCCCAGTGGCGAGAAAATTTAACAGCGCTAGCTGCCGAGCGACCAGTGTACGCACTAGACTTACTGGGCTTTGGTGAGTCGCAAAAGGTGGCTTGCAAAGTCAATACCGACCTTTGGGCAGCGCAGGTGGCAGACTTTTGGCAGACATTTTTGCGAAAACCCATGATTTTGATGGGTCATTCTTTAGGGGCGCTGGTGGCATTGCAGGCGGCCACTAGCCACCCAGAGCAGATAGAGCGACTGGTGATGCTGACCTTGCCTGCGGCTCGCCAAGAATTGGGCGGCAAGACCGCTCAGGTCGGGGCGGTAGTAGAGCGATGGTTTGCGTCGCCGCTGCTGATTCGGCCTTTGTTTCGCTTGGTGCGTCAGCCTTGGCTGATTCGAGCTGCGCTAAGGGCGATCGCACAAGACAAAACCCGAGTAGATGCTGACCTTGTAGACAGCTTCGTTCGGCCAACCCAGCAGCGTGGCGCAGCGAGAATGTTTTGCTATTTGGTCAGCTCACGCACAGAAGATAGCTTTAGCCCGCTTACAAGAGATTTGATTCCACAGCTTCAGGTGCCGACGCTTTTGCTTTGGGGAAAGTGCGATCGCATTATTCCTATCACCTGGGGCCGCTACGTCAATACGCTCAACCGCCATCTCACCTTTATCGAAGTAGAGCAGGCAGGCCATTTTTTCTACGACGAAACAGCCACCGAACTGCACGACTTGCTTGAGCGCTGGCTAGCCGGACAGCTGCCAGAAACAAATTCCAATCTGGTGCCTACGGCAAGGGCTTATCAAAAAGAGCTGCCATGATTCCCTATTAATCTCTGGCAAAGGAATATTTCTTTCGATAACCTTTCCTATTCCTTTTGACAGTAGGTATTTATTCTTATTTTCGGGCAATCTGATGTCAACCACTTACCCGGAGACACCGCAATGACTTTCCAAGCAGCACAACTGCCCTCTGGCCGCTGGGGTATCTTTAACGGCGAGCGTCTATTAGCGACTATCGGTAGCCAGCAGGAACTAAATCTACTGTTTACCCAACTGCCCAGTCCCGCCGAATTTACAGAAACTCAGCAGGCCACATAGCCCGTTAGTTGTGTCAAAGTAACCCTATCTGCGTGGAATATTTACTAACGTGAATTGGCCTCCGGGTGCAGTATCTATCGCGACCTTTACAGCATCTATCGCTAATCTAATTCTGGGCCAGCTTGTCGTACTCAAGATAACCACTGCGATCGCTCGATTGCTTAGATTTTGCTCAAACTGCAAGTTTTGGTCTGTAGTGAGAAATAGGTCAAATAGTGCATCTTGTGAACGATTAAGAAGCTCACCGTCATCTAGATTTGACCACCCTTTCTCATATGTAGTTTCGATGCTGTGGGTCGGTAAATACGCTCGCAACGGCACAGGAACGCCCTGATCGAAAAGAATACGCACCCTATGCTGTCAACCTAGTGCTCTGTGCAGCATGTTTGAGAATTTGT
>JBCBKQ010000325.1:0-5667 GCA_038521595.1 Cyanobacteria bacterium J06627_28 | reverse complement strand
GATACGCCATTTGCAGCTGCGCGGCGGACACTTAATCCCTCCTGCTGATAGCCGTTCATGGTATCTACCATGACGATGGCATCATTTACTACAATGCCTACCAAGGCAATGATACCGATAAAGGCAGAGAACGAAAAAGGAATCCAGGCGAGGAAAAAGCCGCTAAAAGTGCCTATCAGCGCCAGCGGAATCGTCAGCAAAATGATGAACGGCTGCCGAAATGATCCTAGCTGAAGCACCAGCACCGCAAATACTAAGAAAATAGCTAGGCCCAACGCCTGCCCTGCAGATCCAAAGGTCTCCGCCTGATCTTCGGTTTCTCCGCCAAAGCTGTAGCCATATCCTGAAGGCCAGTTTGCCTGCTGCTCTTCTAGAATAGGTTCTAGATCCGCAAGAATCTCTCCCACAGTGCGGTCAGTATTTTTGGCTAAAACGGTGGCGGTGCGCTCTCCGCCTCTGCGAGTAATCGAAAGCGGCGTTTCGCTCTGTACAGGTTCTATCACCGAACCCACCGGAATAACGGGCTGGTCGGGGTTGTTGCCAAACAAGCGGACTAGGTTTAGCTCATCGCGCTGTGTGGGACCGCCGACTGCGCCATTGCGAGAGTCCCAAGCGGTACTTAGGCGAATCTCCAAGTCTTCTTCATTGCCACCAATTTCATAGTCACCGACGTCTACAGCCGTGGTGTAGTAGCGGGCCTGCGCCGTCAGATTTTCAGCGGTAAGGCCATAAAAGTCGAGCGCTTCGCGGCGAGGCACTAATTGTAAGTCAGGCTGCAGATCCCCTAAATTATCTCGTACGTCTGAAGTGCCTGGAATCTGACGCAGTGCCTGCTGAATCTCTCCCGAGATTTGCCGTAGCTGGGCAATATCATCCCCGGTGATTTCTACCTGAATAGGATCGCCTGCCCCTGTTGCACTCTGACTATTGATAACCAACGAGGCACCAGGGTATGTTTGTAAAGCCGTTGAAATGTCTTCTCTTAGGCCATCTAGGTATTCGTAAGAAATGTTTTCTCGCTCATCTTCGGGGGTAAATACAGCAGAAAAACCTACCAAATAGCTACCTTCGGTCGGCTGCAGCTCTCCCGAACTTACAAGATTGCTGCGCTGCCCGGCGTATTTAATCACACTCTCAAAATACTCTTTTTCTCTCAGCAGATTGCCGATGTCGTCTGCGACCTGCTGTGAGGTTGTGAGGGTGGTCGTCGGCGGCAGTTCAATGTTGATGCTGAGCTTGCGGCTGTCTTGCTCTGGGAAAAAGGTGACCGGCACCTGAGTGAAGGCAAATATCGCGCAGATAAATAGGGTAAGGGCGCCTAGTGACCAGGCTCTAGCAGTTGCTTTGTTGCGAACCGTATTGCTTAGGCTCCAGCGGGTGAAGCGCTCTGAGGCAGTTTCACTAAGCCGGTCAATGCGAGACTTTTTATTATTTTTATTGACATTGGCAAGTAGGTATCGAGAGAGCGGAATATCGATGAGGAGTGCGATCGCAAAACTCAAGCTCAAACAAATTACCGCCGTAATAGGTAGCACCCGAATGAACTTACCCAGCGTCCCCCCGATAGACATCAGCGGCGTCATCGCCAAAATCGTTGTCAGCTGCCCTGCAAACGCAGGTGCTGCGTAGGTCTTTACCGTTCTAAGCGCAGCCTGACCAAAGCTCAGCTGAGAGACAAAAATGCCCTCATGCATGCCCTCCATCATCAGGATAAACACATCCACCAAAATCCCTAGTGCCAGCACCATGCCGATGAGCACCATATTGTTTAGCGTTTGACCCAAAAGCCACAAAATCGCCAGCGTGCCCAAAAAAGTCAGCGGAATCGAGAGCCCTGCAATCAGCGCCTCCCGCCAAGAAAGCGCAATAAACAAAATCACAAATACCGCCGCCATCGCTTGCAGCGCATTCACAAACAAGTTGCCAAGCTGCTCCCAAATGATGTCAGAATCGTCAGCTGTCACCCGATAGTCGAGCCCGAAAGGCCACTCGCTAGACGCTTTAGCTTCTTCTACTGCCACAATCACCCGGTTGATAACCGCGATAGAATCTTGGCCGGGGACTTTTTTGACCCCGACGCTGACAACAGGTTCGTAGGGCTGCCCCTGCCAGCTGATTGCCGCTCGCGACTCTTCCTGTTCTAGCTCACGGCGGACCTGAGCAATTTCTTCTAACCGTACGACTCGACCATCTAGCCGAGCGATGGGCAGCTGCCTAAGATCTTCTAGGCTACGAAACTTTCCATAAAAGCGAACCTGAGTGCCAATCGTATCACTTTCAATTTCATTGAGCGGCGCGTCTACATTGGCTGCTCGGATGCTGGCAGCTACCTCTGCTGGCGAAATTTCTAGCGCTGCCAGGCTACGAGGATCCATCTGCACCTGAACAACTTCATCGCGGGCACCCCCCAGTATCACTTCGGTCACGCCGACAACATCTTCTAGGCGCTCTTGCAAGTCTTCTGCGGCCTGCGAGATAACAGCATCGTCGATATCGCCGAACAAAGCGAGCGTGATAATTGGCGCATCTGTGACAGAGACTTGCTCTACGACCGGATCGTCTGCTTCTGCTGGCAGCTGGGCCTCTGCCTGCGAGACCGCATCGCGCAGTTTCTGAATAGAGCTATCCACATCAGCATCTGAGAAAAACTCAACGCTGATTAGCGAAAATCCACTATAAGAAGCGCTCTCAATCGACTTTAGTCCCTCCACGGACTTTATTTCACTTTCTATTTCGCTGGTAACCTGCTGCTCTATGGTGGTAGGGTCTGAGCCAAACCAGCTCGTTGTCACTGTCGCTGTTGCAATATTAATATCTGGATTTGACTCTTTTACCATTGAGAAATAGGCCAATAGGCCACCCACGGTAAGCAAAAGCGCCAACAATATCCCAAATATGGGCTGCAGAAAGAAAAACTTAGAAAACCTAGAGGGCTGCTGAGAAAGTTGTGTTTGGGTTGTTGACGGATCGTTTCGCTCTGAAGAGCCCACAGCCGGGCGATAGGGCGAATGGCGATCAGCAGGTGAAGAAGATTGACTCATTGTGAGCCCTCCTCTGTGCCGACGCTACTTTCACTAAGGCCATTTTCATTAAAGCTACTTTCTTGTGCTACCTGCACAGTCGCTCCATCTACTAGGCGATTTTGGCCCTCAGTGACCACTTCCTCTCCCACGGTCACACCAGATAAAATCTGCCGTTCGTTCAACCCTTCAATGCCAATTTCAACGAGTCGCTGCTCTACCTGATTTGTCTGTTCATTGATAACAAATACGTAGGGCTGCTGTTCGCGATAGACCACTGCGCTCAATGGAACGGTGACAGCGTCTTCGGCTTCTGCAATGGCAACCCATAGCGTGACGTTCTCACCATGCCTAAGATTGGCGCCACCGCTGCTAATTCGCGACGTTACTTCAATGGAGCGCCCGTCTGGGCTTACTGCTGGGTTCACAGAATATACCTCGCCCCGAGCATCCGCGCGGGAGAGCAAATCATCGGAAGGCTGTGCGGATACAGCACTATTGACTTGGCCATCTTGGACGAGTGTTGTTTGCCCGGGCGCAATTCTCTCACCTCTATACGCCGCAAAATCAGCAATGACTTCGTACTGGCTAGGGTCAACAACAACAATGGGAACTTCGCCCGGATCGTTTTGAGCGCCCTGAGGAGCGTAGTTCTCGCTTTCGCGAATGTTCAGGTAGGCCACAATGCCATCGAAGGGCGCATAGAGCCGGGTGCCTTCTAAGGCGACTTGGGCCTGCTGTAGTCGGGCGCGGGCCGTTTCGATTTGCGAGTCGGTGGCGCGCAGCTGTTCTTGAGCAGATAGCACTTGGGCTTGGGCTGTGCTGACCTGGGCCTGAGCAGCGCTGACTTGAGCCTGAGCTGCTTGCACCTGAGCTGCACTATCTTGCAGGGTGCTGAGTCGGTTATCTAGCTCGCTGGCCGAAATGGCGCCCTGGCTAAAGAGTTGCTGATAGCGCTGAGATTCTGTTTGGGCTAAGTTTTGTGCTGATTCGGCTTGGTTCAGCTGGGCTTGGGTTTGGGCGACCTGTGCCCGTGCTTGGGCAACTTGCGATTCGGCTTGGGCAACACTGGCCGCAGCGGCTCCCCTTTGGCGCATGGCTTCGTTGACGGCAGCCTGAGCCTGATTGACGTCGGCTTGAAGGCTGCGGTCGTCGATTTGAGCAAGTAGCTCTCCGGCGGTGACCGTGTCTCCCTCTCTTAGGTTACGGCCCTCTCGCTCTGCCAGATAGGTGACATCACCAGCCACATCAAAAGTGAGATATTTAAATCGAACGGCTTCCACAATGCCTTCGCTAGAGGTCCAGGCCTGAATGGGTGCGCTTTGAGCGATCGCACTTCTCACCGTCAAGGGTGCAGGTGTTGACGCTTCAATGTCTGGACTGCGGGTTTGCTGTATTCGCACGGCGGTCAGTCCACCAATGGCGATCGCAATGCCCACAACAGGAATCAACCACCAGCGCCCCTTGAGTCTTGAACCAAGGTTTGGTTTATGGGCTGCATTTTTAGAACTATCGGCACCTGACTCGGGAGGAGCGATCGCAGTCTGGTCAGTTTTTTCTGGCGATAGCGTGGGTGAAGATGCAGAATATTCTGTTACTTTTATATCTGGTTGATGTGGAAGCGTGGGACGAGAAGTCATAGTAGATGCAAACAGAAGATGAAGCCAGATGGTTAGTCACTTTCTAGCTAAAAAGCGTGGGATAAGCTCTCTGAGAAAGTCTCTTAGCGAAAGTTGTAGCCAACACCGACTGTCACACCAAAGTTCGTATCGTTCAAAACGCCGAGATTTGCCTGGGCATTTAGTGTGAATTGTCTAGAGAGGGGTACATCTGCGCCAGCAGCCAACAACAGATTAAAGTCATCATCGTCGTCGTTGTCTGTGTAGGCTGCGCCAACCCCGGCGTAAGGGCGAATTTGAAAATCACCTAATTCGGTGTTTGCTTGAGTAAAGTCGTAGGTGACGGGTACTAAAATAGAAAAGTCGTCACCAATCAATACGGAAGGTCGCAGCGCGATACGGTCGTTTAACGAAAACTTACTGATAACTGAGAGTGAAACATCATCTGCATAGCCAATGTCAGCGCCTACACCAATGAAGTCAGAACTTCTGACTCTGCCGCTGCCACGACGACGCGCCTGCGCTAGCTCTGCCTCGCTCTCTGACATGTTTTGGGCTGGTTGAGCTTGCAGTTGAGCCTGAGCAGGAGCCATAGGTGCCTCTGTGAGGATAAGGTCCGCAGCTCGGCCCTGTTGTTCGCTAAGCTGAGGTTGAGAAACTTGAGCCTTTGCAGGCAATTGAACACCAATGGCCAGCAACGCAAACATTGCCACCCCAAAAAGTCTCTCTCTTATATTCATTATGCTCTCCATTCGGTATCGACATCCGAACGGTAACAAATTTCTCTTTTCTGTAGCCTGTTCCTACAGATATAATCTTTCTCCTGTGGCTATTACGGCTGTGGCTATTACGGCGATACAGACCTGTTCTTTTCTAAAGCTGCCACTGTACTAGGCGTACAGCGTTACCAATCAGCCGATGTTTGATAATCGAGCGCTGTTGCCATTGAGTTAGATCTATCTTTTGACTGTTTCTGAACCCTCTTTCAAATTGTTCTCTAACAGAGCGCACGAGCTTTGGGCTGTTGG
>JBCBKQ010000324.1:0-5698 GCA_038521595.1 Cyanobacteria bacterium J06627_28 | reverse complement strand
GCTCTAAACAATGCGATGAGAAAAGCTGCAACAAAAACTACTCTAGCGCCGTGCCAACCCAGATAGGGCTGTAATTGCGTCCGTAAGGCATTAAGCTCGAACATGGGAGTTTCGGTAAGGTGTGGTTAACTCATGAAACTCCCTTCCCTTCTGTCTCGCAAGCTTTTGTCCTGTACTGAGCATTGTGTTATATGATGTTAATGGGAATCAATCTCAATATTTGTCATGACAATTCCTCCGCTATATAGCAATAATCTGACACTTAGCCCATCTGCTAAGTCAATTCCCTACGCGGGTGATCGCATCACGCAGCTAAGTGAGCAGCCACGGGATTCCATTAACTACGGCTTCCGAAATCTCAAACTTGAGCCTTCTTTGATCACAACGATTCCAGAACTCTCTGAGGATAAAAGCCTTCGAGCAATCGTCAAAAACATCAACGAGCCAGACACCTGTTTTTTTACAGTGGGCTGTGCTAGTCAACTGGTGACTCACAGCTCTAGTAGAGACATTGGTAATAGCAGACCTCAGGGGTATAAGCGCCAAGGGTATCTAGAAATTTCTTGGAACTGCACTGGCTGCATCCAGGATGCCATCAACTACTTTGCCCTCTATTTCCACTTTCAGAAATATCTACGAGAAAACGGGTTTAATCAGCCCATAGACCTCAAATGGATTATTGAAGAAGCCAGCTTCTCTGAGGTTGGCATTGACGGCTTCTCTTGTTCAATTCATCTTGAAACCCGTCTGATGTCTTCAACGGAGCAGGCTGAACAAGTATGGCAGCTATCGCTCAAAACAATAGACGGCTATTTCAAGTCTGTGCACAATCAAACCTCTACCCCCATCTACGATCCGCTTGCGGTTTAATCGGCTGATGTGGATCTCCTAATTTGATTTACAGCCTACAAAAAGCAAGAAAAAGGGTTTATCGCAGTTGTTTCTGCGATAAACCCCGGAGCTGACCATATACAACTATGTGCAACTGTTTCGGAGGAAACACTTTGTTTGCGAGTAGCCAACTAATACGAGGGCTAAACCAGGGCAAGCTGCTTTTCTAGCTCGCTAGTATACTCGCCCTTGCTAGCCAAACTATTACACTTAGCACGGTGCAACAGCCTTTGTTGCGCTTGCGCAACACGACTTGCCTCGCCAGCCCAGTGCTCTAACGCAGGCTGCTGAATAGCGCGCGCATAGGAAAATGTCACTGGCCATGGACACTGCTCACCAAATCGCTGATTCATTTCATTTAGGTGGGCAGAAGAAGCTTCTTTAGTCTGACCGCCAGAGAGAAAGGCAATGCCGGCAACGGTTGATGGGACATTTTTCAACAGACATTGAATCGTCATTTCAGCAACCTCTGCTACGCTCGCCTGTTCGCCCGACGCTTTGCCGGGTACGACCATACTTGGTTTCAAAATCATTTGATCGTAGGCAACGCCTTGCATGTACAGCTGATGGAAAACCGCATGAAGCGTCGTATCTGTCACTTCATAGCAGCGTGCCATTGTGTGATTTCCCTCAATGAGGACTTCTGGCTCCACAATGGGCACCAGACCGCCTGCCTGACATATCGCTGCATATCGGGCGAGACCATGGGCGTTTGCCTCAATGCAGGCCTGAGAGGGAAGCCCGTCTCCAATCGTAATAACCGCACGCCATTTAGCAAACCGCGCTCCCATCTGATAGTACTCTGCTACCCTGTCTGACAGACCATCTAATCCTTCTGTTATTTTTTCTCCTGGATGTCCAGCGAAATCCTTAGCACCGGTGTCTACCTTAATGCCCGGCAACATTCCTGTATCAGAGATTACTTTCAACAGGGGAACGCCCGAAGCAGTCGCTTGGCGAATTGTTTCGTCATAGAGAATAGGACCGCTTACGTAGTCAGAAAGCGAAGGCGTTGTTAAGATTAATTCTCGATAATCTCGGCGACAGGATTCTGTTGTCGGTATGCCCAAAGCTTCAAATCGACGGTTGCAGGTACCATTACTTTCATCCATTGCCAGAATTCCCTTCCCAGCTGAAACCATTGATTTAGCGTTGGTTATTAGCTCCTGAGCGTAATCTGTCATAGCGAAGCTCCTAACTTTTTTCAATTTTTTAACCGAGAAGCGCAGGGTATCAAGTAACTGGGCAATAACTTTTTTGAGATTAGCTGCACATCTCGTTATTGATATATAATCTCAATAAGAAGCTTGTGTCAACTGTTCAATCAAACTCAATTTTTCTAGAAAATTTCCGTTCAACACTAAAGCGCGAACCATTTGGTCGGATATTTTTTAGGTCAATTATCAGGAAAATATCAGTGAACATATAACCATGAGGTGATCACACTATGAACGCAAGCACTCAGGCGATAACTATCTCTTTGTTGAGAAAAATCGCCAATGTTCCCATAGTTATTCAGTCGGAGATTCCATCTGCAGTCATTGATCTCAGTCCTTGGATGGTTGATGCCAAATCCCAGGAAAAGCATGATCCGCTCTCTATAGATTTTGGAGTTTCTTTCTCCAGCGCGCAGCCTCACTTTTGTTGCGCCTGCATGTTGCTACAAATTATCTTTGCTGAGAAGCTCAGTCACCATGCTCAAAAGTTTAAAGGTGTTTACGTAACTGGGCATGACTACTGCGGTCAGTATTGGCAGTTCTCTAGCGTAGAAAACTGCCAGTTTTCGGGCTTACACGTTCCTGACGAACGCAGTCAAAAGAGCTTAAAGCAGATTTTTGGAAAAGTTCACGCTTTGTTTGGTCACTACTCCCACTTACCCAATGAGAACTACATCTTATGAGTTTCTGGATTGCCAAATCTGCTAATCGCAACTTACCTCAATATTCGTCGCTGGGTGAGGCTATTGATTGCCTATGTAGGCAGTGGTGTAACTCGTATGGTTATAGCGATCCGTTTTTGAAAGATGGGGAATGGTGGGCGTTTCCGCCGCAAGGGGTGATGCCAGTTAAGGTTAGAACTGTAATGGGTACAGCGAGTCAGCAAGAGGTAAAGGTCGGTTCACTGACAATGACGCTGTTTCCTGATGGCTCGCTCGCATCGTGATGAGTAACGTAAAGTTTGCGATCACACAGCCCGACTTCATTCGAAATCATTCTATATTCGATAATTAATCTCATTAGATAGGCAGCATCCTCAAATAAGCAATATCGTCATTATCCTAATAACGCTCTGGTACGCTATCGACTGCGAATTTGCAAATATTTGCAAATCTATGCTGCTTAACGTTTGCTTTTATTCAATTGGCTTTTACTGATATTAGCTCTATGCCATGACTATGCTCTCGATTCAACATCTTAATAAAACCTACCCTAATGGCATTCAGGCGCTAGACAATGTCTCACTAGAGATCGGTAGCGGCATATTTGGATTACTTGGGCCGAACGGTGCTGGAAAATCTTCCTTGATGCGCACGCTAGCAACGCTACAGCCCGCGGATAGCGGCTCCATCATGCTAGGTGGTATTAATATTCTTAAAGCTCCTGTTTTGGCAAGGCAGCAGCTTGGCTATCTGCCTCAAGACTTTGGCGTCTATCCCAATGTATCTGCTGAGGAGTTGCTCGATCAGCTGGCTGTCTTTAAAGGATTTACTCAAGCTAAGCAGCGCCGTGCTCTGGTGGCTCATCAGCTACAGTTGGTCAATCTCTACGATCAGCGCCGCCAAAAGCTCGGCACTTTTTCCGGCGGCATGAGACAGCGCTTTGGCATTGCTCAGGCGCTTCTTGGGTCTCCGCAGCTTGTCATTGTGGATGAACCCACTGCTGGGCTTGACCCCACCGAGCGCATTCGCTTTCAAAATATCTTGGCCGACATCAGCCAAGATCGCGTGCTGCTACTGTCCACCCATATTGTTGAAGATGTGGCCGAACTCTGCCCAAATATGGCCATTTTACAAAGAGGCAAAATCGTTCGCCAGGGCAGCCCTCTTAGCTTGATGGCGAGCCTACAAGGACAGGTATGGGCTAAGCGGATAGAACAAACAACAGACTTAAATCCTGACTGGCTTGTCATTACCAGCCGTATGGTTAGAGGCGATCGCACTGTGCGTGTTTGGAGCCCAACTCGACCTGCGCAGGGCTTTGAATCTGTTGATCCCGATCTCAATGACGTCTATTTCACCGCCCTGATGGAAAAATCTTTGTCTGTTTTGGTTTGATGCTTTGGGTTTGATGTTTGGGGCTACGATTTCCCCCATTCCCTACTCCCTATCGCCTATCTTCCATTCATCATTCATCGTTCCTCCTTCATCTTTCCCCATGCTCCCCATCCTCACCTTCGAGGCTCGCTACCATCTCCGCCGGCCCACCTTTTGGCTCATTATTAGCCTCTTTTTCACGATTGGCCTCGTTGATATCGTCTCTAAAGCAGGGCAGGGCAACGCCTTCTTTTTCGTTAACAGCCCTTCCCAAATCTTTCAAACCACACTTTGGTACAGCATTTTTGGTATTCTTGCCGCCGCCGCCTTTGTTGCAGAGACCTTTGTGCGCGACACCAACACCCGCATGGAAGCGCTGATTCTCTCTACGCCTATTCGTAAATGGGACTACCTTTCCACTCGCTTCGGTGCGGCATTTTTAATTACGCTGCTCGCGTTTTCAGGTTATCTCCCCGGCATGATTTTAGGCACGCTTGCACCCGGACTCAATCCCTATGCGCTCGGTGCCTTTCGGCTAGATGGCTATATGGCCAGCTACATTCTCATTGCCCTACCCAATCTGTTTTTAGTCAGCGCCCTTGCTTTTGCGCTCGCCGCTCGCACCCGCAGCCTTACCGTCACCTTCGCAGGCTCCATCGTCCTAGTCATGCTATATCTCGCATCGCTGATGATGGTCGGGGCAGACACTATTAGCTACCAGCAATATCCCCTTTGGGCAATGGTCGATCCCTTTGGCTTCTACGCTTTCGAGTCGAAAACCCTCGCTTGGACAGTCTTCCAGCACAACACCCTCATGCCAAGCATAGACGGATTGTTGATTTGGAACCGTCTACTCTGGCTTACCATCGCCAGTACCTTGTTGCTTGTAAGCTACCGCACCTACAAAATGCAACCGCAGGTCGCTCCTACACAGCGAAACCCTAAAACCACCCAGGCAAAGGATCACTCCCCCACTCCCACTTCTCCGGCCACTGAGCGTAGTCGAAGTGCACTCCCCCACTTCCCACAAAAAGCGACTAATCATGCGTCACTAGCCGCGCAGTGCATTTCCCTCCTCCACCGCACCCGCTTCGAACTCCGCAGCCTTCTACAGGGCCGTGCCTTCTGGCTGCTCACGGGCTTTGGCCTGGTGAGTCTGGTCATCGCGGCCATGGGCAGTCAATCTTTTAGCTATTCCAATCCCAGCACCGATATCTTGGTTCATTCGGCTAATGTCTATCTGGACTATATTCTGTTTGCCATTATCATCGTGTATGCTGCCGAGCTGATATGGCGCGATCGCACCCTCCGGCTGCAGCCAGTCATTGATGCCACGCCACTCTCTAATGCTGTTCTTCTACTGGCAAAGCTGCTTGCTCTTTTTGCCGTTATCACCTTTAACTTACTGCTGGCGATCGCAGTTTTAGTCTGCTATCAAACCCTTTCTGGCTATAGTAATTACGACTTTCCGCTATATTTTAAAATGCTCTTGAGTGAATAGTGCCAAGATTGCGGTGAGATAAAAGTAAGGCCCATGCTCACCAAAGAGCATTT
>JBCBKQ010000323.1:0-5703 GCA_038521595.1 Cyanobacteria bacterium J06627_28 | reverse complement strand
GTTTGCGGAAGTCTCTGTATAGTCGAACGCGCCACTCACAAAACGCCGAACATTCAGGTTCATCTACCATCCCAGGCACGCACTTACCACCGATGCCCGCAGGTACATCTACATATAGAGCAGATGGAAACTTAAGATACATCGACAAACCAGCGACCGCGAAGTCCGCCAGCGTCGGCTCATCGCCACAGAGATAGGGCTGCGTACTCAAAATCAGACACAGTGACTCCAAATCTTGCCGCAAAATATCCGTCGCCTGCGTCACCGCATCGCCGCCAAAGCCAACCCCTGTACCGAGCAGCTTTAGCAAATCGCTTGGCACCGCGCTAACCGCATTTTTTACCAGCTCAGGGGTCGAAAGCGGCAACAGAGATGTTCTAAAGTTAGGATGCTGATTAAACGCACCAATCATTGCCTTGCGTGCGTTTAGGCCGATAGATTCATCTGCCCAGGCTTCCATCATTAGGCACAGACCGCGCTGCTTTGGATCGGCTGGAATGACTGGTCTCTCTGGGTACTTCTCTTCTAAATAGCGTGCGATCGCAGTCGAATCTGGCACCACTTCAGCCCCATCTTTAAGCACGGGCACCTGCCGTTGACCCGACAACCTATAGAGTTCTATCTGGCCAATACCTGGTGAAACTTCAATCGTCTTATAGGGTAATTGCTTGTAATCCAGTATCAGCCTGACTTTCTCGGAATAGTGCGACGCTTCAAACTGATGTAACTCCAACATAGGCATTGATTCCTTATTTAGCCAAAAATTCAGTAAATACCGAGGGTGCTCTAACGCCTTCATAACAAAGTCTTAACCTTGCTTTAAGTCGAAGCAAAACGCCCTGGATTATCTGCGCTAATACTAACGTGATGTCCAATAACACAGACGACATCTGCCAAAATGCAGGTCTTCCGTTTTTCAAGTTATTCGATACACTTTGTAAAAGCTTAATGAACTTTAGTAAACACTTTACGCAGTTAAGTTAAGCAAGGTATTCAAGTGAGCTAGACCAACTGCCACTAGATACATCTACATCAACACAGCTCACAAAGACTTTAAAGAGGATCTATGCAAGCCAACAACACGTCTCGTTTTCTCAAGAACTTCATGGTTGGCCTCGTGGCCAGTAGTGCCGGTGCCTTCATTGCGCTCCCTAGCTCAGCAATGCCTGTCACTACAGAAGCCGACGCTGTAGAAGCAACAGAAGCCGCTGAAACGCTCCCTGAGCCAACCGCAGCAGAAACCCTACCTGCCCCTGAGACAGATGTCGTCACCGAGGCAGACAGCCTACTCGAAGAGGCCCCTGTTGCTGACGACACCATGGTCGAAGAAGCACCTGTTGCCGACGACGCAGCCATGGAAGAAGAGCCCATTGCTGAAGATGCAGCGGTAGAAGAGGAAACCATTGTCGAAGAAACGACTGTAGAAGAAGAAGAGACCGTCGCTGAAAGCGAACTCGAACCGACTGATGCAGACACCATAGAAGCCGCTGAAATCGAGACCTTAAGTGACGACGCCGTCGAAGCTTCTGACACGATGGACGGCGAGCCCGTTGTAGAAGAGCCTTCTGTAGAAGAAGAAGAAACCGTTGTTGAAGAAACAACTGTGGAGGAAGAAGAAACAGTCGCTGATGACGCAACAGTAGAAGAAGAGCCTGTCGCTGAAGGCGAAGAGTTTGACACAACAGCGTTGACCATTGCAGAACTGACTGGCTCTAGCGAGTCCTTTGAGATTTTGGCCGCTGCCCTAGCTGCTGCTGACCTCACAGAAGTTCTTGCAGGTGAAGGTCCTTACACCGTATTTGCCCCTACAGACGAGGCCTTCGAAGCATTGCCCGAAGAGCTAGTCGCTCAGCTGCTCGAGCCTGAGAATAAAGATTCTCTAGTTGAGCTATTGACCTACCACGTTGTCGATGGCGCTGTTCTATCTACCGACCTAGAAGAAGGCGCAGTCGAAACCTTGGCAGGTGATGAGGTCACCGTCAGCTTGGAAGAAGGCGTTACTGTTAACAGTTCAAACGTTGTCTTTGCTGACGTTGAAGCGAGCAACGGCGTGATTCACGTCATCGACCGCGTCATGATGCCTGGCGAGCCCGCAGCTGAAGTCTCTGTCGAAGACACTATTGCCCCTGAAGAAAGCATCGCCATTGATGAAACAGAGGTAGAAGAGACTGTTGAAGTAGAGAGCACAGTAGAGGAAATGCCCGCTGCTGAATAGAGCCTTTGCTTGAACGCCGCACCTTTTGCAACAAAGGTAGGCAACAGTGCTAGTCAACTGACGTGAATGCACTCAAAAGTTGACTATGCTCAGCAGACTAAGACCTTAAGGGTGCATCAGATCAAGGTCTTAGCTGCCGAGCAACAAAAAACGACCGAAAACGCTTGTGTAGTTACGCTCTCACGATTGTCTTGTGTTGAAATAACCCCGTTGGCTCTATAGAGCTAGCGGGGCTTTTTAATGGGCGTAAAAATTAATGGGCGTAAAAAGATGAACGGAGCCTTGAGCTAGCTCTATAGGAGGAAGCTTTGGACGCTGCTTTTTCCTACCGTAGGGCTATGAATTACTCACTTACACAAGATTTGTTGGGTAGCTGGGAGGCTGTCTTACATACGCTCATTACAGGTACGCTTTCCTACGTTGGGCTGATTATTTTCCTGCGCATTTCAGGTAAGCGCACGCTGTCCAAGTGGAATTCATTTGATTTTGTCGTCACCGTTGCATTTGGCTCAATCCTAGCAAGTGTTTTCCTCACGGGCAGCACGTCTCTTGTACAGGCTATGACGGCCATTGGACTGCTCATTAGCTATCAGTTCATTTTGACCTGGCTCTCTGTACGCACACAAAAGGTGCAATCACTCATAAAAGCAAAGCCAACACTTTTGGTTTTGAAAGGGGAGTTGCTAGAAACCACCCTAAAGCGTAAGCGCGTGACAAAAGGTGAAGTGCTCGCAGCGATTCGGAGTCACGGCTATGGCAGCCTCAAAGAGATTGGCGCTGTGGTTTTAGAAACCAACGGTAACTTTAGCGTCATCCCATCGCTCGATATCAATCAGGCCTCAGCTATGGCAGATGTTGAGGGCTTTCACAACCGTTCGTAGGGATGCACCATACGAACAAAAAAGTCTCTGAAAAATTTCTAATCTCAACCCAGTTATCTACCCAGCCGAAGCCAAGCAATCGGCCATAGAAACCGGCACTGTCTCGATTGTGATTGTCTCAAAGCCAGCGGTCTCTAAAATCTGGGTAACGACTAATTCTGCGCGGTCATTTGCCTGCTCCAAAATATCTTGCTCGCAGGCCGCTCGCTTAATTTTTTGCTTGGCTTCTTGCTGTGCCAAAGCAGTCAGCTGTGGCCCCCGATCTGGCCCTAAGTTCAAAAAGCCCCGACTGTAGTCATAGACATCAGAGCGATCAACATCAATGTCTCCGCCCAAAATCTTAGGCTCTGGTAAGACAAGCTTGATCTGTTGACCTGTTTCAGAGCTGGTGACGTCAGCCGTCGTTAGCTGCGATAGGTCTATTCCGGCACGCACCTCGCCATAGGCCACATAGAGCAAATTCGTTTTACCAATGGTCACTTCACCCAGCTTGCGATCGCTCTGTGCAGGCACCACCGCCTCCATAGAAAACACAGCCGTCGTCAGCTCGCTCACCTCACGCACCTGCTCTACCACCACCGTTCTCACATCGACGGTTTCTTCGGGCGGCTGCGGCGTTAGCGCATCTTTCACATCGGTAAAAAACTGGCTGCCCGAGCGCAAAAAAGCAAACAGAGCCAGGCTACCCAACATAACCGCGCCGCCAGTAGTGGCAATGGCCAGCAGTTGAAAATATCGCATTAGGGGCGATCGCTTGTGTCGAATGCGATCGCGCTGCCTCGGCACGGCCTTCTGGCGATACGGATCAGGGATTCTAGACTTCATAGCAGTCAACCGAGCAGCAGATATACATTCTAATGGCATCTTAACGGAACGTCCCCCGCTGGCTGTAGAAAAGGCAGGAGAGAAAACCGTAAGGATAATACACTCGTTCTATCGTAAAACCTAACAAAATCCAACCGTGATGTTCTTTACGCTCAGCCTGTTGAATCGTTAAACGTGGCAGCTACTCGCCATATCCTGCTACCTATCTTTCTGCCTATGCCTCACTAATATAGGTTGTCTGAGCTGAGCCTGCTGGCATCGTATCCTGCTGAACCGGATGCGTCTCACCCGTTCTTTTTTCTGGTTTGAGTGCATCTGGCACATCCTGCACGCGCAGCGTGTAAATCTCTGTCGGCATTTCTATTTCGTTGACCTGAAGCGCCTTTTTCACCGTTTGTGCGACTACAGACGTCGTTTCTAAAAAGCCTGCCCGCCGAGAATCTACCCAAAAGCGAATCTCTAAATTTACGGTGCTAGCGGCTAGCTCTCGTACCAGTACTTCAGGAATCGGGTCGGGCTGTACGTCTGCTAGGGATGCGATCGCATCTACAATCACCCCACGCGCCTTGGCAATGTCTGCATCGTAGTCAATGCCCACCATCACTGAGCTACGCAAATGCGTAGAGGCGGTATTGTTTGTCACGCTTGCCTGAAACACTTCTTGATTAGGGATGTAGATCATTCGGCCATCGTAGGTTTTGAGCGTTGTTGTGCGTAGCTGCACCTGCGTGATTGTCCCTTCATAGCCTTTTATCACAACCTGATCGCCAATGTGAAAAGGCCTCGCCGCCAGCAAAATCACGCCAGAAATATAGTTGCTCAGCACGTCTTTTAGGCTAAAGCCAATGGCCACGCTGGTCAGCCCTAGCGCCCCCAGCATCGTGGCAAAGTCAATCCCCCATACGCCCAGCGCTACAACGGCACCCGCGATCCACACCCCGCCGTACCCTAGCCGCCCAATCAATATTTCAGTGCTGCGATCGCCCTCCGTACTCTGTGCCCAGCGAAACGCACTGTACCTCACACCCTTGGCAATCAGCCAGGTGACAAACATCACCACCACCACCCCGATTAGGGCCGGAATGCTGGCGATCGCATCCCTCAAAATCTGACGAATCGTGCTGTTTAGCCGCTTGGCCACGTCAATGGCCACGGGCGGCTTTTCAAAAGTGGTCTCTAGGGTTTCGCCCCAGTCTTCTGCCAATGCATCTAAGGACACACCAAAGTCCTGCGCATCTTGCGCCGTTACGGTCATGAGCGTTCGATTATTGGCCTCTAGGGTGATTAGCCCTTCGCCTGCAGGCGTCGCCGTCACCGAGACCTGGCCACCCGTGCGCTCTAGCAGGCTAGCAATGCGTCGATTGATAATGGCTGCTCGCTCACGTGCCGACAAATCGTTTAGGCTACCCACCTGAAAGACCACCTGTCCTCTGACCAAGACCTCTGAGAAATAGCTACTGTCTGCGGGCGCGGCGATTGTTTCTGTGGGTGTGGTGAGGACGTCTTCGGAGATGTCTTCAGGTGCTTCTTCCGAGACCTCTTCCGAGACCTCTTCTTGTGCGATCGCAGCCCCTGAAAGAAACGCCACAGGTTGATTGACTATTTCAAAAGCTAGCGGCTGAATGCAGGTCATTGTGAATGCGATCGCACTCGTAATGACCCACAAACGAAACCTCTTTAATCGATAAAGCATAGGCTACAGAAGACTCCAAGCAGTCGGTGCCTTGCTCAAGAGTCAGCGCAAAGCCGCACGCTACAACCTTAAGTGCCCCTATGCTCATT
>JBCBKQ010000322.1:0-5734 GCA_038521595.1 Cyanobacteria bacterium J06627_28 | reverse complement strand
GTTTTCTAAACCCTGCTGTGATAGCAGCGCATCGAAAATTTCTGGCAAATGCTTTTCACCTTAAAAAGCACACTTAATTCCTCGCATAAAGTATAAATAGAATGCTAGATTTCTGCGTGGCAATTCGTGCTCATAACGGTGAAAAGCATTTGCCAGAAATTTTCGATGCGCTGCTATCACAGCAGGGTTTAGAAAACGTCGAGTGGGAAGTTTTAGTTGTAGACAACTGCAGCTGCGATCGCACCGCCGAAATCGTACGCAGCTATCAGCAACAGTGGCCGTCTAGAAATCCACTGCGTTATTGCTTCGAATCCGTAAAGGGCGCATCCGTTGCCCGTCGCCGCGCTATCGAAGAAGCCAATGCTCCCTTAGTCGGCTTTCTTGACGATGACAATATTCCTGCTGAGCGCTGGGTTAGGGCTGCCATTAGCTTTGCGCAGGAGCATCCCCATGCGGCTGCTTTCGGTAGCCAGATCTGCGGCAAGTTTGAATCGCCGCCGCCGGAAAACTTTGAC
Source organism: Cyanobacteria bacterium J06627_28 (assembly GCA_038521595.1). GTDB lineage: Bacteria > Cyanobacteriota > Cyanobacteriia > Phormidesmidales > Phormidesmidaceae > Phormidesmis. Next base: position 5,219 of record JBCBKQ010000322.1, on the reverse strand, counting down.
CATATTGCCGGATTCTTGCCCGTTGTCGAGCGCCCCTATAATGTCTGTTTTACTAAAGGTGTTTACGACAAAATCAATATGCTGCCCCCTGGTGCTGGACTAGTTATCCGTCGTCAGCCATGGTTAGCGTTAGTGCCTGAGCAGCAGACTCTGCAGGGACCAGTAGGCCACTCGTTAGCACTAAAAGGCGAGGATATTGAAGCTTTAATGTATCTAAAACGAGCCGGATGGCAAATCTGGTTCAATGCAGATATGTACATCTATCACCATATTCCTACTGCTCGGCTAGAGCGGGAATACTTGATGCGTTTTTTTAAGGGGATTGGGCTAAGCCGCTACTGCACTCGCACGGTGAGCTATCCCAACTGGTTTAAGCCGTTTGTAGCTATTAGTCATTTAGCTAAGGATTTGGGTAGGCTATTAGCATACTGGTTTAAATATCATCGTAAATTTTCCACTGATGCCATTCTTGCCAGCAAAATGGAACTGTATCGCAGCAGCTTAATTAGTCCCTTCTATCAGCTCAAAAAGAACCTACGCTCTCTTTCTACTCAGGTTTCACCGGTTGAGAGATAGGAGTTTTTTGGGCAGCCTCGCGCTGTGGAGCGATTTGCCTATTTTCCCGGCTTTCAGGCGTCAAAGGCCTCTGATTCCAAGAAGTTTTGTACATCGGTTGGGTGCCGAGTTGAGAGATGACGCCCATGCGCTCAGTTAGAAATCGCTTAACCGAACAGGTTGGTCAAAGGCTCCAGCTCAGTCCACTCCGCAGAGCCGTCAAAAATGCTGTACCGACTCTGGCTGAACGAGTTCTCAGTCATTCGTGGGTAGAAAATCGAGTGCTACGGCCAAGATACCAGGCGTATTTAAGCCACCATCAGGCCCAACAACGTTCTTTGTTTGACACCGACTCATTCGTTGTCGATCAGCTTAGAGATCGGGGGCAATGTGTTACGACCTTGACTGAGTTAGCGATTCTAGGGCAAGAGTCATTCTTTCAGTCAGGGCAACAGCTTTTCCAAACGCTTGAGCAACGCGTCAAAAGCGATCGGGTCAAGTTCCAAGCGACGCCTGATTTTTCATTGCTTAAGGCCCATGCTCAAATCTTTCAATGGGGCTTGAATAGTCGCCTGTTGGGGATTGCAGAGAGCTACTTTGGGCTCCCTGTGGCCTATGACACCTGTTTGTGCAATATCTCAGTCGGCAATGGCTTAGAAACAGCAACACGTCGCTGGCATTTGGACAATGAAGACCGATGTGTCTTGAAAGTGATTATTTATTTCAATGACGTGGCAGCTGGAGGCGGGCCTTTTCAGTGTCTTGATCCAGAGAGTTCGCAAACAGTCTTGGCGGCAGCGGGCGATCGCTGTGCCTTCTTCATCAGCCAAACCTTTGAGGCGCTAGTCCAGTCACAGGTTCCGACAGCCGCGCTTCAAACCTGCACCGGGCCAGCAGGTACCGTCATTTTTGTCGACACGGCAAAGGTTTACCACCGCGGACAACCCCCCGTAAGCCAGTCCCGTCGGGCTATCACCTTTGGCTACTGCAGTCGTAGACCGCAGCGACCCTTTCGCTGTAGTCGAAATCAGCTTAGCCGCAGCCAACTCAATCAGCTTGCTGAGGGGCTCAGTGACGAACAAAAAGCCTGTATCTTTTGGCAAGACGAGCTACCCCAATGGATTCGGCGAATTCCTACCTATACCTACGGCTAGTTCTATCCGTTTGCTCGCTTCTATTTGTCATGTTTCAATCCCGTTATTCTACGCAAATACAACACGATGTTCATGGTTGACGTTGCTAAATATAAGGCCAAGCAGCTCAAGCGAAAGCTCAGCCCGCCAGCGACCCCGCAAAAAACTATCCGGCATGATGTTTGCTTTTTTCCGCTTGGCCCACTGGCAAAGCTCGAAGTGTATTGGAAGCTGACTGGCCTGGGACGAGGACCTGCCATTATTTTGCACGTGCTAGATCAGTACGTGATGCGCTTTGATTGCTTTGGGGAGAAGGCCGGCCATGCCCATTTCTACATGGTGACGCCAGAACAGCATTGTAAGTCTCGACTGTTTTTACCCGAAAAGACTGTCGAACTTCAGATTGAGCGAGCGTTGTTTGAACTATCCACCAATCTCGACTACTGGCTAGCGCGACATCGACATCCCAGCGTGCGCCGGGCGCGCTTAGATGCGGCGGTTGTGGCGACGGCCATCGAACAGGCTCGCAGCACGATGAAAGCGCACTATGAAACGATGCGGGCTCACATTGGCGATAGAGAGATGCCATGATGCGCGCTTTACTGACGCGGTGGGCACAGAGTCGGCAGCCGCTCTCCTCTCCGCCCACGGATCCCCTGCCAGAAATGCAGTACGTCACGCTGGGCCAAACAGGCTTTCGGGTTAGCGTTGCAGGATTAGGTGGCGGTGGTCACAGTCGTCTGGGGCTCAGTACGGGAAAAAGTCCAGCCAGTGCGATCTCAGTGGTGCGACAAGCGATAGATTGGGGTATCAATCTGATCGACACGGCTGAAGCTTACGGCTCAGAAGCCGTGATTGGTCAAGCGATTAGGCCCCTCGATCGCGATCGCCTGGTACTGTCCACTAAAAAGCAACCCCTAGACAAACGCGGACAGGTGATTAGCCCCCAGACGCTACAGCGCAGTTTGGAACGCAGCCTTAAAGCCCTCAAAACTGAATACATTGACATCTATTATCTGCACGGGGTCAAGCCCCAACACTACGACAGCGTAGTGCAAATGCTAATGCCAACGCTAGAGAAACTGCGCGATCAGGGCAAAATCCGTTTCCTTGGCGTCACCGAAAGCTTTACCCGCGATCCTGGCCATCACATGCTGACGCGAGCACTCGTTGACGACTGCTGGGATATGATGATGGCTGGCTTCAACTGTATTAACCAAACCGCAAAAATTGCGCTTTTACCCAAGGCTTCTGAGAAAGGCATCGGCGTTTTGGGCATGTTTGCTGTACGCAACGCTCTACGCAGCCCGGAAACGCTCACCGCTGCTGTGAAAACGTTGCAAGCACAGGACGTGTTAGATACTGCAATGTCACCGGAGATCATTTGCTCGCTATTCGAGCATCCGCTTGTCGTCAGCGTACCGGATCTCGCCTATCGCTATTGCCGCCATCAGTCCGGAATTGACGGGGTGATGTTTGGTACTGGCAGCCTCAAACATTTGCATCAAAATATTGCCTCCTTGCTACGACCGCCGCTCCCTGACGACATCACTGGATCGCTCGACCAAATTTTCAGCCCTGTCCTTACCTTTACGGGTAACTAATCCCGGCAAAAACGAGAAATGGTTTCTATTACTCAAACCTTAGAAAACTGGACACTGCCTCACCGTCTCTGGAAAACGGGAGCCCCTTTGCCCACACCGCTGCTGGAAAGCGCGGCGACAGTCATCGCTGACAGGCTTTACGTATTGGGTGGATTTACCTTAGGTTGGCGAGCGACTCAGGATGCTTATGCCTATGACTTTGCGGCTGACCGGTGGTGCCGACTGCCAGACATGCCAACGCCTGTCACCCACGTGAATGCCGCTGTCGTTGGCAATCGCCTGTGGATTGCTGGTGGCTTTGTGGGAAATCATCCTGGGAAGGCGACCACCGAAGTCTGGCACTATGACCTTACGACTCACCACTGGGCCGCCGGACCTTCCTTGCCTGAACCTCGCGCTGGTGGGGGACTGGGCGTTATCAATCACGCTCTGCACTACTTTGGCGGCTTCGGTAGCGATCGCGATAGCACCCATGCCGATCATTGGTACTTGCCCCTCGATGGCGCTCAAGACTGGTTAGCAGCACCGCCGCTGCCAGAAGTTAGAGGGCATATTTCGGCGATCGCGCTTAACGATAAGCTCTATGCTATCGGCGGTCAGATTCGTCACGATACTAACCCCATCGATCAGGATTCAGTGTTTTACTTCGACGGGACCACACACCAGTGGCACCGAGCCGCGGCCATGCCAGAGCCCCGCTCTCATTTTGAAGCCACTACCTTTGCAGTGGAAGATTACATCGTGATTGCTGGGGGACGCAATAATCAAAATCCGGTATTGCTCAAAGGGGATTTGTTTGACCACAGCCAAGAAAAACTCATCGACGATCTGCCTCTCCAACTTTTTTTGACGCTTAAGTCGTCTTCCTACAGCAGTGACCTGCTGTCCAACATTTTGGCTTACGACACCCGTAGCGATCGCTGGGTCGAAGTCGCTGCCTTACCCACTCGCCTCTATGGCCCCGTGGCCAATGTTGTTAATCAATGTGTAGTCGTCACGGGTGGCAGCCGCATTCGCCATCGCAATGTGCAAACCCGCACATTACTCAACGAAAGCTTGGTTGAACTCATTCATCAAAAACTGTCTCACTAGCCAGCGCCAATCGCCATTAGAGGAAGTCGTGCTTGCAAGTATTCTGATCAACAACTACAACTACGAGACATATTTAGAGGCGGCAATCACCAGTGCGCTGAATCAAACCTATGACATCATTGAGGTGATTGTCGTTGACGATGGCTCTGTAGATGGATCGCGGCAGATAATTGAGAAATTTGGCGATCGCATTGTGCCAGTACTCAAGGCCAATGGGGGACAAGCCTCCGCAATCAATGCAGGCTTTCAGGCCTGTTGCGGCGAATATGTATTCCTTCTAGATGCAGATGACTGCTTTAAACCTAGCAAAGTTGCTCAAATCATAGAGATATTCGAAAAACACGCCGATGCAGGCTGGTGTTTCCACGAATTGGAAGAAACAGACGCAGACGGGCAGACGATTCATCGCCGTCGCCATCAGGTCACAGAGTTTGAGATTGTCAACCTACGCCCAGTCCTCACCAGTGGCCAAAATTTTCAGCATTGGTTTCCTGCAACGAGTGGCCTATGCTTTCGGCAAGAGATTCTGAGTCAGATTTTACCGATGCCAGAAGTCTTTCATGTATCAGCTGATGCCCTAATTCGGTTAATGGCCATTTATCTTGCCCCCGGCGTTCTAGCTCCTGAGAACCTAGCCACTCATCGCCAGCATGGTAAAAATCTCTATGAATTCAAACCAAATATTCATATTGAGCGATTAAAAATAGGGATAAAGACTGCATATTATCTGCATCGATTAATTCCTGAAGCGCGACCTTTTGCCAACAAAGAATTTATTTTTAATGTCGGTAAGTTAATGGAGTATTCGGAGGCAATGGCAGTATTCAAAAATCCT
>JBCBKQ010000321.1:0-5839 GCA_038521595.1 Cyanobacteria bacterium J06627_28 | reverse complement strand
TGCCAGCAGAGTTTGCAGTGGTGCGGGCAGTGTCTCTGCGGGGACGGTAGGTGGAGTCGTCGCCGGGGCGGTAAGTGGAGCCGTAGGTGCGCGAGTTGCGGGCGTAGGTGCGGGTGGCGCTGTGGTGAGGTTTGCTGGTTTTTGACTTGGCAGTGACAGATTTTACGGCGGGGAGTCTGCCGTTTTTGGCTTGCGATCGCAAAAAGGCTCTGGCTTCATTGAGGGCTTTGAGTTTGGCTTCGGCTTTTTCGCACAGGCGAGTGCGATCGCTGGGAATGCGATCAGGATGCCAAATAAACACAAGATCTTTGTAGGCCTGATTGACTTCTCTCATGGAAGTCGAGGTTTCTAGATCGAGCTCTAGCACTCTATAGGCCTGCTCAATGTCATCCATACGCGCCGGTCAGCGGGGTTTTCTTGAGATTTTTATGGGAGTTTTTTATTTTATCCAATCTATACTTATCGCCTACATATCGAGCAGAGCGACTATTTTATATTGATTTTAGTTATTGCTTAACAGCATTGCTTGTCTGCTATGGGTTGTAGCCTCTCGTGAGTGAGTGTCTTGAGCAATGCTTCGAAAGCTACAGAGCTGACGCGGTGCTCATAGAAGGGTCTGTTTTTGATTATGACGGATAGACCGCGTCTGCGCTGATAACCACAGCAAACTTAAAGGCGCAGCTTAACGTTCTGTAAGCATATGAACAAAGCATCAGCTAGAAGCTGACGCTTCATTTTCTTAAAGTCACCGCTATCTTGGTGGACATTCCCTAGCGCCGCAAAGCGACGCGGGCTCCTACCGCTGTTATGCATTTAGGATCATGAAGTTAAATAACTGGCTCATTTCCTAATCGCTAGAGGCCCTCATCCCTAGCCCTTTTCCCGAAGGAGGAAAGAGATCTAAAAGCTCCCTCTTCCCTCGGGAGCGGGTTGGGGTGAGGGCTCCGAGCAGTCGATTACTGGCCAATTTATTTAATCCTCGTTCCTTAGCGCCTCTTAGAGTCAACGGTTTAGCGGATTGAAATAGCTAAAGCTAAGCGGGGAAAGCGATAGGACTAGTCGGCTGTGAGCTCCAGCTCACTGATGTTCCACATTACGCCGCCTAGTGACGTGTATTTCACATTTTCTACCTTATTGCGTACCGCGCTCATGGAGTACTGGCCGACCAAATGAATAAAGGGTAAGTTTTCCTGTACTAGCTGCTGTGTCTTGATATAAAGCTTTCTGCGCTCGGCTTCGTCCAATTCCTGGGCGGCCTGAATGTACAGATTACTAATTTCCTCTTCCCACTCATATACTTCTCTCCCTATCAAAGGCGGATCGGCAGTGGGGGGTGCTGACTGATTAAAGAAATGCAGTTGACCATTGCTGAGCCAAAGATTAGCGCTGCTGTTGGGTTCTACGCCTGCGCCAAAGCCCAATACAATGGCATCCCATTCAAGAGAGTCGCCAATGTTGGTAATTAGCTTATTGAAATCCATGGGCTGAAAATCGACCGTAATGCCTATCAGGGCCAAGTTTTGCTTGATTTGTGCCCCTGCCTGCTCCCTGATTTTGTTGCCAACATTGGTTTGCAGCGTAAAGCGTACGCGGTTGCCGTCTTTGTCAAATAGCTGATCCCCTTGATAGGTGAAGCCATCAGAGATGAGCAGCGCTTTTGCTTTATCAATGTCGAAACTGTAAACCTTAACTTCAGAATCTTCTGCGTGGTAAGGGCTCTGGGGGGCGATGTGGGAGTTTTGTAGCTCGCCAAGCCCTTTGTAGATGTTGTTGAGCATGGTGTCTCGGTCGATGGCGTAGGCGACGGCCTGCCGGAACTTAACCGAGTTGAACCAGGCTGATTTGATAGGGGAAACGACAGGCTCGCCGTTAAAAGATCCCTTATTTAAGTTAAAGGTCATAAACAGGCGGGAGGCGGTGGGGCCGCCATTGTAGACGGTGTAGTCGCCCTGCTCTTCGTCCTGCTTCATGAGGGAGAAGTTGTCTGGTGTAACACCCATGAGGTCAGCGTCACCTGAGCGAAAGCGCACAAACTGAGCGTCTTGAGAGCTGACAACCGGCCAAACAATTTGTTCGATGTAAGGCTGAGATTCTCCGTTTGGCCCTTTTTCCCAGTAGTTAGGATTGCGCTGGAAGACAATGCGCTCACCCGGCACAAACTGCTTGATGGTATAGGGGCCGTTGCCTACAATTTCAGCTGGATTGGCGTTGGTACCCCAGGTGGACATAAACAAGGGCTGGCCATCACCGTCTTTATTTATGACGGTCTCTTCGAGGATGTGCTTCGGCAAAATGGCCGTGCTTGTCACCCTGAGAAAAGGGGCAAAGGGCTCTGTGATCTTAAAGGCTATGCGGCGTTCGTCTATTTTTGTGACGGTGGGTAGGTTTTGCTCTACGCCAACGCGAAGGACATCTCTGGAGTCGGTAGTAATGTCTTCGTTAAAGATCAGGTCGTTGTAGGTAAAGTCGACGTCATCTACCGTGAGGGGCTCACCATCGGACCACTTTAGGTCTTCTTTGAGCGTGAAGGTGAGGGTAAGACCGTCTTCGGATATTTCCCAAGATTCGGCCAGGGCAGGAATAATTTCGCCACTGGTCTGATCGATGCCGATCAAGCCCTCGTACATGAGGGCTAGGACATCGCTGCTAGAGCTTTCTTGTGAGAGCAGTATGTTGAAGGTTTTTGGCTCACCAATAACGGTGCTGATCAAGGTGGGGACATCTGCGCCCTGCACCCTAAAATTTTCGAGCCTGATCCGCTCTAGGCTGTTGCAGCTCGGCAATACTGTGAGGCACAGCATAGCAAGGCTAAGGACAAGAAAGCGCCAAATATGCGTTTTTCTGAGTGTCCTTCCGAGGCGACTCCATAGCCGGGTACCTAGTCGATGATTCGATGTATGCCAACCCATAGCGCTCTTTAAAAATTGCCTGACGAACGTTTTTTGATTGGCCTCACTATAGATAAAAAAATGTCGGTTGTGTAGGGCGTTACGGGATTGCGTAACGCCCTTTCTGAAAAGAATTGTATAGCGCTATGTGCTTTGTGTTGCCAGTTAAAGGCTGTAGCCTTTGGTGGTGTAGCAAGCAAAGCGTATAGCAAATGCGCAATGGTGAGGCGCAGTCCATGGAGATCAAGCCTGCTAGGCCAGCTTGGACTCTAGGATGATGAGGCTACGGGCAGCGACGGCGATTTTGTCTTTTTTCTTGTAGGTTTTACGGCGTTTGACGAAGCCTTCTTTGGTGTCGAGGAGTAAGCGCCATTTGCGAACCGAATGATCCGCGTCTGAGCGCTCGCGCAACTTCTCTGGCAGGGCAAACTCTAGCACCTCATAGTGGGCATTGAACAGCAGTAAAAAGCTATCGTCCATCACCTGCTCGCCTTGCTTATTGGGCGTGGCGATTTCTTCCCCATTGAGAAAGACAGTGAGCGTTTTCACATAGCCCACTGTCCACTCATCGTGCATGGGATTGCCATCGACGTTAAACCAGCCAATGTCGCGAATACCAGAGCCGTGAATTTCGCGGCCATAAAACCAGTCGCGACGGCGGAATACAGGGTGGCTTTTCACGAGCTTGACGAGCTTTTGGGTGTAGCGTAGGAGTTCTTTTTGCTCTGTTGATAGCTCCCAGTTGAGCCAAGAGAGTTCATCGTCGTGGCAGTAGGTGTTGTTATTGCCCTGCTGCGATCGCCCCATTTCATCGCCAGCGAGCATCATCGGCACGCCCTGAGAGAGCATCAGCGTGGCCAAATAATTTCGCTGCTGCTGAATTCTCAGCTGCAAAATCTCGGGATCATCGGTGCTGCCTTCTGCCCCGCAGTTCCAAGAGCGATTGTGATCTTCGCCGTCTCGGTTTTCTTCTCCGTTGGCCTCGTTGTGCTTGTCGTTGTAGCTGACTAGATCGCGCAGGGTGAAACCATCGTGGGCGGTGATGAAGTTAATGCTGGCATGGGGTCTGCGCCCGGTGTGCTCGTACAGGTCTGAGCTGCCTGTCAGCCGCAGGGCAAATTCGCCCAGGGTACTGTCTTCCCCACGCCAAAAGTCGCGTACGGTATCGCGATATTTGCCATTCCACTCAGACCACAGCAGTGGGAACTTGCCCACCTGATAGCCGCCTGCGCCGACGTCCCAGGGTTCTGCAATTAGCTTGACCTTGGAGAGCACGGGATCTTGATGGATGATGTCGAAAAAAGTGGCCAGGGTGCCGACTTCAAACAGCTCGCGGGCGAGGGCAGAGGCCAGGTCAAACCGGAAGCCATCGACGTGCATCTCCTGCACCCAATAGCGCAGGCTGTCCATGATTAGCTTTAGCACCTGCGGATGACTCATTTTGAGGGAGTTGCCGCAGCCGGTGTAGTCCATGTAGTAGCGTTCGTTTTCCTCCACCAGGCGGTAGTAGGCGGCGTTGTCAATGCCTCTAAAGCTGAGGGTAGGGCCGAGGTGGCTGCCTTCGCCGGTATGGTTGTACACCACGTCCAGGATTACCTCGATTCCGGCAGTGTGGAGCGATCGCACCATCTCTTTAAATTCTTTGACCTGCTGGCCGGTCATCCCCGACGAACTATAGCCAGAGTGTGGTGCAAAATAATTTAGCGAATCGTAGCCCCAATAGTTGCTAAGCCCTTTACTGACCAGATAGCCAGGGGTGGCGTGAAAGTGATGGGTCGGCATCAGCTCTACGGCTGTGACACCCAAGGATTTGAGGTGCTTAAGCGCGGCGGGATGGGCCAGTCCAGCGTAGGTGCCTCGCAGTCGCTTTGGCACTTTGGGATGCTGATTGGTAAATCCCTTTACGTGCATCTCGTAAATGATGGTCTCATTCCAGGGCGTATTGGGTGCCTCGTCGCCCTGCCAGTCAAAGAGGGGATCAACGACGATGCACTTGGGCATGGCCTCAGCGCTGTCTTCGATATTGCAGGTGAGGTCAGTGTCGGGATCGTGCCAAACATAGCCAAAGATGGACTGCCCAGGGGTGATGTTGCCTTCGATGGCGAGCGCATAGGGATCAATTAGGAGCTTGTTGGGATTGAAGCGATGGCCGTTCTCGGGATCAAAGGGGCCATGAACCCGGAAACCGTAGCGCTGGCCAGGCCTGACGCCAATAAAGTAGCTGTGCCAAACGAAATTGTAGACCTCGGTAAGCGCGTAGCGGGTTTCTTGTCCGGCTTTGTCAAAGAGACAAAGCTCTACGCGAGTAGCGTTTTCTGAAAAGAGTGCAAAGTTTGTTCCTTGTCCGTCCCAGGTTGCGCCCAGTTGGTTGGCGGTACCTGGCAACTGTTGAATTTTCATAGAAGAACAATCTGAAGAGATACACGTGCTGGTTTGTTCTACGGCGCTGTCCGATCTGATGTAAGGGGACTAGACAGCTGCGGCTGCAATAAACTGCAATAACTTTTATGTGACTTTTTACTGAACTTTGACTGGGGAATCTCCGGCTCTATGGCTTTCCGCAGCTTTCCGCGCTTTGCTGTAATTCCTGGGTATTGGCGACACCATGTGAATAAGTGACGAAGACAAGTCGGTCAATACCTTGCTCGTACGAAGTTTCTCAAGGATATCGTGACTTTCTGAGATGAACCACTTTTTCACCTCATTTTTCTAAGGGGTTTTGGCCGCTAGGGTGCCATAAGGCCTACAGGAAGGCCTTATGGCACTTAAATAAATGCTGCTCAAACAAACGCTGCTCAAACAAACGCTTCTCAAGCAAATACTACTCAAACAAACGCTGTTCAAATCCATCACTCCTACTGAGTTTATTTAGGCTGTGTGCTTTTTATGTTTGGCTGCTTGCTCAGGAACGGCGGCGTCTACGTCTGATTGGACTGATTTTCTCTGCTTTC
>JBCBKQ010000320.1:0-5849 GCA_038521595.1 Cyanobacteria bacterium J06627_28 | reverse complement strand
CTGGCTGCAATTAGGCTTTATCGGTATTTATCCTAGAAACTCGTCTTCGATCTACTTGAGTGTAGCCGTCGTTAATTGAAACCTAATAGGAAGCGATAAACAATATGAAATTTGACGCATCTACTACTACAAATTTCTTTGGCTTGTGAAATGTGCTGTGTGACTGCGTAGTAAACAAGTCTCACCCGATTCATCAAGCTCTTCTTCTGTAATTTGGACAGACATGATTTTGACATGCTTGTGACAGAGCCATCCTCTCGTAGGAGCCTACTGTAAAGAGCGATTGTTTAAGCTTTGACCAATCTTTAGCGAGAGACTATTGTTGCACGTCGCTATGCTCATCATATAAAACTAAAACCTAAAGCGAATTGGAGGATGGCCTTCTATGCCAGTTACACCAACCTATCCAGGCGTTTATGTTGAGGAAATTCCCAGTGGTGTTCGGACTATTACGGGTGTTGCCACTTCAGTGGGGGCATTTGTGGGTTATTTCTCCCGTGGCTTAATGAATCAAGCCGTCCAGGTGTTTAATATGGGCGACTTTGAACGTGAGTTTGGTGGTCTCAATCAACGTAGTGAGGCGAGCTACGGAATTCAGCAGTTTTTTTTGAACGGCGGCACCGAAGCCTGGGTCGTGCGTACGGCTAGCGGGACAGTAGAGCCTGCCGATGTACAGATTCTAAACTCTGATCAATCATTAGCGTTTACTGTACAGGCGGGGCAAGGCGAACTCACAAGCCCTGGAACCTGGGGTAACAACCTACAGGTCGATATCGATTCTGTGCCTTCTACTGCAGGCGATCGCTTCACAATGACGGTCTCATTGGTGGACACTGTCAACGCTCAGCAGAGGGTTGTCCGCTCAGAAGTGTTCAACGGACTGACATTGACTACGCTTGAAGATGTCGTTAATGATGAATTTTCAGGCTCTAAGCTAATCAGGGTTGCTGATATCGGAATGTCGCCACCTGCACAAACCGGAACCGTATCGGGTGCGTTAAGTAGCCCTTTTGCTCCGATTACCAATCCCAGGCTCCAGCTGGGCGTGAGGATTGGCAGCGAGGAAGGAATTGCTCAGTTAGCGAGCGTCCCCACGTCGCGCGCAGAGGCACAAAGCCTGTTAGAGTCGGCGATTCGAATGGCTCGTCCGGAGCTAAAAGCCTTTTCTCAGGCAACGGTTTCCACGGTGGGTGATCGCCTGAGAATTTTGGCAGGCCCAACGAATGCGAGCGATCGCATCCTATTTTCAGCAGCCACCGACCCAACCGCTGATCGTCTGGGGCTACTGGCAGGCACAGCGCATATCGGCGTTCTGTCGGCTGATTTGAGTGGCGTAACTTGGCCGCTATCAGGCCAACTAGAAGTCGCAATAGACGCGGGTGGAGACAGCAGTGGCCCGGTTCTGCTTACGCTGAATTCGATGAACAGTTTGGAGCAGGCCAGGACTGAGCTTGAGATACGGATTAGAGCGGCTTCCGCTGGTCAGGCAAGCGACAGTGTGGCTGAGGCCTTTGCGAATACTAAAGTTGTTGTCTATCGCGATGCAGGTGCTCCAGAAGACCGGCTGATTGTGTTAGGCGGGGCAACAGCGACAACAATCGCGTTTTCCCAGTTTGGCGCAGATACGCTGGTTGATGATTTAGGACTGGGAGTAACGGCTACCGATATACAGGCGCTGCAGTCGAGTGAAATTTTATCGATTCCGACGGTATCGGTAGATGATGCGGTAGAAGTGACTCTGGGGGGTGGAACACCAACGACTGCGACACTCACTTCTGGCGCAAATACACCATCGGCGATCGCCACTGCTCTAGAAGCTGCTATTAGAGGTGCCGATGCTGCGCCTAGCTTTGCAGATGCTCGCGTTGCCACCTACGAGACTGGCTTAGGGCGACTGGTGATACTTTCGGGAACAGCTGGAGAGAGCGTCGCTATTACAGCACCTGTTGTTGACGATACGACCTTTGCTGAGCTGAGCCTAGATGTCGCCGATGCGACAAACCCTGCGTTTGCAAATGTACAGAGCTACGCACTAGGACAAGGTGCCGCAATCACCGATACGGCCCAGGGCGATGGAGCTATTGGTGCAGATGGCGATCCACCCAATGCGGCGGAACTGATTGACGGAATGCAGGCACTGCGAACGGTGGATTTGTTCAATATACTTTGCATTCCCAGAGTCGCTATCATCTCGGGAAACGATGCTTTATCAACAACAGATGCCTTTGCTGCCCTGAGCTGGGCCACAGACTTTTGTGAAGAACAGCGAGCCTTCTTAATCGTCGATACCCCAACCAGCATTGATGAGGTACAAGAGATTAAAAGCTGGCTAGATGATGGTAATATTCCTCGCAGTAAAAATTCGGCTCTGTACTTTTCAAGAGTGTGTATTCCCGACCCGCTAAATAACTTCAAACTAAGGTCGGTGGGTGCTAGCGGTACAATCGCCGGACTCTATGCCAGAACAGACAGCGATCGCGGCGTATGGAAGGCGCCCGCCGGAACTGAGGCAACCCTCAGCAATGTCTTTAAGCTAGAAAAGCCACTGACAGATCCAGAAAACGGGACCCTCAACAAAGTTGCGATTAACTGTCTGCGTACCTTTCCAATTTACGGCACCATTTGCTGGGGTGCTAGAACCCTAGATGGGGCGGATGAAATTGGCTCAGAATATAAATATGTGCCAGTGCGTCGCCTGGCTCTCTTTATGGAAGAGACGCTGTTTAGAGGCCTGAAGTGGGTGGTATTTGAGCCTAATGACGAACCGCTGTGGGCGCAGATTCGCCTCAACGTAGGCGCGTTCATGAATACGCTATTCCGTCAGGGTGCTTTTCAGGGACAGACGCCGCGCGAAGCTTATCTGGTGAAGTGCGATAAGGAGACCACTACCCAAAACGACATTGATCGTGGCATTGTTAATATTTTGGTTGGCTTTGCACCGCTAAAGCCTGCTGAGTTTGTATTCATTAAGCTACAACAGATTGCCGGACAAATTCAAACCTAAAAGGAGGGCCTTATGGCACAGTTTAGTGTCAACGCTCAACGATTTGACCCCTACAAAAACTTCAAGTTTCGCGTTAAGTGGGACGGTCGGTATGTAGCAGGCATTAGCAAAGTGGGTGCGTTGAAACGAACCACGGAAGTGGTCGAGCACCGTGAAGGGGGCGATCCTAGCACGGTCAGAAGGTCTCCCGGTCAAAGTAAGTACGAGGCGATCTCGCTGGAAAGAGGCGTCACTCACGACAAAGACTTTGAACAATGGGCCAACAAAGTTTGGAACTATGGCTCTGGTTTGGGCGCGGAGGTGTCACTTCAGGACTTTCGCAAAGATATCATCATTGAAATGATGAACGAGGCCGGACAGGTGGCGATCGCATACAAGGTCTACCGCTGCTGGGTCTCAGAGATTACCGCACTGCCAGAGCTAGATGCTAGCGCCAATGCGGTAGCCATTCAGATGATTACCCTACAAAACGAAGGCTGGGAGAGAGATTATGACGTTGTTGAACCCGCTGAACCCAGCTTCGTTGAACCGTAACAGTTAAACCGTAAAAAGATGGCCGTGACGATGAAAGCACTTTCGGCAGCCGAACTATTGACCGTCTGGGAGCGAGGAATGTCTTTAGCGGCTCCCCAGAGAGCACTTTTGCTATTGAGCGCGGCCCATCCTAAAAGTACCCTCGACCAGTTAGCTCAGCTCAGTGTTGGTCAGCGCGATGCTCAGCTGCTCACCTTGCGAGAACAGATACTAGGCTCGCAGATTGTTAGTTTGGCGACCTGCCCTCAGTGTGGTAATACCCTAGAGCTAACCTTTGAGGTGGCAGATATCCGCCTGAGCGATCACGTTGAGTCAACAGCCAATTTGTCTTTACAGCTAGATGGCTATGAGGTTGAATATCGGCTGCCTAATAGTGAAGATCTGGCTGAAATCTCAAAATTGGCAAATGTCTCAACAGCCACTCAATTGCTTCAACAGCGCTGCCTGTGCTCTGTTCACTACCGAGATGAAAAAATCTCCCCAGAACAGATTCCGCCGGAGGTTAACCAGGCTATGCTAGCGCAAATGGCACAGGCCGATCCGCAGGCTGATATCCAGCTTGACTTAAGCTGCTCCGACTGCGGGCATCAATGGCAAGCCGCCTTCGATATCCTGACTTTCTTCTGGCAAGAGCTAACCGTCTGGGCACAGCGCATTTTACAAGAGGTGCATCAATTGGCGTCGGCTTACAGTTGGTCAGAGGCAGACATTTTAGCGATGAGTCCACAGCGCCGACAGATCTACCTGGAGATGAGCAGGCCATGAGTGATTACCTCCAACAAATTGCAGCGAGAAGCTTAAATCGCACGCCTACCGTTCGCCCCCGTCTAGCGGCAAGATTTGAGCCCTCCGGTATCACCGGAGCAGAGGCAACCTATGACAGGAATGAACCAGCATTGTCTGTAGAATCTTTAGTAGCCTCAGAGTCGACCCCACAAGAGACGTCAAAACCTGTAAGCCAACAAACGGATACTCGCGCAATATTCCCCTCTACACAGCAAACCATTGAAAATCTTCAGGCTTCATTACCTTCCATAGCGGCTGACCCTTTTCCCAATCCTAGTTCTATAAGTGCAAGAGAAAGACCATCAACAGATTCGACCGGCAAATCAATACATAGATCAACAAACAAGCTTTCTAAAGAGGTAAGGCCGATATCCACGGCGTCTTTTCTATCAGAAGACTCTCCACTCTTTTCTACAGCAGCCCCCTCTCACCAGAACCAGGCTACAGATGCCTTGCCAGCTCACGAAACAATCTTGAAGCCGCGAGCAGATAATCTATCTGGGAGCCGTGCCCCCTTGAGTACTGATGCAAGACGAGCTGACCTTGCAACGCCCCCCGTTTCGAGCCTCCGTCCCAATTTGTCTGAACGGATTCATCCACTCTCTTCTCGTCAATCTTCTTCTGCGTTAGTTCCCGCTATCCCAGCAGCGACTTCTTCAACGCCATCTCCGGCATCTGTCACCTTTCAACCGCCCCCGATTCAGGTCACGATTGGGCGGATTGAAGTCCGAGCAGTTCCACCTAAGCAGCCTTTGCCAAAGTCACCCAGTCCGCGTCCATCTCGTCCATCTTTAGAGGAATATTTGCGTGATCGCCGTGGCCGAAAACCATCTCGTAGCGGGGGCTAAGCGATGAGCACTGCTCTGGCTATTGGCGCTGTGACAGCTGTGCTTCGAGGGGTGTTAACCAATCGACTGGCAAGCGTTTCCGGCAATTTGGGAGGGAATACGCCAGATGTGTCAGTTCTACCGCCCGATCAGGTTATCTCTCCAGATGGAGTCGATCCGCCCGATACGCTAAATCTTTTTCTCTATCAGGTAACTCCTAATTTGGGCTGGCGAAATGTAGATTACCCAGCTCGAGATTCTCAGGGCGATCGCGTCAGCTACCCACCGTTGGCGTTGGATTTGCACTACTTGCTTAGTGCGCATAGCCAGGTGCCGTTTCGCGCCGAAATTATTCTGGGCTACAGTATGCAGGTGCTTCACGAAGCTGGGGTACTGGCCCGCGAGCTGATCAGCGCTCGGCTGAGCGATCTGGTTAACCCACCCGAGAATGTGCTGGCGGTTTCTACGCTGGCCGAACAGATAGAGATGATTAAAATTACGCCAGAAGTGTTGAGCACAGAAGAGATTTCGAAGCTGTGGGCCGCTTTTCAGACACACTATCGGCTGACGGCAGTGTAGAAACCGCCAGCACATTCTCGGGTGGGTTAACCAGATCGCTCAGCCGAGCGCTGATCAGCTCGCGGGCCAGTACCCCAGCTTCGTGAAGCACCTGCATACTGTAGCCCAGAATAATTTCG
>JBCBKQ010000319.1:0-5880 GCA_038521595.1 Cyanobacteria bacterium J06627_28 | reverse complement strand
TTGAGTTCGTTGGAGCCGTAGCGCAGAATCGGACGAATGCCGAGCACGTTGTTAAGCCCGACAAAGAGCGCCAGGGTCAGATCGATAGCCCCTAGCTGCTGCAAAATTGTCAGCATAGACTGATGCCCGAGCCCGAGCCCACCGTAGGCTGCGGGTACCTGCATCCCTAACAACCCCTGATTACCCAGATCTAAAACCAGACCCGGAGAAAGACAGCGGCGCTCATCCATCTGCCGCGAGTCTATGTGCTCACGCGCATACTTTCTCAGCCAATTTACGAGACTTTGCGTAGTCTGTTCTTCTATTGCTTTCTTCTCTTGCTTTTCCTGACTTGAGGTTGAGCTTTGTTGCTCTTTGAAATCTTTTACAGGAGGAACTGGACTTTGCTCGATCACATCCCACTCTCCTGTCTCGAAGCACTGTTTGCAGCGATGCCGCTGAATTTTTCCACTGGTTGTTCTGGGCAGCTGTCCGGGTTTAAGGAGAACAACCGCAGATGCATGCAGTCCATATTCATGAGAAATTGTTGAGCGAATGGTTGCGATGATCTCTGTCGCTTTTAGATCACCTTTACGCAGCGATCGCACCGCCGTTCTAGAAATTTCCTGAGCAATTGCTAGCGATTCTTCGCCTTTATTGTTAATGCTAAAGGCTGCACTTGCTGGCAGCAGCGCGGCATGAGCCTCAGCGAGGCTGACTTCGATATCTTGCGGATAGTAATTCTGTCCGCGAATCACAATCAAATCTTTGAGCCGACCTGTGATGAACAGTTCTCCCTGATGCACAAAGCCCAAATCCCCTGTTCTTAGAAAGGCTATATCGGGCTCGCTTGCAAGACTCGCTCGAAAACACTGATGTGTTGCTTCCACACGGCCCCAATATCCAGCCGCTACACTCTCACCAGAAAGCCAAATTTCGCCAATTTCGTCAGCCTCACAAGCCACGCCTGTGCTTGGATTTACGATTCTAATTAACTGATTAACAACCTTGCCACAGCTAACGACTTCAACGGTTGTTTTTCGCTTAGCCTCAACACCATTCATCTGATATTGCGCTTTTTGCTCAACTGATTCAACTAACTGAACTCGGTGGCGCAAAAGGCCTTCTTGGTCGAGCGTAATCACGTTTGGTGACACCGTTGGCGACCCACCAGAGACAAGTAGCGTTGATTCTGCTAACCCATAGCAGGGATAAAACGCAGATGTATTAAAGCCACTGTCTTGAAAGCGTGCTGAAAACTGCCGAAGTGTTTGCGCTTGAATCGGCTCGGCTCCAGTAAAGGCAACCTGCCAGGAACTAAGGTCAAGCGAACGACAATCGTTAGGAGCGATCTTTTTGACGCAATAGTCGTAGGCAAAGTTGGGTCCGCCGCTGGTCGTTGCACCAAAATGAGAGATGGCTTCTAACCATCGTGCAGGTCGCCGCAAAAAAGAGCTAGGAGACATGAGCGTGACGGGATACCCACCGTAGAGCGGCTGCAAAATGCCACCAATCAACCCCATATCATGATAGGGCGGTAGCCAGATGACACCTTGCGTCTGCTCATCGTGTCCAAAAAATTGCTGAATCTGTTGCAGATTGTGGGCCAAATTGCCATGAGTGACCATGGCACCTTTGGGCTGGCTGGTCGAGCCAGAGGTGTATTGCAAAAAGGCGATCGCCTCTCTCGGCGGCGATTGTTGCTCTATCCGTGAAGCAAGTGAAGCAAATAAACTCTCTTTGTCTGTAGTCTTTGCTTCCTCATCTGCTGGCGCTTCTACGACCAGCCATCGTAAGGAAGGTGGCTTCCCCAACCCAGATGACAAACGAATCAGCGGCTCTATCTCACTGGCTAGCTCGCTAGCCAAAGCTTGGCTGGTTAAGATACCCGTCGCCTGAGCATCCGTCAGGATATGCTGCCAGCGTGAAAGGCTCTCGTGGCGGCGCGGTGGCGGTACCGGAATAGCAATTGTGCCGACGGATAGGCACCCCAGAAAAGCGGCAATGAGTTCTAGTCCGGGCGGATACACCAGCAGCACTCGCTGCTGAGCAACACCTTCCCCAACGCCTTTTTCAAACTGTGTTAAAAGAGAGTGGGCAACTTGAAGCGCATGTCTGTGTAGCTTTTGATACGTCCAAATTGTTGTGGCGGACTGAGAAACCGGGGCAGACTGGTCGGCTAAAAATCGATAGGCCACTTGCTTTGGCCGATGGACCACGTGAAAATTCAACCGCTCTAGAAGCGTATCTGCGACTAGCTTAGTCGGATCAGACCTCTCTAAAGCGCTTAGACGGCTAGTTGGATTAACACCGACTGGACTATTGACTTGTTGGGGATCAATGAAGTGCTTCACAAGCGTCCTACTAGCAAAAACTCACCGCTAAGGTTGCCATTGCAAACAGCTACTTCTCACGGCAGAAGTCAGTGATGACAAATATAGTATTGGTAGCTATTCCCATTAACTATAGACCGATTATAGAACTATTCGCTACCTTTTTTCAGTATTTATTCTGAATAAATAAAAAATAAACGCTATGGAGAAGGTCTTTGAATGTCTGAGCTTGCGGATAAGCCCGAGCGATCACCTGCTCCATTTTTGATATGAAGTCTCAATTAAGGCCTAATGACCTGAGAACATTTCCTTGGCTAAGCGAGCTTCAAAGGCTAATCAACTGTCAGTATTACTGCGCCTTGTTCAGTAGTGCGTACTTATAGGATAGCCAAGACATCTTGAACTTGGATAATCTTGGGGAAATTACTGTGGTCAGCTATTCGCCTTCTGTCTGAGCCTTTGGGCGAGTGGCGATCGCGAGCTTTGCCCCTTCAATCTGCCTGACCTCATCCATCACCCCAACGACTTCACCGTGAGCGGCTGCTTCGTCAGCGCGAATGGTGACGACCGCTCCTTGACCTGGGTCGAGCTGCTGTCCGATAGCCGCTTGAATCTCCGAAATCTGAATAACGGATTGATTGAGAGAAACTTGCCCCTCTGCATCTACAGAAATAGTAAAGTTTGCCTCAGGCTGCCTTTCAGCTGTTTGGGCGTCAGGAAGGTTGACCTGTAGCCCGTCAAACCGGCTGAGAAAGAGAGAAGAGATAATGAAGTAGGACAAAATTGCGAAGATGACATCGATCATCGGCAAAATGTTGACCGAGACCTCCTCTTCTAGCTCATCTCTGAACAGACGCATATGCTGGATCCTTTGAGTATTCGTAACGGGTGTGATGACGCTCGTACAAGATTTCTAGCTGGCTGCTATATTCTTGCAGAAGCGATAGCTGTCGGCGATAGAGTGCTCGAAAAATGTTGAAAACGGCTAGGGCAAAGATTGCCACCACCATACCCGCAGCCGTAGAAACAAGTGCTTCACTAATGCCGCCCGTCACCGCGTCAGCATTGGCTCCCATCTCACCAATTTGAACTGCCGAAAAGGAGCGAATCAGACCCAGAATAGTCCCCAGCAGGCCCAGTAGCGGAGCGATCGCGATCACAGTTTGAAACACACTGGAGAAACGCTTCAGCAGTGGAATCTCGGCGTGGGTGCCCCCTTCTAGAGCCAATCGAAACTGGTTGGGAGAAGCGGCTTCTACTTCTAGTGCCTCCAAGAAGATTCTTGCAATCGGAAAACTCAGGCTTTTCTTAAGCAGTGCGATCGCCGCTGAAGGATCATCTCTATAAAGGGTCAGTACTCGCTTAATGAGTGGGCGCTGACGCCGCCTAATCCGCAGCCAAAATACCGCCCGCTCAATCGTTAGGATCAACACTGCAATTGAGAACACAAGCAGGGGCCACATCACGATGCCGCCTGCGGCAAACATTTCACTAGTAGACATTTTATGGCCCAGTTTACAGAGGAGATTCGTTGCAAAGAGCCTGTATCAGGCCATCATGCAAGGAGCGATTGCAGAAGTATCGCATCCATCAGCTTAGTGTGGATGTTGGTGCCATCGGGTATGACCGTAAAGATTGCAAAATGATACCGACAACACGAGTTATGATTATTCTGCTTAGGTAAGTGAGCTTACTGGTAAATGAAATTCATTGTCAAGTGGTGTAAGTCTGCTCAGCGCTGGTTAGATTTTGAAGGCAACTCACGAAATTTTGACAGCATGCGCTTGTGTAATTGGGAGAGATTACTGATAGGCTGTGTATCTATGGAACTTAGTAAGCGCCTGATCAGCCTCAAAGAGCTGCTGCGCCTGTTTATGTAGTCGAACTGCAATGGGCTTTTCTAAAGATACGTTTGAGCAATATCGCCGAGAAATTCGGATTACGCAGCGCGTTCTTGCGGTTGCTGCGGTCGTTGCGGGGGGTGCTCATTTCTTCTCGCTGCCTTGGATTTCTAGAATGATCTCGGGTCCGGAGGGTGACCCTACGGCTGAAGTAGCGGCCACCCCAGTTGAAATTGTGGTTGAAGAGGAGCCAATACAGCAGGCTGAGGAGCCAGAACCAGAAACGCCAGAAGACCTGCCAGAACCTGCGGCGTCTGCTGATCAGCCCTCAGCGCCGCCGTTAGCAACCAATACCGAACCCGTGCCGCTCAGTGAAATTTCTTCAGCCGATAGGGTTGCGGTGGCTCCGGCGATCGCGACGGAAAATGGCGTTGAAGGGGGGCAAGGTGCAGCAGGCGAGTCTTCTGCGGTCGGACTGGTGCCTGGGACTGGGGAGCCGATAGAGCGCGGTGATCTGATTAACCTGCCAGATATTGCTGCAGTCACTGAGCCTGCGAGTCCTCGTGAACCCATTGCCGAAACCTCTTTAGCAGCCCGCAGACAGCCTAGTTCACGCTTGGTTAGCTGTGATCCCTGCTCTGTACCAGACTATCCCGCAAATGCTCGCCGCGAGGAAATAGAAGGCCAACCCGTTATCAATGCCATTTTTGACGAAAATGGCAGAGTTATCGAAGCGGTGATTGAGGTCTCTAGCGGTAACCGAGCCTTCGACGAAGCTGCCTTGGAAGAAGCGAGAAGAAACTGGCGCTTTCGAGATCCTCAAGGCGTCGGCGGGCAGGTGTCGGTGGGCGTGACCTACGTGATTGAGGGCTCTAATCAATACCAAGAGGCGCAGCAGGCGGGTGAAATTCGCACCGTTGAGCTGCCGGTTAATCAGCAAATTCGCAGTGTTGCTCCCGACCAGCCTGTGGCTCCAGATGCAGGGGCAGCACCTAACCCCTCAGCGGCCAATCAGGGTAGCGAGGTCGCCGAGCCCGCAGGTGAGGTATCTCCGACTGAGGAGACGCCCGTTGAGGAGACGCCTGTAGAAGCGCCAGCCGCTGAGGAAAGTCCTAGTGAACCTGTCACCCCTCCAGATATATTCCCAGAACCCGTCAGTCCAGAATCGGCTGCACCAGAACCGGCTCCAGAGTCAGTACCGCCACCAGCCCTAGAACCCGTAGAGGCGGCTCCGCCTGCGCCTGCCCCGCCGCTGCCAGAGGTCAGTCCGGCCCCTGAGCCCACACCGCCACCTTTGCCTGTTTCTCCCAGCTCAGACGAGTAAGCATCAAAACAGTGAAAACAATTATGAAGCCGCTCATAGAGCTGATTTTTTTGCGTGCCTGGCACGGTTGGAATGGTGCGATCGCGACCTTATTGTTCACGCCATTGCTGCTTTTACTCCCTGCAACAACCGCTGCTCAAATCGAAAGCAACTCTGATTCTTTGCCAGCACCATCAGAGCAGCTTAATCAACAAACCCCGTCCGAGTCGCCACTTTTAGAACAGCTGCGAGCTGCTCAACCCGCAGAAATTACTGATATTCAGCTGGTTCAGATAGACGATGGCCTCCAGATTATTCTGATTACTGACCGACCTGAGCGGGTAGAGGTCTTTCAGCTTCAGGAGGGCGCGATTCTGACGGTTGATATTACCAACGCTTTTCTTTCTTTGCCAGAAGGTGTGCC
>JBCBKQ010000318.1:0-5899 GCA_038521595.1 Cyanobacteria bacterium J06627_28 | reverse complement strand
TGACGTGACGGCTCAGCAGCTGGCGGCGCCATACAGGCTCAAAAGCTTGGCACCAGTCATCGACGTGGCAGAACAGTTCTTCTAAGCTAGACATAGTGAAGGACAGGGCTGATAGTGTTTTCTACTTTTCAGCGTACCTGTCCTTCTTTTTTCTTCGCTTATCCCGAACTGACGTTAATTCACATCCACACAAACACCGATATCTGCAGCTTGTCTGTTGCCTGTTCAGGCGATGTCATCTATGTAGCGTGACCTTTCGCTATCACAATCATGTCTATCTATGGAAAGAGAGTGTCTATCCTGCCTGTAGGATAGACTGCCGACAAGCCGCCGAAGAAAACTGCCTATAAATTGCCGACTTCAGGTAGCTGAACTCGGTAGCGACAAGCTAGCGGCTTATCGGAGTAGATGAAACTAAGGGTAAAAATTCTCTCAGGTTACGTCGCCAGTCTAGCGCTCGTTGTGCTAATCGGGCTGTGGGGCGTTTTTAACCTGTGGCGACTAGGTAAAGCAAGCGAGGAGATTTTACAGGAGAATTATTTCAGCATTCGCGCTGCCGACAGTATGGTCGACGCGCTAGAGCGTCAGGATAGTGCCACGTTGCTTTTACTGCTGAGCAGTTCAGCAGATAAGCTTGAGGAAGGTCTTGCACTATTTCGCGACAACGAGGTGTCATTTTTGCAGGCACTGGCCAGGGCAAAAGATAACGTCACCACAGCAGAAGAACCTGAAGCTCTGAGAGCCCTAGAGAGTTCATACAAAAGCTATTTGGCTAGCGTAGATGGCCTGTTATCGGCAACAGATAGCAGCGCAACTGCAGGCTTTAACAAACTTGACCGATATGAACAAACGATCCGGCCAGCTTTTCAGATAGTGCGTGAGTCGGCTATTCGGTTGAGAGACATCAACCAAACTGCCATGACGGAAGCCTCTAGCCGAACGGCAATAATTTCGCAACGGGCTATTCTTTCTGTTGCGATCGCCGGTTTTAGCGCGGCTGTCAGCGGATTTGTGATTAGCTGGATTCTCTCTCGCAATTTGGCTCGCCCCGTGCAGGCCATGCGCGGCGCAACCGCGCAGATAGCCGATGGTAATTACGATGTTCAGCTGGCGATCGCTTCCCGGGACGAGCTAGGTCAGCTCGCGGAAGAGATCAATGCCATGAGCAAACGACTTCAGGCTTTCAACGCCTTGAATTTAGACAAAGTTGTAGCAGAAAAGCAGCGTGGGGAGGCTATTATCCACAGTCTCAGCGATGGTATTGTTGTTGTTGATGACCAGCTTCATATTATTGCTATTAACCCGGTGGCTGCGGCTATATTTGGTACCAAGCCTGGACTTGCTAAAGGTCGCCATTGTCTAGAAATTGTTGAAAATCGTACACTATACCAGCAGATCCAGTCTGCAGCTAGCGAAGAGACAGCAGCTAACGCAAATGCCGCAGACACTGCCCTCTCCGGCAGCGGCGACCCAGCCGAGCTAAGCCTTGAGCGAGGGAACCGCACAGAACACTATCAATACTTAGCTACGCCTGTCGTCGCCGCAGATCGCCGTCGATTGGGTGTTGTGCTGTTACTACAAAACGTCACAAACCTCAAGCAGCTCGACCAGCTCAAGAGCGAATTTGTAATGACCGCTTCTCACGAACTGCGGACGCCGCTCACTGGCATGGCGATGAGCATTGACCTCCTGATAGAAACCACGCAGGGTAAGCTATCAGAAGACGAACAGGCCCTACTCACTACCGCGCAGGAAGATGTGCAACGCCTTAGGGCACTGGTGAACGATCTGTTAGATTTATCCAAAATAGAATCTGGCAAGATTGACATGGCGCAGGCCGCAACCCGGCCTGATGGGTTAGTCAGTAAGGCCATTGGCTTACTCCAGATTCAGGCCAACAAAAACAATGTTGAACTCGTTGCTCAGCTTTCGAGTAACCTGCCAGAAGTCAATGCCGATGCCAATAAAATTACTTGGGTGCTTACCAACCTAATCGCTAATGCGCTGCGCTATGCCCGTAGCCGCATTGACGTGGTTACGCAGTCTCACGGAACTTGGGTCTCTATCAGCGTCGTTGACGATGGACCCGGAATCGAGCCGGCCTATCAACGCAAAA
Organism: Cyanobacteria bacterium J06627_28; assembly: GCA_038521595.1. Taxonomy (GTDB): domain Bacteria; phylum Cyanobacteriota; class Cyanobacteriia; order Phormidesmidales; family Phormidesmidaceae; genus Phormidesmis. The sequence goes on along the minus strand of JBCBKQ010000318.1, from coordinate 3,783 downwards.
TATTTGACAAATTTGTGCAAGTCAAAACAGAGAAAGACGTTGGCGGTACTGGGCTAGGACTGGCTATTTGTAAAGAAATAGTTCAAGCCCATGGCGGCAGAATTTGGGTTGAGTCAACCCCAGGTTATGGAAGTACCTTCACTTTCACACTCCCAATCGTATCCCAGTCGTTCATTAAAAAGGAAACTGCTCATGCAACGTGATAGTACCCCCAACGCCAACATCTTAGTTGCCGATGATGAGAACAGCATCCGATTAACAGTTAGCCAGGCGCTGTCTTCTCAAGGCTACGAAGTAATCACCGCCATTGACGGTAACACAGCCCTTGCACAGCTGCAGGATACATCTATCGACCTGTTACTTTTAGATATTCAGATGCCAGGAATGGATGGCATTGAAGTCTTGCAAAAAGCGATGGCTCAACAACCTGCCTTGAAGGTAATAATGATTTCGGCTCATGGCTCGGTGGATAATGCTGTTGAAGCAATGAAACTAGGCGCTGTAGACTACTTGCAGAAACCCTTTACTCCCGGCGAACTCAGAGAGCTGGTCGACCGTGTACTGAGCAGAGAGGCGGTTGGTACAGAGGCGTACGATGAGCAGATTGCCTCTGCTCGGGTCCTAGCTGCAGAGGGCAAGTACGAAGATGCAAAGGCAGCGGTCAAGCAGTGCATCGGCGACCATCCCGAAAATGCCGCAGGTTTTAACCTACTTGGAGAGCTGTTAGAAGCGATGGGTGAGCAAGCTGAAGCGCTGAAGAACTATCGAGTGGCACTCGATCTAGATCCTACCTATACAGCTGCCAGCGATAACTTGAGTCGGGCTGCAATAGACCCGAAGTCAACGCCGAGCTTTTGAGACATAATACCAACTTTTTGATTTTTCTTAGATGCTTACCAGATACCCTACCCGGTATTGTCTATGTTTTTTTACCCGATGTCTGTCGCAATATACGCAATATAAAGGGTCACCCACAGGAGTTTTAAATATGGTTTCTAATCTTTTGGGCGGCAATGCTAAAGGGGCCCAATACATCATCATTATTGGCTGCGGGCGGCTAGGCTCGCTTCTCGCAAGTCAGCTAAGCGCCCGGGGCAATAGCGTTGTTGTTATCGACCAGTATCAGGACAGCTTTGACAATCTTTCTGCCGAATTTAGTGGATTTCAGCTAACTGGCAATGCAGTTGAGCTAGCAACGCTTCGTAGAGCAAAAGTCGATAGGGCAGACTGCCTTGTCGCTGTCACCCGAGAAGACAATGTCAACCTAATGGTGGCACAGATTGCCAAAACAGTGTTTGACATTCCTATTGTGCTAGCACGGGTATTTGATCCGGCCCGCGAGGCGATCTATAAAGAGTTTGAAATTAATACGATCAGTCCAACGCAGCTGTCTGCTGATTTGTTTTTAAAGACGCTAGACACCCAATTTAAGCAGGTGACGAAATGAGAATAATTCTAGTGGGAACAGATAAGCTAATTTATTTTCTGGGGCGGCGATTTGTCACCAAAGGAGACTTTGTCACTATCATTACACCGGAACAGTTGGAGGCAACCTCGCTGTCGCGGCGACTGAAGGCGACGGTTATCGTTGGCGACGGTAGTGACCCTGCCGTGCTGCAGGAAGCAGGTGCTTATCAAGCCGACGCGCTGCTAGCTCTGACCGACCAAGACCAGGACAATCTTATCGCCTGTCAGATTGCTCAGGACCGCTATGGCGTTCCTCGCACCGTTGCAATTGTTAATGATCCAGATAATCGAGAGATTTTTGAATCGCTGGGTATCAGTTTGGCCTTCTCAGCTACTGAAATACTGGGATCTTTAATTGAGCAACAAACGGTCCCTTCTGAAATCAAAAACCTTGTGCCTGTTACAGAAAGTGACGTTGTGATTACGGAAGTGGTTTTGAAAGTGGGTAGTCCTTCTATTGGTAAAGCGATCAAGGATTTGGGACTCAGGGGCGCTACGGTTGCCTGTGTCGTCAGGCGCGGACACGTGCTTAAAGCCAATAGACGAATGTATCTGATGGAGGGCGATCGCATTCTGCTCATTAGTGAGGATGCTCGCTATGGTCAAGCGCAACAGGCACTCACCGGGGAGGGCTTGTAGAAAATGCGCTATCAAAGCTTTTTACGCCAGCGCTATCGAGCCGTATTAGGCTATACAGGACTAATTAGTGCGATCGCGGGACTGGCCATCCTATCGCCTTTGATTGCGCTGTTTGCCTATCCAGAAGAGGCTAGCTTGGCTTGGGGATTTCTACTGCCGGGTCTCTTCTTGAGCGGGCTCGGTGTGGTGATTTGGCAGCTCTTTAAACCTGGGAAAGCGGCGTCGCTTACGAAACAAGAGGGCGCGGTTATTGTGGTGCTCTCTTGGCTGCTGGCTATTTTAGTTGGTACCCTGCCCTTTTTAGCCATTACAGGCTTGACCTTTACGCAAGCTATGTTTGAATCAACTAGCGGCTGGACAACTACTGGTCTCTCTGTGGTAGACGTGACGCAGGCCTCTCGGCTGATTTTGCTATATCGAAGCATTATGGAGCTGTTTGGAGGGGCTGGGTTAGCCATCATTACGCTCAGCGCAATTGCCGGTTCTGTGGGGGCTAGCCTCAGTAGCGCTGAAGGTCGCAGTGAGCAGCTCGCACCCAACGTTCGTCGATCTTCTAAGCTGGTCTTGATTATTTACAGTGGCTTGTGCGCGGTCGGAACCGTGGCGCTACGCATTTCTGGAGTCGGTTGGTTTGACGCAGTCAATCACGCTTTTGCTGCGCTCTCTACTGGTGGTTTCTCTACCCGACCTGACTCTATCGGCTACTGGGATAGTCCCTTTGTTGAAGCGGTTACGATTGTGCTGATGCTATTCGGTGGACTGAATTTTGTCACCATCTATTTGTTGCTCACCGGTCAGCTAAAATCTGTTATTCGCAACGGGCAGGTACGACTGCAAGCAGTGCTCATTCCAATCGCAGCGATCGCGATTTTCTTCGGCTCGGCAGTTTCCCTGTATCCCACCTTTAGCAAAGCTGTCCGGGTGTCTATCTTTGAATCAGTGACAGCCCTGACCACGACAGGATTTTCAACCGTGGGGTACACAGACTGGAACAGCTTGCCTTGGCTAGTAATGATTGTACTGATGCTCGTTGGGGGCGGAGCCGGATCGACAGCAGGCGGAATCAAGCAGTTAAGGTTGTATATCCTGTATCGTTCTCTACTGTCCGAAACTCAAGAAATGCTGATGCCCAAAGGCGCCATCTGTGAAACTGAAATTTGGCAAGGAGAGCAACGTCATTTTTTACGGGCTGATCAAATTCGACAAGTGGCGCTGTTTATTTTTCTCTATCTAGCTGTGTTTCTCTTAGGCGCTTTTGTAATGACTGGCTATGGCTACTCAGTCCAAGAAAGTCTCTTTGAGTATGCCAGCACTATGGGCACAGTAGGCCTGTCGATTGGGATAACCGCTAGTGACGCGCCTGCTGGCGTTCTGTGGACGCAGATTGTTGGAATGTTTTTAGGTCGGTTAGAGTTCTTTACCGTGCTGATTGGTGTTGCCTGTGTGCTGAGAGACCTCCGTCCTATGTTGTTGAGCAAAGGAAAACAGGGAACATAACCACAAAAGCTGTGGCTCAAAAGGGTGTTTATAATACAGGATTTTTTTGACGCATGTTGGTTTTAATACGGGATGTTTTTAATAGGCTGATTGACGAGGCTACAGATTTTGCTGAATACGGCTCATGCCTCTGAAGGAAACAAAAAAAGAGAGAAAGCACAAAACACTACATCTTTTAGT
>JBCBKQ010000317.1:0-5918 GCA_038521595.1 Cyanobacteria bacterium J06627_28 | reverse complement strand
GATAGCCTCAGTGCTTTCTGTTATTAGTGCTTTCTATTATATGCCAGGGCGATTTTTCCTAAATTTTTCCCTAATCCCTAAGTTGGTTGCTGCCATCGCAGCATCATCGCTGCAATACCGCAGCAATAGTGATTCATCCATACAGCCATAAAATGCAAAGCAAATTCTTAGCAGTCTCTCATGCTAGCTACAGTGAGCTACCTAACAATGGAGCCACACTTATAAAGATTGTTCATAGGTAACTGGCCATGATTTTAGACACGCCCAAACAAAGTAACCCAGCGATAAACACGCCCCTCGCCCAGCGAGTTTCACTGGTGCTGCTGCTGACCCGCTTAAGCATATTCATCGCCATGATTATTTGGGTGGTTGATAAATTTGCAAAGCCTGATCACACAGCAAAAGTCTTTGAGGTATTCTATGGCATTGGCGGCATTAGTACAGGCGTCTCTTATGCTCTAGGCACTGTACAGCTACTGATCATGATTGGCTTTCTCATCGGCTTTCAAAAGCGTGTCACCTACGGTTTAGTTTTGCTTATGCACACAGCCTCTACCCTAGTCTCTTTCCCAAGGTATCTGGCACCTTTTGAGCCAGGAAACATTCTGTTCTATGCGTCTTGGCCCATGCTTGCAGCGTGTTTTGCTCTTTACTACCTCAGAGACTTAGACACACGCGGCACAGTGTCATAGGCCAGTTTCATAAGCCAGCGTCATAAGCCAGCGTCATAAGCCAGTGAAATAAGTTCTGCAAGCAAGACATATTTCGAGAAAGACTCACACACCATAACCGCCGCCCCCTGGTGTTGCAATCACCACTACATCACCGGGGGCCATTTCTACCTTGACCGTTCCGGCCAGGATTTCTTCTTTGCCATTTGCGCGTATAAGTGTTGTTTTACCAGGCTTGCCAGCCTCGCCCCCCTGCAACCCAAAGGGGACAACATGTCGCCGACCGGCTAGAAAGCTGACCGTCATCGCCTCGTTAAATCGCAAGCGACGAATAGCGCCGTTTCCACCTCTAAACGCACCTTTGCCACCGCTGCCATGTCGGATAGCAAAGTCCTCTAGCAGTACAGGAAATCGCATTTCCAACACTTCTGGATCGGTGAGTCTGGAGTTGGTCATGTGGGTTTGTACCGCGTCTGTACCCGCAAAAGTCGAGCCTGCACCAGAGCCACCACAGATGGTTTCATAATATTGATAGCGGGCATTGCCAAAGATAAAGTTGTTCATAGTGCCCTGTGAAGCGGCTAGGACACCCAGTGCACTATAGAGCGAATCTGTCACGGCTTGAGACGTCTCAACATTTCCCGCGACGACAGCTGCGGGATAGCTAGGGTTGAGCAAACAGTCTTGCGGTACAACAATATTGAGTGGCTTCAGGCAGCCCGCATTCAGTGGAATGGGGGTGTCTACCAATGTGCGAAAGACGTACAGGACGGCGGCTTTGCAAACTGCTAGAGGTGCATTAAAGTTGTTGGTCTGCTGAGTAGCGGTACCTGTAAAGTCAATTGTTGCGGTAGATGCTGATGAGTCTAAGGTAACCGTGACCTGAATGGTCGCACCGCAGTCCATGGGCACCTGGCCTGTGAGCGGTGTAGAACCTTGCTGTGCACAAAGCTGCTGAATAACGCGGCGGACGGCTTGTTCTGCATTGTCTTGTACATGCTGCATGTAGGCCTGTACGGTAGCTAAGCCAAACTGGATCACCATGCGGCGTAGCTCCTGCACGCCTTTGTTATTAGCAGCAATTTGCGCTTGTAGATCGGCTAAGTTCTGAGCTGGATTGCGGGCCGGGTATGTGCGATCGCTTAGATGTTGCTGCAATTCTTCTGTCTGTAATGTGCCCCTGCTGACGAGTTTGAGATTGTCTAGCAGGATGCCTTCTTGGTCTACGTGGGTGCTATTGGGTGGCATAGAGCCGGGGGTAATCCCGCCGATGTCTGCATGGTGGCCCCGTGAGGCGACAAAAAACAAAGGCGCATTGTCAGTATTTTGGTCAGCAGCTTCGATGAAAACGGGGGTAATAGCGGTGATGTCTGGTAGGTGGGTGCCGCCGTTGTAGGGATTGTTTGAGATGAAGGTATCGCCAGGGCTAAAAGGTGTAGACTGACTAGCGATTAAGGCTTTCACGCTTTCGCCCATGGAGCCTAAATGTACAGGAATGTGGGGCGCATTTGCAACGAGCTGACCCTGCTGGTCGAAGATGGCGCAGGAAAAATCGAGGCGTTCTTTGATATTTACTGAGGAGCTGGTGTTTTGGAGGGTGACCCCCATCTGCTGTGCGATCGCTTGAAATAAATTGTTGAAAATCTCCAATCGCACCGGATCGGGCTTCTCCTGCTCTGGCCCTACATCCCTAGGGCTTGGTGCAATGATAGATTCTTCTTGCGAAAGAATCAGCGCCCCCGTCGTTGCTACGCGAGCAGTCCAACCGACCTCAATAACGTTTGTTCCTGTTTTTCCAAGAACAATCGCAGGCCCCTGAATAACGGTGCCTTCCGCTAGGTTTTCTCTCTGAAAAACAGGTGTAGGTCGCCATTGGTCAGCAGAGAATATAGAGACGGTATCGATTGGCGCTACAGATTGCTCTATTTGACTAGCGGTAGATAAAGCCGCTGGAGCATGTGTTTGCCCAATCGCCTCGGCGGTGAGCATCGTAACGACCAATGATTTATCGGGCTGAGTGATACCGTACTGCTGCTGATAGCGCGATTCAAATTGTTGTTGGATGTTGGGCAGGTCAGCAAAGTCGACGGCCAGCGTCGTATCTGTGCCGCTGTAACCCACGTGCAGCTGGGTAATGAGGCTGATAGTGTCAATGTCTTCGCAGCCCTGCGTCTGCAGCGCGGCTTTTGCCTCTGTTGCCAAGGCATCCATTTGCGATGCTAGCCTAGCCAATGCCGCCTCTGTTAGCTCATCGGCAACAGATTTTTCTTTGAGGACTCGTCGCTCTGCCAGGCCCATGCCATAGGCCGATAAGACACCCGCATACGGATGAATAAAAATCGTTTTCATCCCTAATGCTTCGGCCAGATGACAGGCATGTTGCCCTCCGGCTGCGCCAAAGCAACATAGGGCATAGTCAGCAACGTCATAGCCTTTTTGCACCGAAATCTTTTTAATCGCATTGGCCATATTCTCGATAGCAATGGAGAGAAACCCAGCGGCCACTTGTTCTACGCTGCGCGTATTGTCTGTTGCGGTATTAATTGTGTTGGCTAGCTCAGCAAACTGAGTCTGCACAGTCTCTGTGTCCAAGTCCTGATTTCCCGCAGGGCCAAATACCTGCGGGAAAAATTGCGGCTGAATTTTCCCTACCATGACGTTGCAGTCGGTAATCGTCAGTGGGCCACCGTTGCGATAGCAAGCTGGGCCAGGATGTGCGCCTGCTGAGTCTGGCCCCACCTGATACCGACTGCCATCAAAAGAGAGAATTGAGCCGCCGCCTGCGGCAACGGTATGGATGGCCATCATGGGCGATCGCATCCGAACCCCCGCCACCTCAGTTTCAAATACTCTTTCATAAGTGGGCGAGACACTCTCTGGCTGTAACGCGCCCTGTAACGCGCCTCTGTAATGAGCAACATCTGTTGACGTGCCACCCATATCAAAGGTGATAATGCGATTAAACCCAGCTGCCTGAGCCGTTTTGACCGCACCGACGATGCCACCGGCAGGTCCGGAGAGAATGCTGTCTTTGCCCTGAAAGTGCTGTGCTGGGGTGAGTCCACCGTTTGACTGCATAAACAGCAGCTGCGGATGATGATCTGTAGAGGGCGCGATAGAAGGTGCGATAGAAGGCGTGATAGAAGGCGCGATCGCACATTCAATCCGATCAACATAGCGCCGCAAAATAGGAGAGAGATAGGCATCAACAACAGTCGTATCGCCTCGACTCACCCATTTAATTAATGGACTTACCTGATGAGACACTGAGATCTGAGTAAATCCGATTTCTTGTGTGATCGCCGCAATCTGTTGTTCGTGGTTTGGGTAGCGATAGCCATGGATAAATGCGATCGCACAGCTCAAAATACCTTTGCTATGAGCTGCCATTAAAGCTTCTTTTACCTTTTCCAACGCATCAGGCGTTAAGGCTTTGATCACCTCACCTGAGGCGCTCATGCGCTCTGGCACTTCCACGACCTGCTCGTACAGCATGTCTGGTAAAACAATGTGCCGAGCAAAGATATCTGGCCGATGCTGGTAGCCGATTCGCAGGCCGTCTTTGAAGCCTTGAGTGGTAATGAACAGCGTGCGATCGCCCTTCCGCTCTAGTAGCGCATTGGTTGCCACTGTGGTTCCCATTTTAATGCTGCCAATAGTCTGCGCAGGTAGCGGCTCGTCTGCGCCGAGGCCCATCAGTTCACGCATTCCCTGGATAGGCGCATCCTCATATCGCTCAGGATTTTCTGATAGCAGCTTGTGCACAACAACAGAGCCGTTTGGGCGCTGGGCCACAATATCTGTAAACGTGCCGCCCCGATCAATCCAAAACTGCCAGCGGGAATGATTATTGGCCATGGGAAAAGAAAACAAACGCCAAAAAGAACAGCCTACGATCTCTACTGACTGTGCAATCACAGAAATAGAAGTCGTAGGCTGTCGCTACCTTAAAGTCAGTTTATAGCAATCTGCTTTAGCGAGCGGTGCGCGTTATAGCGATCGCAGCGCCTGCTCTACCTGTGGCTGATACTGCGGGCAGTAGTACGCCGAACCCAAATTCATCACGCTGCCACCATAGAGCCCAATGGAATATGCAATTTCTTCATAGGCTTGTGCGCTGGGTGCCTGTAGCTGACTTAGCGCCGCAGACGTAAAGATGGAGTATACGTCCTCAGGGCTGACGCCATTCTCAAACTCGTTGCAAAAAGACTGCGCCACCCAAATGTTGCCTTCGTGGCCCATCTCATCAGCGGCTAGCGCGTAGGTTAGCTCGTCTTGACTCTGTAAGAAGTTATACAGGTCAGTTAAGTATTGCTGGTCTTGAGAAGTGTACTGTGCGATCGCTGCTGTTGGCACAGAAACAGCCGCAATCCCAAGCAGTGCAAATAAGCTGAAACCCCTGCGAACCCCTTTACGTAAGCCGGTCAATGTGATCTTTTTCATAACAATCTCTAGGAATAGAAAAGTAGGCGCAGGCTCTTTTTGCTGATGCTAAACCGCTGTGCCTTCTTTTCAGATCGTTCCCGAGCGATCGTATAAATGAGCGCCTTATAATAAGCACGATTACGGGTATCTCAGGGATTAACTGCCGATTTTTCCCCGTACTCTCCGCCCTCTCCTCTACAACGTGTCAATATTCTTTACTATATGAATAGACAATTTTTTTAGTGAAGTGAAGGTTGAGTATGAGTCGTGCATTTTCAAAGGTTTGTAGAGTAGCCGCCAGCTTGGTGGGCAGAAAAATCGCCATTGGTAAAATCGCCATTGGTACCATCGCCATCTTCTCTTTTCTACTCATTGCGTCTCCCCTACAGGCCGCGCCCCTTTCCCATGCAGATGAATCTGCCTATACCTACATCATCTCTCCCACGGATGGCCAAACTGTCTCCGAAGCGTTTACTGTCAAGTTTGGCCTCTCTGGCATGGGCGTTGCGCCTGCGGGCATCGAAAAAGACGGCACGGGGCATCATCACCTACTGATAGACGTAGACGAGCTGCCTAGCCTTACCGAGCCGCTGCCTGCCACCGCGCAAATTAGACATTTTGGCGGGGGGCAAACTGAGGCTACCATCGAGCTAGCACCCGGTGACCATACGCTACAGCTGCTGTTGGGTAACTATACTCACGTCCCTCACGACAAAATGCCTAGATATAGCAGCGGAAGGGCCTCCAACGAAAAGGCGTATCTCAGGTGAACTACTGAACCGTAATCTTGATTTTTTCGGACAATACAGGGTTGTCGTGAGG
>JBCBKQ010000316.1:0-5961 GCA_038521595.1 Cyanobacteria bacterium J06627_28 | reverse complement strand
CGCCTGACGGCAGTATTGCAGTAACAGATGCCCCAGGCGACTGAATCGTGACCGTTACGCCTGTTGAGTTGGCTGCGTTAATTCCCGCCGTATCTGCACCGTCACAGACCACTGCTTCATTGCTAGCAGGTTCAAGTGCACCCGTGGTGGGCTGATTTTGTACACCGCCTCGAATAGAACAAGCCGCAAGTGCTTCAACAATAAAAAAGTTGAACGGCTTAAAAACACCGCTCAAAAAGAGCAGCGACAATGTAAAGGTAGGCAGATGACGATAGTTGCGCATGAGTAGACTCCAAATATCCCGGACTCACTGATCCGGACAAAAGTAGCCTTCCCCATAACAAAAGAAATTGATACAAACGAGCTGAAAAAAGATTAAAAAAAGTTGTTTTGAGAACACACAGCCAAAAAAAGTGCAGAAAGCTTAACCGTTATATTCCCTGATGCCGCAGCATCACATCTCCAGTTTTTTCAACTGCGGCATCAGCTGGTCAAATGCAATTCCCCGATGGCTATAGCGTTCTTTTTCGCCATCGGTCATTTCGGCAAAGGTCTTGCCTTGGGTCTGTACAAAAAAGATCGGATCGTAGCCAAAGCCCCCTGCACCTTGGCCCGCTGTCAAAATAGAGCCGGGGCAGCGGCCTTCGGTTTCTAGGGCAATCGTGCCGTCTGGGCGGGCAAGTGCGATCGCACAGACAAAGTCGGCCTGGCGATTTTTCTCATCGCCTAACTCGCGCAGCACCCGGTTGATCCGGTCGGCATCGCTGTCGCCATAGCGGGCAGAGTATACGCCGGGGGCACCACCAAGCGCGTCTACAGAGAGGCCAGAATCATCTGCGATCGCCCAGCTGTTAGTGGCGATCGCCACTTCAGACGCCTTCAACCGCGCATTTTCGATAAACGTTGCGCCGGTTTCTTCGACCTCTATCTCCTCGGGCTTTAGCGATAGCGTCCAGTCTAAAACCTGTAGATAAGCCTTCAGCTCTGCTAGCTTGCCAGGATTACCCGTTGCCACAACAACCGTAGTCATAAAATAACGCTCTACTCACCCCAAAAATTTCCTCCCATTGTATCGTTCTCCGAGTGTTGCTCCGAGTATTGCTCCGAGTGTCGTCTTGCGAAAACCACACCGATCATGGTGCCTATTGCTACATAGAGGTATGGTGTGAAAATCCTTCCTGAACGTTTTCATTTGTAACCTTACAGCCCATGACTAGACTCGGTAGACGGCGGTTTCTTGCCTATGGTGCGGCAATGACTGGCAGTAGCCTTGGCTTAAAAGCCTGCGCACCAGACCTAGCAGCGTCTACTCGCTCAGAAGTTGCCAACCCCACAGATGATTTGGCCGCTGCCCAGGCAAACGCGGACGAAGGCGATGAGATCACAATCGGGCTGTTGCATTCACTGAGCGGGAGCCTGGCGATGAGCGAAGCACCGCTGATAGATGCTGAACTGTTAGCCATCGAAGAAATTAATGCCGGGGGAGGCCTGCTCGGCAAGCAGCTCGTGCCCATTCAAGAAGATGGTGCCTCAGACTGGCCAACCTTTGCCGAAAAGGCCGAAAAACTGATTGCTCAATACGGTGTAGCGGCTATCTTTGGCGGCTATACGACAGCGAGTCGCAAGGCGATGCTGCCTGTGCTCACCTCAAAAAATCGGCTGCTGTGGTATCCAGGAGCCTACGAAGGGCAGGAATGCTCGCGCTATGTTTTTTATATGGGTCCCACGGCCAATCAGCACATAGAGCCTGCCCTTAACTGGATGCTGGGCAATCGGGGTAAGTCATTTTTTTTGATTAGTTCGGGCGATCGCATCACTCACGACATTGCCAAAGCATTCCTCAGAAACCGGGGCGGCAAGGTTGCTGGCGAATCGTTTGTACCGCTCACTGGCAGCGCACCCGCCGACATGCTGCCGGTCATTGCAGAGATCAAACAGGCATTGCCAGAGGGCGGCATCATTTTCAATAGCTTAGTAGGCAATCACAATCGCCTATTTTTAAAGTCACTCTACGACGCAGGATTATCGGCCAGTCGATATCTGGTTATGTCTGTGCGCCTCGGTGAAGAAGACGTCTTTCAAATTGGTAAGCCGTATTTAGAGGGTCACTACGCAGCAAATTCTTACTTTCAAACACTAGTCATTCCTGAAAATGAAGCCTTTGTCTCCCGTTTCAAAACTAGATTTGGGGCAGACCGAGTGGTGGGCGGTGCCATGTGCAGCGCCTACACGATGATGTACCTATGGGCTCAGGCTGTCGAAAAAGCCCAATCTGCGGATACCTCTGCAGTCCGCGCAGCGGCCTATGGCCAAAGCTATCAGTCGCCAGGTGGGCTAGTGACCATCAGGCCAAATCATCATCTAGCACAGATTCCCTACATCGGGCAGGCTTCTGGCGAAGGTCTCTTTGACCTTCGCTGGCGTGCAGAAACGGCAATCGAGCCCAACCCTTGGAGTCAACAAATCCCGAGTGGCAACGGCTTTGCCTGTGACTGGACAGATGATGCGCGCGGCGAAAAGTACTCGGTGCGCGAAGCGCAGACGCTGTGATGCGAACCAGTTCTGGACTGCCGGGCTTCTGGACTGTCGGCCTCTGGACTGTCAAAGTCAGAGCAAGTCTCAAGCAAAGCTGGTTTTTTTGTTTCTGGACAGTTTTGTTACGAAATTGCTTTTAAGTCAGCAAAAACACTGATAATGTGACGAAGTTTAGATACCCTCTGAGAAAAGGAAAATGAGTAATCAAGCTTGATACGCTCATCCTTTCTAAAAGAGCGGTTTCACACTTCGTTTAAAGGGAAATTATCATGGCTAACCGTCAAGCAAGAGCAAGAGCAACTGGCTCTGTCAGCAGCTTTGCAAACGATTTCAAAGAATTTTTGCTCCGTGGCAACGTAGTTGACCTCGCTGTTGCCGTTATCATTGGTGCCGCCTTTGGTGGCGTCGTGACGTCTTTCATCGAAGACATCATTACGCCTGTGCTGCTCAACCCTGCGCTATCTGCGGCTGGTGTTGAAGACATTGCCAACTTATCTGCAAACGGCATTAAGTACGGCTTATTTCTATCTGCGGTGATCAACTTTATCGTCATTGGCTTAGTGCTGTTTAGCATTATCCGCATCTTTGAGCGCATGAAGCGCACTGAAGAGGTTGCCGCTGAACCCACAGCAACTGAAAAGCTAGATGCGACCATGCAGCAGCTCAACGAAACCTTAGAGCGTAAGCTGTAATCGATGAGTTGAGCGGTGTAGCTGCCCTTATCGCAGCAGCACTTTCTCAGCATTCGCCCACAAAGTCAAAGACCGCTCAAGGCACCTCCTCCTTGAGCGGTCTTTTTGGGTTGGGTCGGTGTAGTTTCTCCGTGAAGGCTATGCGATCGCGCCAATGCTAAGAATTTAATGGGCGAGCGCTCGGCGGATGCCATCTAAACGCTATCCACAGCGCTCGCGCTTCTACAAGTTGGTCATTATTCAGTCGTAGGCCGATCACCGTCGCCCTGCCAGTTGCCGTCTTACCAACGACGTGAGTACCACCGTTACTCCAGGCAAACTCATCAGCCCATACTTGTTTCCGAGGATTGAAGAGCGCTACCAGCTGGCCGCTTTCTGGATCTCTAGCATGAGTCTTCACACCCTTAAACTCGTTACAGCGATAGCAGGAGGCGGCTAAGTTGTCCCGTTCGTCACTCCCACCTAGCGACTTCGGCAAGATATGCTCCATTACCAACGGCGTACCCGTTATTCGCGATGAGGTCTGACAATATTCGCACTGGGCGTTTGCGGCTGCGATCACTGCCTGGCGAAGCTTAGCAGGAATGCTCATTGCGGAATCGGCAGCTCTTTTAGCGACGGCACTTGCTGACCGCGCCAACGTAGCATGGACCAGGCATAGGCTTTCTGCAACATCAACCGATCTGACTCGGCTCGCAGCGCCGCTAATTCCTGACGCTCCGCATCCGTTAATAGGCCCTCCTGATTTCTCTCTAGCAGCTCTGCTTGACGTTCATGACTCGCAATCGCCATCTGTGACTGAGCCACTTTCAACAGCTCGCTGGTCTCCAGCGTTTGCATCCTCAATAGCTCTCCCCGCAACTCTGGCGAGGCATCAGCTGCCGAAGGCGGCAAATTACTCATCACGCTTTGGGCCGCTAGTGTCGCAACTGGCTGCGCTGTTTCTTCCGAAACTCGCATCAGCTGCCGATACACCGATTCTGGTAGCTCAATCTCTACACGCTGCATAACCATTCGCATGACTCAGACGATTAGTTCCTACCATTTTACTGGCATCAGTTCCACCTCTGACAATAGGCCAAACTCAGCACAACATATGCACCTTTAAAACGCCTCTTTGCTGAGTGAAGTAAACGCCTGAAATACCTAGCTTATGGGCAATTTCACAGGTGAGACAGTCAAGTCCCTGACCGCTAAGTTAACGACCGTTTTTTATAGATGAAGAAGTCTGACAGAATGGGCTTTCATGAACGTGAGACGATAGATATGTTTGTATACATCTACACTAATGACCCGTGTTGGAAGCCCTCATAGTATTACTGTTCTCGTTTAGCAGCATAACCTTCGTCGCACTACTTGGTAGTCAGCAGCAGAGCAATGCTCAGAAAGCATCTGTGCACAACGATAATGAGTTGGAGAAACGCCCATATTCATATCAATCCGAGTCTAAGAAGTCGGAAAATGAACCTAGAAATTACGATGCCCAAGTAGGAAAGCTATTCATTAGAGCCGTATCTTGCGGCCTTCTAGTATGGGCGAATGTTTCCTTGGGCGGTATTGTTTCTGAGTTAGACAATGCATTACAGAGACATGGAAGCTTAGTGATAGAACAATCCAATTCTAGCTTTGCTTTTTTGCAATCACAGCAATGCCTGCTTCTTTTCTCGGGACTCGCCTATGGGGCAAACGTGGATTCTTTGCATTCCTCGTATCCATAGGGCTAGGTCTATTTATCGGCTTCCTCGTATTAGCTGATTCAAGCGAATCTAATGCAGTGTCCAACTTTTCTACTTATGCTTGGATGATTCTTTTCGTGCCACTGCTCTACCTTTTGAAGAGGTTCTGGGCTAGCAAGTAGCCTATTTTGCTATTTGCATCGTGCAAAAACTCTTTGGATACTGTTGGCGAATTCAGCAAATTGATAGCGCGGTAATGTAGAAGAGATGTATTTTGGCACGGAGATGATGACTGATGTGCTTGTATCCATTGCCCATGAGAGCGGTTCCGGCTCAAACTGCTCTGGTTGCTAAAGCGGCTTTCCCCAAAGGCAATCCCTACCTGACATTGCGCGACGAACTCGGCACCGTATTTGAAGACAGTGACTTTGAAGAGCTGTATGCAACCATGGGCCGGCCAGCCCTCCAGCCGTGGCGCACCGCACTGGTGACCGTCCTACAGTTTCGAGAGAACTTATCCGATAGGCAAGCTGCCGAAGCGGTGCGCTCTCGCATCGATTAGAAATATCTACTCGGACTAGAGTTAACCGATGAGGGCTTCGATTTCAGTGTCTTGAGTGAGTTTCGTAAGCGGCTGATAGACAACGGCAAAGAACATCTCCTGCTAGAGAAGCTGCTGCTTCGCTGCAAAGAAAAAGGACTGCTCAAGAAGCGTGGCCAACAGCGGACAGATGCGACCAGAGTGCTCGCCTCAATTCGTAAGCTCAACCGCCTAGAGTTAGTCGGTGAGACCATGCGAGCCGCGCTAAATGAACTAGCGACCGTGGAGCCAGAGTGGCTATCGGAGATCGCACCAGACGATTGGTATGTCCGCTACGAACGCAGAGTGGAAACCTATCGACTACCCACCTCGCAAGCCAAGCAAGACGCCTATGGCCAGCAGGTTGGCGAAGATGCTAAGGGAGAAGCAGTTTAATAAGCCCCCCAAATCATCTAAACTGAGAGTAGAAAGCAGTCTCTGAGCTGAGTGATGTTAAGCGAGCCAGTCAAAGCGACCT
>JBCBKQ010000315.1:0-6032 GCA_038521595.1 Cyanobacteria bacterium J06627_28 | reverse complement strand
GTAAAAAAGATGTTTCTATCTTCACTGGTGACGATGTATGTATTGATGTCCCCATAGCGATAAGGTAAATCAGCGTAATACTGTGGGCTGTCCTTAATTATTTTTCGCCACTGTTCTAACGTATCTACTGAGATGGTATCCATTGCATGATTTCCTCAGTTTTGGGATCAAACACAATAATTCTAAAGCCAGGTTCTGCTAAAAGGAGTTGACCCGCTTCCTCCATAAAAATGGTATCAAAAGTCGCTGAACTAACGGCCAAATACAAAAAACCGATCTGGTTCTCTACGTTGAAGCGTTCTAGCGCACATAAAAAACTGTCCCCAGGCTTTCTCCAAATCATTGAGCAGAGAAGGGCTAGAAAAGCTTTTAATCTCGACCGCAATTTTGTCGCTTCCTCTTTCCGCCGCAATAAGCTTTTCAGCACCAAGATCCATGTACACAGATCTGACACCCAGTTTCAAGGTTAGTGGATCATCTGTAATTGTCCAGCCGTCTTTTATGAGAGCCCTCTTAACGGTGTCATGGTGAAAATCCTTGGCTGGCATGAAATCTTGACTTTGTTCCTTTCGGTGTTTTTATTGTACTGTCAGCGAAATATTCTTCTATGCGATCGCACTTCCCAGCCCACCCACGGGCGGCACATCTTGCCAACGGCCCTGACCCACCGCACGAATTGCATCTTTCAGCGAGACATCGCCGGTATACAACGCCTTACCGACAATGGCACCAGACACGCCAGCAGGCACTAAGCTCAATAGACTCATCAAGTCTGCCAAAGAGCTAACGCCACCCGAAGCAATCACAGGCGTATCAATTGCAGTAGCAAGCTCTCTGAGGGCATCCATATTCGGCCCTTTCATGGTGCCGTCACGCTTAATATCGGTGTAGATAATTTCGGCTGCGCCCATGTCGCCCATGCGCTTTGCCAGCTCAACGGCCATCACTTCGGATGTTTCTAGCCAGCCGCGAGTGGCAACCTTGCCCTCACGGGCATCGATGCCGACGATGATTTGCCCTGGAAATTTTTCGCAGAGCTGGCCTACAAGGTCAGGATTCTCGACAGCGACCGTGCCTAAGATGGCGTATTTCACACCAAGGTCGAATAGAGCGCTTACTCTGTCAGCATCACGCAGACCGCCGCCGACTTCGATGGGAATATCTATGGCGTCTGCGATCGCACTAATTGCCTGCCAGTTTTCTGGCTTCCCTGCCTTAGCACCGTCCAAATCCACCAGGTGCAAGCGCGTTGCCCCCTCAGCCGCCCACTGCTGAGCCACTTCTACCGGATTGTCATTAAACACTTGAGACTGATCGTAGTCTCCTTGAAAGAGCCTTACGCAGCGACCTTCTAATAAATCAATAGCTGGGATAACGTCCATTCCTCAGTCCTTTTGCACATGTCAGCAGTTTACTCAGCATGACCGATCAGGGGTTGACTTGTATAGCCTTTGACACCCGTTTAGCTGCCGGTTTAGCTGCGACTGATGCGTGCTAAGATTTGCTGAATTTGGTAGCCGTCTGGGGGACTTGGGTGCGATCGCAAGTACCGCTCCAAATCTTGCCGAGCCAGCTCGAAATTTTCCAATTGATGATGCAACAGGCCTCTATCCCTAATTTGCTGCGACTCATCTGGCATCAAAATCAGCAGCTTATCGAGTACGCCCACCGCCTGGTCATAAGCCTCTAGCTGCACATACGCAAACTTTAGATTCATCAGCATCCGCGTCAAAAATGGCTTTGGCATCACGCCGTTTAGATACGAACCATGCCACTCACCACCGGGAAACATTTGAGCGAAGCGCTGCTGACAGTCCGCCAAAAATAGCGTCTCTCCTTGATTAAACGGATCGACAAACACTTCCATCTCTTCTACGACAGGGCGCACCAGGAAATGTCCGGGCATCCCCACGCCCACCATCGGAAACTGAACGCGATTAGCAATTTCCAAATACACTAGCGATAGGGTAATGGGAATGCCGAGCCGCCGATCTATTACGCAGTTCAGCAGGCTATTGTCTGGGTTGTAATAATCTTGGCTATTGCCTGCAAACTTGAGCTCGTCGAAGAGGTACTGGTTTATGACCTGGATGACTTTGAGGGGGTAGCGGCCTTTGGGAAGGCGCGATCGCACCGCCGCTGCCATATCATCCAAAGCTTCTAGATAAACCCTAGGCTCCATATCCCAGTATTCTTCCTGCGCAATATAGAGCGCCGCCGTTGTTAAATTTATGCGTCCGCTGGACTTCTGTACTTCTTGATAAAAACGTTGTCCAGCAGGAGAAAGTCTCATAAACCCAGGGTTAGTAAAGCGCAAGCAAATCGTAAAAACAGAGCCAAATCTGCTTCATTGTATAGTCTGACTAATCAATAAAATACGGAATGAAAAGCCATCCCACGCCTACCTCAGTAAGTAAACAGGATTAATACAACGCAGCAATCAACAAACATCTAACCATGCCCAATCTCTTGTTAGGCGCATAATCTCATCAGTACTTAGATCCACTGTGGTAATTCCCCTCAGATCTCTGAGAACCTCAGCTTTCGGGGGCTCTTCCAATTTCACGAGATAAAATCTGCCGTTATCTTCCAGAAAATCAACTTCTGTTGTTCCAAGCCCGATGTTTAAGGGCTTCTCTGATACGCACTGGTGATATGCACTGGTATCGTTACTTGGCCTTCAGCGATCACTTGCATAATCACTCTGAGTGGAAAGTCAGTCGCCATCACATTGTGTCATTGCTTCGATGATAGAAAAACCGAGTTTCCCCTTTTCTCATGTCCAAAAATGGACTATACTCACAAGGTTATTGCACTGTAGACACATTTACGCTCATGGCGGCTCCAAAGAAGAAAACCTCCAAATCCAAGCGAAACAGCCGCAGAGCTACCTGGAATCGCAAAGCTGCGATCCAAGCTCAGCGCGCCCTCTCCCTTGGCAAATCCGTTCTAACTAACCAATCCAATAGCTTTGAATATCCTTCTGATGATGACGAAGATGATGATGAGTAAGCTCGTCCAATAGAAATTCAAAAAGCATCAGAAAAGCAGGGCGTTATGCTCTGCTTTTTTGTTTTTTTGCAAACCCTTATGCAACCCCGTAGTCGTTCCAGCGCTAGGCAACGCATTGCATATATGGGTGTAAATTGATAGATACATTTGTTAACAATATGCGTCATACTACTTAGAAGGCGGTGGCTGCCGCACTTTAGTAACATGATTCGTTTAGCAACTCATCCTTAATTGCAAGGACGCTCTACTATGCGTTTAACAGCTTCTTTCTTACCTGCAAGTCTCTTGCCAATACAGCTCGCATACAGCGCTGGCTTAGCGACATTGTTTACCCTCACAACAGCTGGGTTTTCGGCCAGTGCACAAGAGCTGCCAACGAGCGGCTCGCTTACGGTGCAGGCCACCGGGTTGAAAAATGACGTAGGTCAGGTTTGCTTTACCCTGTTTGAGCGTAGTGAAGGCTTCCCAGACAATCCTGAAGGGGTTATTGCCAACCAATGTGTACCGGCTTTAGACCCAGCAGCAGAGACTGGCGAAGCCGATGACCAGCCACTGTCAGTTACGTTTGAAGATTTGCCCCTAGGTAGCTATGCCGTGTCTATCCTGCATGACGAAAACGAAGACCAGCAAATAAACCAGGGAAATTTTGGCATCCCGACGGAAGGGTTTGGATTTTCGCGCAATCCGACCATTCAAACTGGGGCCCCTAGCTTTCAGGAAACCGCTATTTTTGTCTTTGGGAATACTGAGACTGAAATTGAAATGATCTACTTCTAAGGCTTTGCCTGTGAGGCATGGTCTCTTTTTTGACTATTCCTTTTCGACTAATTTTTATTTCCTTTCGACATAAGACATATTTTTTCTCAAGCTCATGCACCAGATACAACGAATAAAACTGACTTTGGCCCAGCAGCGGTGTCGAGCAACGGCCCTACGAGTCGCGCTGATTGTTGGTACGTTGCTGTTTACCATCAATCATGGCAGTGCAGTCGTCAACAACAGCATGACGGGCACCCGTTGGGTCTCTGCCATTTTGACCTACTGCGTGCCTTTTATGGTGAGCATCCACGGTCAAAGCAGCTTTCGCAAACGGGTCTATGGAAACCGATAGGTAGAGCTGTCAGCTGAGTATCCTCACAAGTTTCTCAGAGTTTCTTTTTACAGTAGTCATACAGGTGATGAGGTAGAGAGTTTTTTTAGACGACTTTCTCAAAAAACATGACGCGGTCAGTCGCCACAACGCTAGCTGACCGGAGGTAGGACTGACTTATTATGACAACACTTCACCAGCTACTCAGAAAATACAACCGAGGCGATCGCGATTTTTCGTATCAATCGCTCAAAGGGGTTGCGCTCGCCCGCTCTGTTTTTAGGGGCGCTGACTTTAGGCAATGTGACCTGAGCGGCGCTGACTTTAGCCATACTGACCTAAGCCGAGCCAACTTTAGGGGAGCCAATTTAAGTGGCGCTGACTTGGTTGGCGTGGATCTTAGTGGGGCCAATCTACAGGGGGTAAACCTGCTCGGTACAGATTTGCATTGTGCGAGCCTAGTCGGTGCTGATTTACGAGGCGCTGATCTACGCGTTGCCAACTTAGAAGAAACTGACTTACGAGGGGCAAATCTCAGGGGTGCACTGCTAGATGGCAGTAATTTGTATCGTGCAAACCTGACAGGAGCCTGCGTAGAGCTGCATCAGCTCAGTGGCAGCGATTGCAAGGAGACTATCCTAGAAGCTTTAGATACCGGAGTTTGCGCACTGCCTAGTGTCTCGCCACAGTGGGTTGCATGGGGGTCACATTCGGCGTGACAGACAACTTAAAGTAGGCAACTTCAAGCAGACAACTTCAAGCAGACAACTTAAAGACAAGGCTGACTAAACCGCGTAGGTAACCTAACTAGGCGACTAGTTTGCATGGCGTTTTTGCATAAGTTAGCCGGATCGATTGCGATCGCACCTATTTAAATTCCAGATCAAATCAGATCAGGCGTACTTAAGATCGTTTGTATTGGTTATGATGGAGTCCTTGCCTTACCGGCACGCGCTCTTTTTTCCGGTGCGGCAATGATGCTGGCGCATGATTCCAAAGCAGCTAACGCTTCAAAACTTTTTGAGCTACCGAGAGGTGGTGCTAAATTTTGATGGGCTGCATGTGGCTTGCGTTTGGGGGCCCAATGGGGCAGGAAAGTCTTCGCTACTGGAGGCGATCGCATGGTGTGTGTGGGGCCAAAGCCGCGTCAACGCTGAGGACGACATCGTCCGGCAAGGAAGCAAAGAAACGAGAGTCAGCTTTTCTTTTATTCACGATGACCATCGCTATCGCATCATTCGCACCCGTCGTCGCAATCAGGCCAGTGAGTTAGAGTTCCAAATTCAAACAGGCCAAATTCAAACAGAAGGCAGTGAAGACGACTACAAAAGTCTCACTCAAAAGGGTGTTCGTGCCACCCAAAGGTACATTCTCCAACAGATAAAAATTGACTACGAGACATTTGTAAACTCGGCGTATCTGCGCCAGGGTAGAGCAGATGAGTTTATGCTGAAGCGGCCTAGTGAGCGGAAGCAGGTGCTGGCAGATTTGCTAAAGCTAGACCAGTATGACCGTCTTGCAGAGCAGGCAAAAGAACAGTTTCGCCAGTACAAGGCACAGCTACAGCCTGTCGAAGGTCTACTTTCGCAGCTGAGCGCGCAAATAGAGTCTTGCCGCGACATTCAGCAAGATTATGATGTGCTGCAGGCTCAAGTTGAAACGGGCAAAAAGCATGAGCAGACAAAAAAGAGAGCGCTCAAGCAGCTAAAGAAACGCAAGACGCAACAGATGAAACAGCAACAAGAGCTGGCATTGTTGTTGCAAAAAGAACAGCATCAAAAAACAACATTAGAGGCGAATAGTGCTGAGCTGGCCGAAAAGCAGCAACAGCTTCGGCAAGTCGAAGAGATTTTGTCGCAGTCAGAAAATATTGAGCAGAACTATGGCGAATTGGAAGCGTTGCGCGATCGCGAAGAAAAATATTCAGAGC
>JBCBKQ010000314.1:0-6074 GCA_038521595.1 Cyanobacteria bacterium J06627_28 | reverse complement strand
TCACGAGCTCGCTAAAGGTGGGATTTTGAATTAGGCCCACCAAAGACAGAGGCAAAATCAACATCGACGAGGCGAAAATGATAGGCATGACACCGCCTTGGTTCAGTCGTAGAGGCAGGTAGTTGCTTTTCTCTAGGTATAGCTTGCGACCGACCTGACGTCTTGCCGACACGATGGGAATGCGACGAGTGCCCTCTTGAACAAAAACAATGCCGATAATTGTAAAGATAAAGACTAAAAAGAGGATGACAATGCCGCCGATAGTGCCGCGATCGCCCGTACTTGCTCCAACCTGAGCCAAATCGACCGTATCGCCCAGTACCTTCGGCAAAGAGGACACGATGTTAAGGAAAATCAGCAGAGAGGCACCGTTGCCCAAGCCACGCTCTGTAATCAGCTCACCCACCCACATGACAAACATTGAGCCAGCGGTTAGGGCGAGTACCGTCTCCGCCACAAATGGAACGCCAAAGTCGTAGGCAAAATCTCTCAGCAAGAAACACGACAGCATTGTGCTCTGCAAAATCGTCCAGCCAAAGGCCACGTAGCGCGTAATCTGTGAGATTTTTCGCCGTCCCGCTTCACCTTCATTCTTCTGCAGATCTTCCAGGGCTGGAATCGCCGCTGTCAGCAGCTGCATGATGATTGATGCGTTAATAAACGGCAAAATGCCCAGCGCAAAAATACCTACCAGCGATAGACCGCCACCGCCAATAATATCTAAAAAGCTAAGAACGCCGCCGCCACTGGCAACAGAGGCCGCAAAGGCATCTCGGTCGATTCCTGGGACAGGAATATAGATACCCAGTCTCACTAAGATCAACAGTCCGATAGTGACGAGCAGACGGCTTCGCAGTCCGGCTGCTTGGGCCATCTGTAAAAACGTTTCTTGGGCGCTAGGCGATTTGCCTTGACTCACAACCATAATTTATAGAATCCGAAAAAATCAGAGCGTCTGAAAGATAATGACAGCGCCTAGACAAAACCATGGGTAGATATCTGGCAAGCTGGCGATTGACCTGACGGTTGACAAAGGGCCAAGTCAATTAAATCTCTATATCTAATAATAAAGGGAGCAGGGAGTAACGGTAAGTAAACAAGGACATTCCTCTTAATTTCTTCTTAAGCGCCTCCTAGAAACGTGAGCCCCTCAAAGAAAAATCGGACCAAACCCTTATTTACGTTGCGCTCTTCCTACTCCCCAATTTAGAAAGCTAGGCAAAGGATTGCAGACAAATAACCTACAGCCTATACAATCTCGCAGCTGCCACCAGCAGCTTCAATCTTTTCCTTCGCAGACTTCGTAAAGGCAGCCGCCTTTACCGTCAGCGCAGTGGAAATTTCACCATCGCCCAGTACCTTGAGCGGGCCGTCGTCGGAGGTAATGATGCCTGACTCCATCAAAGACTCCAGGGTCACTTCACCCTTGGGTAAGTCAGCCAAATCTTTAATGTTAATCACCGTATACGCTTTCTGATTAACGATGGTGAAATGCTTTAGTTTAGGAATTCGGCGGTAAAGAGGCAGTTGACCCCCTTCAAAACCAGGGCGTGTGCCACTACCCGAGCGAGACTTTTGGCCACGCATACCAAATCCACAGCTAGCTCCTTGGCCAGCTGCAATGCCACGACCTTTGCGGTTGCGACGCTTTTTAGAGCCCTTCTTGGGCTTTGCATCTTCTAATCTCATCTCGAAATAGTCTCCTGTGTAGGTCTAATGCCTGTGCCTTATGCGTAAAGCTTTTCGATAGGAATACCACGCTCTTGCGCAACGTCAGAAAGCGTCCTTAGCGAATCAATGGCCTCAGCCGCTGCGCGAGCATTGTTTAGCGGGTTATCGGAGCCAAGCTGCTTTGCCAAGATATTTCTGACGCCTGCTAGCTCAAGTACGATGCGAACCGCGCCACCAGCAATTACACCCGTACCTGGAGCAGCCGGTCTCATGAAGACTCTTGCGCCACCGGCTCTACCCGTTGTGGGGTGAGGGATAGAGTAGGCCTTGTTTAGAGGCACTTCTACCAAGTGTTTTTTGCCATCGGCAACGCCTTTTTTCACCGCACCGATCACATCGCTGGCCTTACCAACCCCAACGCCTACTTGACCCTTTTCGTTGCCAACGACAACAATGGCTCGGAAGCTGAGCTTTTTACCGCCTTTAACAACTTTGGTCACGCGGCGAATCTGTACGACCCGCTCTTTCCACTCGGAATCTTTTTCCCGATTCTTATTTTTCTTTCGACGGTTGTCTGCCATTTGATTAGCCTTTAAAGGTTTCGTGGGGTTTGCTGTGGATAAATATTCGTTAGAACTTCAGACCTGCTTCACGGGCCGCATCAGCCAGAGCCGCCACTCGACCGTGATAAAGCTTGCCGCCTCGATCAAAGACGACTTGTGAAATGTTTTGCTTAAGCGCTCGTTCTGCAATCAGCTTACCAACGGCAGCAGCAGCTTCTTTGTTGGCGCCTACTTTTACACTGGCATCTTTGTCCAGAGTAGAGGCTGCGGCCAATGTTTTGTGCTCAGTGTCGTCAATGACCTGCGCATAAATATGCTGATTAGAACGAAATATAGCGAGCCTGGGACGCTCAGTGCTGCCTTTTACCCGACGGCGAACGCGCGCATGGCGGCGACGGGTAGATTCTCTACGTGTTGCTTTCATCGCTTGTTTACCTACTTACCTGCCTTACCGGCTTTACGTCTGATTTGCTCGCCTGCATAGCGAACGCCTTTGCCCTTGTAGGGCTCAGGCGGGCGGGCCGCACGGACTCTAGCCGCTGTGTTGCCCACAACTTCTTTATCAATGCCTGTGACGGTCACGCTCGTGTTTTTCTCCACAGCAAAGGTGATGCCTTCGGGGGGGTCAAACTCCACAGGGTGACTGTAGCCCAACGCCATGACAAGCTTTTTGCCCTGGGTGGACGCTCTATAGCCAACGCCCTGGATTTCTAGCTTTTTCTCATAACCCTTATCAACACCTTCAACCATGTTGGCAATCAGGGTGCGCACAAGGCCATGACGCTGTCTGGCGTTGCGCGACTCGTTGACGCGAGTTACGACAACGGTGTCACCTTCTTGTACAAAGGCAACCTCGGGTGGGAACTCCCGAGAAAGTTGACCCTTAGGGCCTTTTACGGTCACCGCTTGGCCGTTGATGGTAATGGTGACTCCTTTGGGGATTGGCACAGGCTGTTTGCCAATTCTAGACATTTCACTTCTCCTGCTGTTCGGATGTTCGCTGGTCGGGGTTCAGATGGACAGATAAAGACTTATTAATAGATGTAGCAAAGCACTTCTCCGCCAATACCCTGACGACGCGCATCACGATCTGTCATAACGCCGCTGGAGGTAGAAATGATAGCAATTCCAATACCGCCGAGAACGCGGGGCAGCTCTTTGCGGTTGGAATATACGCGCAGGCCAGGCTTACTGACTCGGGAGAGTTTGCGAATGATAGGCTGACGGGTCTTACCCTTGTACTTTAGGGTGATGGTAATCTTGCGCTCGATGCCCTCGCCGCCATCTACAGAATCTGCAATAAAGCCTTCTTCCTTAAGAACGGTGGCAATGCTACGGGTCATCTTGGTCGATGGAATATCGACGGTTTGGTGCCGCGCAAGGGTAGCGTTCCGAATGCGCGTCAGCATATCTGAAATTGTGTCGTTAGACGCCATAATCCTCTTGTTTGCTACTGCCTCTAATTGTCTCGGAAGGGCATGCCCAGCTCCTTGAGAAGGGCTCTGCCTTCTTCGTCGGAGTTTGCGGTGGTGACAATGGTGATGTCCATCCCGCGAATCTGGTCAACGCTGTCGTAGTCAACCTCTGGGAAAATCAGCTGCTCGCGCAGGCCCAGGGTGTAGTTTCCTCTGCCGTCAAAGCTACGAGGGCTAACGCCCCTGAAGTCTCGAATGCGGGGGAGAGTCAAGTTAATCAGTCGGTTTGTGAAGGCGTACATCCGAGCTGAACGGAGTGTCACTTTGACGCCAACAGGCATTCCTTCACGGATCTTGAAGCCTGCGATCGCTTTCTTTGCTCGGGTTACAACAGGGCGCTGTCCGGTAATCATCGCCAGCTCGCTGATAGATGATTCGAGCGCTTTCGCATTTTGTGAGGCTTCACCCAGGCCACGGTTTACCGTGACTTTGAGTAACTTAGGGACTTGGTGAGGGTTGGTATAGCCAAACTGTTCTTTCAGTTTGGGTGCCACCTTCTCCAAGTAAAGGGTTTTGAGTGAGTCGGCCATTGTGTCCTCTGGAAACGATATCCCTGGGCTTGGTCAGGGTAGGATGCTGTGCAAACAGTTGCGTGGGAAAAAGTAAGATTGACAGTTGCGGTTGCTAAAGAATCAAACATGTAGCTGATTTTTAGAGCTTTCGCTTTGCCTGGTGGGCGGTGAATGGGACTAAAACTTTTGTCGGCTGTGATTGAAAGCGCTCTATTGAGCAAAAAAGCAATCACTTTGGACCTAGTTTTCTAGCACCTCGCCTGTTTTTTTGAGCACGCGCACTTTACGACCGCTTTCATTGACGGTGTAGCCGACGCGGCTAGTCACTTTCTGTTTGGTGGAGTACTGCATCACATTGGAGCTGTGAATGGGAAATTCTTTGGTCAGAATTTGGCCCGATTCACCTTCTGCTTGGGGTTTAACGTGCTTAGTACGCATATTCACGCCCTGCACGATAACTTGAGAAGTCTTTGCATTGGTGGCGACAACTTCGCCAACCTTGCCTTTGTCTTTGCCGGTGATCACCTGGACGGTATCTCCAGTGCGCACGTGCATCTTTTGACGCCCGACATTTTTGTTCTTGACGACCATTTAGAGTACCTCCGGCGCTAGCGAAACAATCTTGGTGAAGCTCTTGTCACGGAGTTCACGGGCAACGGGGCCAAAGACACGAGTGCCTTTGGGGTTACCGTCTTGGTTAATAAGCACAGCCGCGTTGTCATCAAAGCGAATGCTCATACCGCTGGAGCGACGGATGCCCTTGCGGGTACGCACGACGACAGCCTTGACCACGTCGGACTTTTTGACGCCCATGTTTGGCAGGGCATCTTTGACGACGGCAACAATCACATCGCCTACACCGGCATACTGCTTGCGGCCGCCCAGCACACGGATGCACATGAGCTTACGAGCGCCGCTGTTGTCGGCCACATTCAAATAGGTTTCTTGCTGAATCACGGGTTAATCCTCGCTTATATCTCTGAAGAACTGAGGATGTCAGCCACGACCCACCGTTTGGTGCGACTCATGGGACGGGTCTCGCTAATTTTGACGCGATCGCCTTCTTTACACTTATTTTCCTCGTCATGGGCTTTATAGCGCTTGGTTCGCACCATAATCTTGCCGTATTTTTTGTGTTGGACTCGGCTTTCGACCGCGACCACCACTGTCTTTTCCATTTTGTTGCTGACTACAAGGCCAACTCTCTCTTTTGTTGCCATGGTGTGTTACGCCTCTTTCGCGGCTTTGGCCGTTTTTCTTTCGGTTTCAAGGGTCATCAGCTGGGCCAACTTACGACGGTTGTGCTTGAACTGATGAAATCCGGTCTCTAGCTGGCGAGTCGCTTTCTTAAAGCGCAGTTCAAATAGCTCACGCTTGGTGTCTGCGATCGCCTGTGCCAGTTCTTCATCACTCAGCTCTCTGAGTTCTGCAATCTTCACAAGTGCCATGTTGTCTTAACCCTCCTCGCTCTCTTTAACGACGAACTTAGTTTTGAAAGGCAGCTTAAAGGACGCCAGTCTCATCGCCTCACGGGCCACTTCTTCAGAGACACCCGCAATTTCAAAAACAATCCGGCCCGGCTTAATCACAGCAACCCAAAATTCAGGGTTACCTTTACCAGAACCCATTCGAGTCTCTGCCGCTCGCATGGTGACAGACTTGTCGGGAAAAACCCGAATCCAAATCTTACCGCCACGTTTGATGTAGCGCGTCATGGCACGCCTAGCGGCCTCAATCTGGCGGGAGGTCATCCAGCAGCACTCAGTAGCCTGAAGGGCAAATTGACCAAAATTGATCTCGTTGCCTCGGTGGGCCATGCCCCGCATCCGACCGCGATGCTGCTTTCTAAATTT
>JBCBKQ010000313.1:0-6079 GCA_038521595.1 Cyanobacteria bacterium J06627_28 | reverse complement strand
AGAGATGAGTCCAGAAGAGTTGGCACAGCTGCAGGCTGAGGTAGACCAAGAACGTCAGGAACAGGAGCGTCAGGAACAGGAGCGTCAGGAACAGGGGCGTCAGAGACAGGAAATTCAGGAACAGGAAAGTCAGAAGCAGGCGCAGCAAGAGAAAACGCCTCTGTAGAGGCTCTGCTGTCAAATCTGCCGATAGATTACATGCAAGGTGGGAAAAAGAGGCGAATTTGTTATGTCTGAAGTAGTGTCCAAAATGGTGTCTGTGCAGGAGCGGTTTGAGCAGGTGCGCGATCGCAACGAATGCGCCTTTATTCCATTCATCACCGCTGGAGACCCAGATCTGACAACCACAGCCGAAGCATTACGAGTCTTAGATCGTAATGGTGCAGACCTCATCGAGCTGGGTGTGCCCTATTCTGACCCGCTGGCAGATGGCCCCACGATTCAGGCAGCTGCAACGCGGGCACTAAACCGTGGCGTGACGTTAGAAGCGGTCATTCAGCTAGTAGCTGAGGTAACGCCCCAGCTATCGGCCCCACTGATTTTGTTTACCTATTACAATCCCATTTTGAATCGGGGAGTTGAGACGTTTCTCAAAGATATTTATGCCGCAGGTGCGCGGGGGTTGCTCGTGCCCGATTTGCCGTTGGAGGAAATGGATGGATTGCTAAAGGCGGCAGCAGACGTGGGCATTGCGGTGATTTTATTGGTCGCACCAACCTCTCCAGATGAGCGGATTCAAGCGATCGCACAGCGCTCCCAAGGCTTTATCTACCTAGTGAGCGTTACAGGTGTGACCGGCGCACGGCAAGAACTGGCTACCCGTGTAGAAGGCCTGCTCGAAGACATTCATAAAAATACAGACAAGCCAGTCGGCGTTGGCTTTGGCGTATCGGAGCCCGCCCAGGCCAGACAGCTAAAAGACTGGGGCGCAGACGGCGTGATTGTGGGTAGTGCCATCGTTAAGCGATTGGCCAGTGGCACGCCCGAGGAAGGACTGGCGGCTGTCGGTGAGTTTTGTCGTCAAATCAAAGCTAGCATCTCTTAGAGTCCTCACGGTAACCGCGTCGATAGGCAACCGCGTCGATAGGCAGCCGCGTCGACAACAGATAGCAACACCAAAAAAAGCCCTGCAAAAAAGCCCTGCTATTTAGCAGGGCTTTTTTGATTATTTAGATCATGTCAGTCATTTAGATAATTTCAAACAGACTGATGGACTAGTAGCGGCTGCGGTCATACTTTTCACGGCGGCTATCGCGTCGCCGATCTGAGGAAGAACTACGGCTGCGGTCTTCTCGACGATTGCTGCTACGTGATGATTCACCATACCCTCCTCGAGAGCCGCGCGACGACTCGTAGTAGTCTGAACGACGACGG
Source organism: Cyanobacteria bacterium J06627_28 (assembly GCA_038521595.1). Classification (GTDB taxonomy): domain Bacteria; phylum Cyanobacteriota; class Cyanobacteriia; order Phormidesmidales; family Phormidesmidaceae; genus Phormidesmis. The sequence goes on along the minus strand of JBCBKQ010000313.1, from coordinate 4,705 downwards.
CGCGGCGGCGCGGTGGCAGTGGCGTGGGCACTGATAAAGATAAAGACCGCCATGATCGCAATGATAGGAAATAAAGCTGGCATGGAAAATTACCCCTGTTATAAAGCGTTTTTACAGTCAGGCACAAGTCGCGTGTAACCGTTAATCAACAAATGCTGCGCAAGTAAAAGACTAAGACCCTCCATGGGCCTCAGCAAAAGGTCAAGCAGCCAAGCAAAACTGGAGCGTACAAAATCCGTAGCCATAGGCAAGGGAATAAACGAAATATTACAGAAACTTTCAGTTATTGTACTGTGTTTGTCAGGAGATCGCTACATTATTCTGAATTTCTAAAGAAAATAAACATCAGAATAAACACCGGAAAAAGCCTGAATCCCCCTTATTTCAATGCTTTTCCAGTAATAAGCAAGTTGCGTATTTTCCACGAAGTAACTTACTCGGCAAAGCTTTACATTTTTATCGAAAAATTATTTATATCGCCGATTTACGCACGCTTTTTTGTGCATGTGTTTGGCGTTTATAGGCAATATGATCGATTTTTCGGTAGCTATTCGAACGTACAACCGCGCAGAAGGGCTACCCCGGCTGTTTGCAGCACTGCGATCGCAAAAAAATACTCAGCCTTTCCGATGGGAAATCGTCATTGTCGATAACAACAGCACAGACGATACTGCGCAGCTAATTGAGCAGCTTGCCCCGACGATGCCGGTGCCCGTTCGCTACCAAATGGAGCGTCGTCAGGGGGCTAGCTTTGCTCGCCAAGCGGCTATTTTGGAAGCGCAGGGCCCGCTCATTGGCTTTCTAGATGATGACAATATTCCGGCGGCTGACTGGGTAAGTCGGGCCTACGCATTTGGGCAGGCCCATCCCAAGGCAGCGGCCTTTGGTAGCCAAATTCACGGCAGTTTTGAAGTGGCGCCCCCACCGAATTTTGAGCGGATTGCGGGCTTTTTTCCGGTGGTAGAGCGATCGCACGACGTTTGCTTTACTGCGGGTAAACGGCGACTGAGTAACCATGTCCCCCCCGGAGCGGGCCTGGTCATTCGCAAGTGGGCTTGGCTAGAGCATGTTCCCTTCGATCTCAAGCTAAAAGGCCCCATTGGCAACACCCTCCACAAAAAAGGCGAAGATACCGAAGCCCTCTTACACCTCAAAAAAGCAGGCTGGGAAATTTGGTTTCATGCCCAGCTTCATATCGTCCACCTGATCGGTCAAGAGAGGCTAACACCTGCCTACCTAAAAAGGTTCTTTCAGGGCATTGGCTACAGCCGCTACACGATTCGTATGATTACCTGCCAACCGGCCCTGCGATTGCCCATGACGCTGCTACATATGCTCAACGACTGCCGCAGGCTATTGGGCCATTGCCTAACGCACCTTGGACAGCGCAGCCTAGTTGCCTACTGCGAATATACGCTCCTTCGTAGCAGCCTAGTGAGTCCTTTGGTGACTCTAAAAGAAAGGCTTTTGAGCAGATCAAAAACGCAGCCAGCAGCTGAGCGCCAGAAAGCTGAACGCCAGAAAGCTGAGCGTCAGAAAGCTGAGCACCATAAAGCTGAGCGCTATAAAACAGTTAAACAAGGAATAAAGACATCAAAAACAGGAGAGCCTGCAAAATCGCTGACGCCCCTGTCTTAACCTATGAGACTGGCTCACAGTTAGCTCACAGTTATCTAGTTATCTAATTGAACTGCAGTATCTACTGAGCTTTTAGCGACTACTGAGCTTCAGTGTCCGCTTCCTCAAAGTTGGCAGCGCCTACAGTGATGCTAAAGCGAGTGGCGGCGATCGCACCAGGCGCTAGGTCAAATGAATCCGTTACAACGCCACCGCCAGTACCAACATTTAGCCCGCCCACAGGCCCAGGAGGGCCCGCCAAAAACTGATTGCCACCGCCCAGCACAGGCCCACAGGCAGGGGGCGCAGCAGACAAAGGCGCCCTTGCAAAGTCAGCCTCGTCTGTGAAGGTCAGTGCCAAATCGGTAGACGACGGCGAAAACTCAATGCTGTCAGACGCTAAAATGCTGGGCTGCTCAATGGCATCGCACAGCACCGCATTTCGGATTGGTAGAGGCGTCGGATTGTACACATATACGGTGTACTCGACTTGGTCACCCGGAGTGAGCGCCGTCGGCGTCTGGACAATGCCCAGCGGAAACGCACCATTGGTTTGGCGGTTCAGCACATTGTCAGCGTTTTCGCCTTGCTGATCGAGGAAGCTATCAAATCGGGTCTCTACACCACCTTGGGTGACTGCGGTAATGCGCTTCACCACCAGCAGTCCACCTGTAGACGAAAATCGTAAACAGGCTGACGCTTCAAAGTCGCCTGCACCCGTAGGCACTAGGTCAAGGATATTGCTCGCCGGGCTCAAAGTGCCATTGCCCGCTAGGGGAAAGATGAACGCATTGTCTGTGAAGCGGTTGAAGTTACTCCCTGAGCTAGCGAACAGGTTGCCAAACAGGTCAAAGCTCACATCTTCAACGTCATCAATGGCTTCACCCTGGGCAATAAACTCGCCTCTGGGTGTCAAGTTTCCAGTTGCCGGATCAATAATCACCAGCACCTGCGCCGAAATGTCGTTTAAGTTACGCGGTCCTCGGTTGGCCACACCAAACAATACTCCCGTCGGACTTATGGCGATGCCGTCAATACTGTCAGTATCTTGAGGAAACTGGCCATCAGGAATCCTCGCTAGCAGTCGAGGGGCGCTAATGCTCGTTGTTTGACCGTTGCCATCGACGTTTAGGGTCGCTTCTACCAGGTTGTTATTGAGCGAGCCGCCCCGCTTAGAGACAGCCAGCAGCCGGGTTTGATTATTGGACTCGCGATCAATCACGATCGCATCAAAATCAACATAGGGTGAAAGCGTGCCCAGCGTTGTAAAAACACCTGTTTGCGGATCGATTCGACCAATTTCATTGGCATTGGCCGCAATGAGTTCATTGAAATCAGGCCGAGACGTCAGGGCCTCAATGTCTCTAATGGGCGTACCATCGGGACGACGAACGGTCGCAACGCCTTGGGCTAACCGCTCACCAAAGTCAATGCGAGCAAGGGTATCGTCAAAAGAAATACCACCATCACCATCACCAGGTGGGTTGTTGTCACCGACGGCGTAGCAGATTTGCCCGGAGCCATCTTGGGCATTGGCCGCTGGCGGCGCAACCATCAAAGAGAGCAGTGCCATGGAGCCAGCGAGGGTACTCGCGACCAAACGGCGAGGCGTTGCCAGCAGTCGAGCCGCGCGAATAGGCGCAGGCGCTAAAGGAAATGCAGAAGGTCGTCGGGTTGACTGGTTCATGGGAATAACAAAACAGAGTTGTTAAAAAGGTTGGCGAGGCAGTGATTGCCTAGGGGAAAGTCGGGTGAGTCTCCAGTGAATATCAGCGAAGTATCCAATCAGGCTCTGCACCAAAACACTGTCTATGGCAAAGCCTGGCGAGCGATTATTCAATCTGTAAGTCGGTCTCTTGGCGCTCAAAAATAATGTCTAAGCCGCGAGAGTCAGAGAAGATAAATTCCACTCTGCGATCGCGGGCATAGTCCACCACGTCTGGCACGGTCGAAATCGTCTGGGTCTCACCGAATGAAATAATCCGAATGCGCTCTGGAGCAACGCCCCGCTGCAGCAAATAATCTCTGGCAGACAGCGCCCGGCGCTCACCTAGCGCCTGGTTGTAAGCATCGCTCGCGCGAGGGTCGGTATGGCCCTGCAGCTCAACCGTGAGAGAAGGATACTCCACCATCGCCGCTGCAATTTGATCGATGATGTTGGCACTTTCGGCGCTGATAAATGAGCGATCTAACGCGAAGTGAACATTGCGAGGAACGCGCAGTGTAATAGGCTCTTCGGGAGGCAGCTGAACGACTTCACCCGGTAAAGGTGGGTCTTGGCAAACCGGCTGATAGGGGCCAGGGGCAGGCAGTGTTGGCGGCTCAACGCCAATAGCAGCTACTGGAGAAGGTTCGGACGTACCGTAGCGACTGTCAGATGCGATCGCACTAACTTCAGTACCTTCTGGCAAATCCACCATCGCACTAAACGTGCCATCTTCTGCCACATTTACCGTCGTCAGTAAATTGCCCAGATTGCCATAGTGCCGATTGGGCTTGGTCGAAACTTGGTAAATATCAATCTCCGACCCTGGATCCGCGTAGCCAGTCACTGTGGCACCACCGCCACTCACTGGAAACACATAGGCATCAAATTCAGGCGCATTAATGGCAGCGTTAGCCGAGTCGCGCCGTCGCTGACCAGAATTGCGCGGCGGGTTAGGCCCATCAATAAACTGATAGTCCGACACGCCAGCCCCATGGTTGTAGCCCAAGTCCACACTTAGACCATCTAGCGCCCGGAAAAAGTTACCTCGAACCATGTTTTGAGCGCTCTTGGGATAAGAGACGATGCCAACGCCGGGGCCAGGCTGAAAGGCCACATAGTTTTCACTGACTTCGTGGCCGCTGCCCATTAGTGCAATACCAGGGCTGCGCAGCCGACGCCCGTTAAAGCGCACATCGTTGCCAAAAATGCGCGACGCGCCCTGTGGGTTAAACAGGGCAACACCGCTACCATCATTAGCGCAGATTAAATTGCCAGACACTTCCGAGTCGTCAATATCGCCTGCCAAATATATTTGGCAGGCGATATTGACGACTCGGAAGTGTCTGGCAATTTAATCTGCGCTAATGATGGTAGCGGTGT
>JBCBKQ010000312.1:0-6085 GCA_038521595.1 Cyanobacteria bacterium J06627_28 | reverse complement strand
CCGAACCAACCTACATAGAGGCGGTTGTCGGTGCTGGTAACCCACTGACAAAACTGCTCCCACAGGTTGGCGCTTTCACGCTGCTGTAGAGTAGTAGTCATTAGTATTATTCCGGTATTTAGGTACAAATGCGGTGAAAGACCTCAAAAGAAGGTTTCTTTCTGCCGATGTATTCACAATAACGTATGTAACGGAATATTACAAGGATTAATTTCTTTGCTCGCCATTTATTTCAATATGGTGCTCCGTTAGCACAGGGCTTTAGCGCATCGCACCCATGGTGCTTTTCCAAGAAAGCTCTTTGCACAATACCTGCAATGCCCTTTGCTCAGCACCTGAAAATAGCTCTGTAGCAACTAATTCGTTTAAGACCTGCTGAGTGAGTGACTCAGCAAAGGTACCGCCAGAGCGCAGCAAATGAGCATAGTAGGCAAACTGCGATCGCCCATCTGCCGACCGATGAAAGTCATGTACCGCTTCTATATCCATTTTGGAAACGGGCGTGTTGGCAGGAATAACAATGCGTGGGATACCGTGCAGTCCATAGGTGCGATCGCCCTCGAATCCTAAACTCCCTACTAAAACCACATTCAGCAGCACGCAAGTATCGTCAATGAGATCGGGGGTAAATACCGGATCTGGCGTGCTCGTCAATCGGGGGCCACTGTTTAAAAAAGACGCATTAAAGAGCTGAGAGTTGTACACAATACCAACGGCCCAGTGACGATTGGGCCCTTGAAAGTTTACAAATTGACCAAACCCATAGTCTTCTGTGCTTGGCGGGTCGTTGACGTCATGGGCAGTGTCCAACTGCACGACATAGTCGCAGTGAGAGTTAGACTTAACGACTTTACCCAACTGACAAGACGCCATGGGTGAGACCTTTCGAACAGAAGAAACCATAGGGCAACAGCGTGATTGAGTGACTTGCCTTGCGCTGACACACAGCAAATGATGGCTTCAGAATATATCAAACAGGCATACACATGTATTAACTCTCTTTAAAGCTGACTCAGGTACTCAAACTGATTCAAATAAAAAAGAGGCAAGACTATCGCCCTACCTCTCATATTCATGAATTGCTTTCGCATGAATTGTTTTGCACCGGATGCATTATGCAGACATCGCCTGAATAATGTAGTCAAAATAAGGCTCAGCTTCAACAGCGTCTTCATCCGCCAGTAGCGGCAAAGACGCATTCTTTAGGCAGCGAATTGCCTCGACCATGCCTGGCACAGGAACATCAAGTGCGTTGTACATTTCACGCACACCAATGAGACCAATGCTCTCGATAGGCTGCTTATCACCAGCTATCAAGCTGTATGTGATGAGACGCAGATACCAGCCATAGTCGCGTAGACAAAGAGCACGCTGCTTTTGGCCGTAGGCATTACCGCCTTTGGCGATAAAGTCAGGGCGTAGCTTCCAGAGGTTACCACTGGCCTGGTCTACAATCTTTTTCTCATTATCTGCAAGGACTTGGGCAATCCGCATCCGCTGACTGCCTGTCTTCAAAAAGTTTTCAATACCCTTTAGTTCGCCGCTAGTGGGGTAGCGCAACTCATCATCTGCGTTGAGAATTACTTGGCTGACAACAGACATAATTTCTTAGGATTGCGGTAACTATCTATATAGACAGTTTAGCGACTCTAGGGGGGACAAGGAAAGCGATCGCATTATTTTCTTCCATATTTTTTTCACCAGAAATAAAACAAGACACTGAGACAACCCGCCTGAGAAAGATATCAAGAAATATTAAGCTCGCAAAAGAAGTGCCCTAGAAAGCCCGGTGAAACTGGCAATTACGCTTGAATCTGCAACTATGACACGTTGAAATGTGACCAACTCTAAACACAAACAAAGCGGCACGAGAAAATAAGTCATACTGAGAGGCTTGCTGAATGCAATTGGCCAATGACTCGCATCAGGCCAATTGCACTCGCTAACTGCTCGTCTCAAATTGCTCAGTCTCAAATTGCCATGCTGCCTTCTACGCCGTCCGCTGACAATCAACCCAACCCCGTAGAGGATGCCGCCACACCTCAAGACAGCGTATGGCCGACCCCGGCAACGACCCAATCAACCAACCCACAGGCAGACCCGTTAATTTCAGAGCAGCCTATTAATCCGCCCGCTAATCATCCGCCCGCTAATCATCCGCCCGCTAGTAAGCAGGCCAAACCCGTACAGCCACCAGTGCAGAGTTCCGCCACCGAGCCCCCGCAGACCAAACCATCTAAGGAGGTTCGGGCCGATACCCTCAAACTCAATACTCCTAAATCCAGTACTCCTAAATCCAATACCCCTAAACTCAATACTCTTAAACCCAATACCTTTAAAGCTGTGCCTAAAGCTCCAGCGCTGGCAGATAGCCCCTGGAAGGCATCAGATGAAACCCAAAAATGGCGGCAAGGCTCTACCATCAAGGTCACCATTACAGATTTAAGCAGTGGCGGTGATGGTGTCGGACGCTGGGAAGATCGCGTTGTGTTTGTACCCAACACAGTGCCCGGCGACGAAATGCGCGTCACCTTAACCAAAGCCAAAGCAACCCATGGCTTTGGCAAACCTGCTGGCATTGTAACGGCCTCCCCGCAGCGCGTTCGTCCTGCTTGCATCGTGGCTGATAAGTGCGGCGGCTGTCAGTGGCAGCAGGTAGCCTATGCCGCCCAGCTAGAAGCCAAACACAAGCTCGTCACCGACGCGCTCACTCGCATTGGCAAACTAGAAAATATCGACGTTGCCCCAGTACTGGCTGCAGATGAGACCTTGGGCTATCGTAACAAGGCCACCTATCCCGTTGGCAAATCGCAAACTAACGCGGTGAAAGCGGGCTACTACAGGAAGGGCTCTCATAACCTGGTAAACCTAAACCAGTGCCCCGTGCAAGACAATCGCCTCGATCCACTCCTCGCTGAGATCAAAAAAGACATTCAATCGCGGGAATGGAAAATCTACGATGAGAGAAAGCATAAGGGCCACATCAAGCATCTCTCGCTGCGCATTGGTAAGCGCACAGGCAAAATTTTAATCACGCTCGTGAGCCGCTCAGTCAAGCTCAAAGGCATCCATGAGCAAGCGCAGGAATGGATGGACCGCTATCCAGACGTGGTCGGCGTGCTAATCAACCTGAACTGGAAGAAAACTAACGCTATTTTTGGACCTGAGACCTTTTCTATCGCAGGCGAGCCTCATTTAGAGGAGACGTTTGCGGGGCTGACTTATCACATTCAGCCTGCAACTTTCTTTCAGGTCAATACGACTCAGGCAGAACGGTTACTACAGCATATTCAGCAAGCGCTATCGCTCACAGGCAAAGAAGTACTTGTGGACGCCTACTGCGGGGTCGGTACGTTCACATTACCTTTGGCACAGCATGTCAAACAGTGCATCGGATTAGAATCATTCACCGAATCTGTGGTGCAGGCCCAGGCAAACGCAGCCCTCAATAACATTGAAAACGTCGGATTCAGAATTGGCGATGTTGCCACGCTGCTGCCAAATTTGGACGTGACGCCTGACATTTTGCTACTCGATCCCCCCCGCAAGGGCTGTGAGCCAGACGTCATAGAAAGCATTGCCAAGATAAAGCCAAAGCGCATTGTGTACGTCAGCTGCAATCCAGCAACCTTGGCACGCGATTTAAAGCTGCTTTGTGAAATCGGGGGATATCAGCTAACGCACGTGCAGCCTGCGGACTTCTTTCCACAAACTTCCCATGTGGAATGTGCGGCCTTTCTGGTAGCTTAACTGCCAAGGGGCAAATCGAAAGTAGCGACAGCTGGAGAAAACCAACCGATGAAATTTAGTCAGATTGTCGAGGCTTTGGCCGATGAGGTCACCTCGTCTAGTTTGGCGGCAAATACCGCTGCTGACATAGAAGTAAAGGGCTTAGCTGCGATACAAGAGGCGAACGCGACCCAGCTCAGCTATGTAGAAGGGGCAAAATTTGCTAGCTATGTCACAACAACGCAAGCTGGCGCATTGGTTCTCCCTAGCGACGAGACTCTGCAAGCGCAAGCCAACGCACGAAATATCGCTTGGGTCAGCGTTAAAAACCCTAGACTCGTTTTTGCTAGGGCGATCGCCTGCTTTTACAAACCTTACCGCCGCTCACCGGGCATTCATCCCACCGCCGTTATTGAACCTGGCGCTGACATAGGCAAAGACGTTGCTGTTGGCCCCCATGCGGTTGTCCATGCGGGAGCCCATATTGGCGATCGCACTTGCATTCATGCAGGCGCTGTCGTCTACCCAGACGCCACAATTGGTGACAATACGGTACTCCATGCCAACTGCGTCATCCACGAGCGGACACAAATCGGTTCAAACTGCGTTATTCATAGCGGCGCCGCCATCGGCTCGGAGGGGTTTGGATTTGTACCGACGGCCACCGGCTGGGAAAAAATGCATCAATCTGGCATCACAGTCATAGAAGACTGCGTCGAGATTGGCTGCAACTCTACGGTCGATAGACCTGCTGTCGGAGAAACCCGCATTGGGCGCAATACCAAAATTGACAACATGGTGCACATCGCACACGGCTGCCAAATTGGACAGGCGGTGGCGATGGCGGCGCAGGTTGGCATGGCTGGAGGCGTTCACGTGGGTAATCGGGTCATTTTGGCAGGTCAGGTCGGCATTTCTAACCAGGCAAAAATTGGGGATGGCGCGATCGCCTCTGCACAGGCAGGCATCCACAGCAACGTCGCCCCCGGAGAAATCGTTTCAGGCTCTCCCGCCCTCCCCCACAAAGTCTTCCTAAAATCTACTGCCGTCATTAAGCGCCTGCCCGACATGGCCAAGGCGATAAAGCAGCTACAAAAGCACTTAAAGCTATGAGCATCGAGCGCAAGTATGGAAATCTGCTGGTGCACATATAGTTTTTCGCGCTTTGCTGTAAGTGCAGAAAACTATATGTCAAGCGTGAATATTAGGTGTTCTGACAGCATGAGTTCAACAATTGATGAACATGCGCAAACTTCTGTAGCACTCTGTTAACTTAGGCGCTCTGGCTTAGATTTCCTTGTTGGCTATGCTACTTTGAGAAGTAAGAAAGACAACTAAATAACTTGCGTTCGGGTGATTTTCAAATGCAATAAGGAAGAGCCTACTTTCTACGACCATTCAGATAATAAAAGGTTCTTATTAGCGCAGGAGAAATGATCTCAACGGTTCCAAACACAAAAGCTTAATTGCTTTACCGCATCCTATTGTAAAAATGGGCATCAAGTCTTTTTCTAGTAGACTGAGCCAAATCCACATGGATATCACATCATAGGTGCCCGGCAAGCGTTGTTCATCTGTCTGTAAAGTCTGCTTCTGAAGTTAGGTCTGCGCCTAGAGCTAGGTCTGCTCCTAATCAAGAAAATCTGACCCATACATCAGACCGGAGGTAATATTCAACGACTGTTCATTCAAGTTAAAACCATTTAGGGCTGACCACCTTTGGTCGGCCCTTAAGTTTTTTAAAGGGTCTATTTTAAGAAAAGCTCGTATTAGCTGAGTGCGCTTTCTACAGACACTTCGTAGACAATTAAGCTGCCGATGGACACCCCTAGCAAACTGTCTAAACAAAGCGAGCATTGGCTGGCTTTAATTATTGGAAATACTCGGCTTCACTGGGGCTATTTTTATCAAGAAAGTCTCGTTGGAGCCTGGCATACGCCGCATTTGACAGAAGCGATCGCAGCACACCTAAATCAATCACAATTTCAAGCCACAGCATGGACAGCGAAATCACCACACGCTACGCCACAGATCCATACACCACAAATCTATGAGTGGACGAACCAAATTACTTGTTCAAAGATAGCCACTTTTCCAGAGTCTCCCGTTTTGCTGCGCGATCTGTGGATAGCATCTGCGGTACCTGCTCAGGCTCAGCTATGGAAAGAACAGGCGAATGTAGTAGTGCGATCGCATATCCCCATCACCGACCTCTACAGCACCCTAGGCATTGATCGTGCTGTCACGCTACTTGGCGCAGGTGCAACCACTGGCTGGCCCTGCTTAGTTATCGATGGTGGCACTGCCCTAACCTTTACAGCAGCAAAAGCAAACGACCTAGGTCAGGGAAAATTTT
>JBCBKQ010000311.1:0-6129 GCA_038521595.1 Cyanobacteria bacterium J06627_28 | reverse complement strand
TCTAACAGAATAGAGTGAACGAACATGGAGGGATTCGAACCCCCGACCCTCAGAACCGGAATCTGATGCTCTATCCAACTGAGCTACATGTCCAATTACTGGTGTTTTACCAGATTTGAATCTTATCACTATATTTTGTCTTCGACATAGGTAGTTGCCGATATGTTACCGATGATACGTTTCGCCGCTGCTGAGTGATTTAATAAAAATCGTACTTTTAATTGGCGACCTGCTCTAGCAGCGTTGGATTCAGGTGATGAAGCGTAGACGAGTTTTGGGATATGGTGCCAGCGCAGCGGGTACCTCGGTATTGGCGGCTTGTACTCAGCAGGGGGGTGGCACCGCGAGTGGTGATTTGCCCCAGGTGCGGTGGCGGATGGCGACCAGCTGGCCGCAGTCGCTCGATACGATCTATGGCGGGGCGCAAACGGTGTGCGATCGCGTTTCCGAACTCACCAATGGTCGCTTTACTATTGATCCTTTTGCAGCCGGTGAGATTGTTCCTGGCCTGCAGGTTTTAGACGCTGTGCAAGAAGGCACCGTGGAATGTGGTCATAGCGCCAGCTACTACTATGTGGGCAAAAACGAAGCTTTAGCCTTTGGCACGACCGTGCCCTTTGGTCTGAATGCACAGCAGCAAAATGCTTGGTACTACCATGGTGGTGGACTAGATGCGATGCACAAGCTATATGCCGACTTTGGCGTGATTAGCTTTCCAGCGGGGAATACCGGCGTGCAGATGGGCGGTTGGTTCAAAAATAATATTCAAACGCTGGGTGACTTGAATGGTTTGAAAATGCGCATTCCTGGTTTGGGCGGCAAAGTGATGGCTGAGCTAGGGGTGAACGTACAGGTTTTGCCGGGAGGTGAAATTTTCCTGGCGCTAGATCGCGGTGCCATTGACGCGGCGGAGTTTGTCGGCCCATATGATGATGAAAAGCTCGGCTTGCAAAATGCAGCGGACTATTACTACTATCCTGGCTGGTGGGAGCCTGGTGCCACGCTAGATGCCACGGTGAATCTAACAGCGTGGGATAGTTTGCCAGAGGAGTACAAAGAAGTCTTTAAGACGGCAACGTACGAGTCGAATATAAACATGCTGGCGAAGTACGATGCCTTGAATGGTGCGGCTCTGCAAAGCTTGGTAGATCAGGGAACTCAGTTAACGCCCTACAGCGATGAGATTTTGACAGCGGCTAATGAGGCCACGACTGCGCTTTTAGAAGATAGTGCCGGCAAAGATGGCACCTTTAAGGAAGTGTACGATAGCTGGAAGCAGTTTCGAGAGTCGGTACGGGCTTGGAATAAGGTGAATGAGCTAGGGTTTTCACAGTTTGTGAACAAGTAGGGTGAGCGGATATTAACTCTTGTTTTACGGAAACGTCAGGCATCTTTTTGTACGAGTATGTGAGGTGCTTTTGAAGATTGTTTTTGGGTAGGGTGAACTGTAAAAGTGTTGCTTTGAACACTGTTGTTTTTTATAGCAAGCTGCTCAATGCATTGAGCAGCTTGTCTTGGTGAGCGTTCCCTAGCGCCGTAAAGCGACGCGGGGTCTCACCGCTGCTAAGCACTAAGCTTTATAGAACAAAGGTTGTAGCCGTACTAGGTGCAACAAGCTTAGTGCAGATTGCTGTATGAGCGCTCGGTGTGAATGTGTGGTGTGCTTATCGTTTTTGGTGACTGCATGCAGCACAGCTAAAACAACAGTTGTATAGCTGTAGAGTGTGTAGCTGTAGAGTGTGTAGCTGTAGAAGCCTCTTTCTGATTTGATTGCCTGCTTATAGATAAAAGTCGTCAGCTGAGACTGGCTCGTCAGAATATATTTCTGTTGTTTCGCTGGTGGGCTTTTCTGCGATCGCATCATCTAGCGCCAGCAATTGGAGAATATTGTTGCCGCTGCCGGTATCGGTGAGGACACCTGCTTGTAGGTCGTCCCAAACGGGGGTGACGTTGAGCAGGAGCTTGCGACCTTTGGCGGTAACAGTGAGTAGCTGTGTACGACCATCTGTGCCGGGGGTGACTTTCAGCCAGTCTTTGCGCACCATACGATCTACGGTGCGGCTGACGGTGGATTTTTCCATGCCGAGGGATTGGCCAAGCTGGCCGGGGCGGATTTGCTTTTCGCTGATGACAACAGCGAGGATGTTGAGCTGGTTGACGGTGAGGCCGTGGGGGCGTAGGGCTTCGTCATAGAGGCGGGTGATGGTGCGATTTACCTGCCGGAGCCTGCGTGCGACGCACTCCTGAGACATTTGCTGGGCGATGTGTCTTGCGGTCTCTTTTGATGCTTTTAGGACTGTTTTTGGAACGGGTTCGCTTGTTGTCTCTGGGGCTATCTTTTGGGATGTCTCTGGGGCTATCTCTGGGGCTGTCTGGGCGGTGATGCCTACAGTAGAAACCATGGTTGAGTGCGAATTAAATGCGGTAGAAAAGCAGTAAACGTCAGCGAACACAGGCATTTGAACACTGCTTGAACACTGTGCGGTTGAATATACAACTTAAATGTGTATTTGGCCAATTTAATTTTTTAGGAATGGCTGAAATTAAAATGAGAAAAGGTTTACGTAAGTTAATATATCTGTAGGGATTGCGTAGGTCATGTTGCCTTTGGCAGGCTTTGGCACCGCACTCATATCGGTTTTGGTATTGGGATAGGCAGAGCTTTTGGAGAATATTGTTTGGATTGGCAGTGTGCTGGGGCTGGCTGCTGCGGTGCAAAGTTTGGCTGGCTTTGGGTTCGCGTTGGTTGCGATCGCACTTCTGCCCTTTTTCCTAGACTTACAGCTCGCCATTCCGCTCGTACTAATGATGTGCTTGCTCAGCAGCTTTGGTTTGTGGGTTTACTATCGAGACAGCTTTGACTGGCGTGCGATCGCGCCCTTAGCCCTCTCCGCAATGGTCTCCATTCCCCTTGGCCTAGTTGGTCTACACTACGTGCCCGAATCTTTGGCCCGCAAGCTGCTCGGTGGCTTCATCGTCCTCTACGTTCTGTACGACGTTCTGCGGCTAGTGTCGCCCATCTTTAAAATGCCAACGCTAGAGTCTCCGCGCTGGGCGTATTTATTTGGCGGTGTATCTGGGTTTTTGACCGGCGCTTTGACAGTCGGTGGCCCGCCTCTGGTGATGTATGCAAATTCAAAAGAATGGACACCAGAGGAATTTAAGGGTAACTTGCCGGGCGTCTATGTTGTTGCGCTGACCTTTGCGCTGACAGGACATTTCTTTGAGGGTCACCTAACTCCGGAGCTAGGGAAAATCGCGCTGTATAGTCTGCCTTTCTTTACGGTGGGGATGGGTGCTGGCATTGTGCTATCTAAGAAAATCGATGCCGCACTTTTTAAGCGAATCGTGCTGTCTTTATTGAGCGTCATTGGCTTGAGGATGATTTGGTAGTGGCTGCAGGTTGGTAGTGCCTGCAGGTTGGTAGTGCCTGTAGGCAATTACTGACTAACCGAGGGTAACCAGCTTACTAAGGGCGGAAAGCTAATAATTGCGACAAGTACGAGAAGCTGCAGTGCAATAAACGGGATGACGCCACGATAAATATTGCCGGTGGTAATTTCTTTTGGGGCAACGCCTCGTAAATAAAACAGCGCAAAGCCAAAGGGCGGTGTGAGAAAGGAGGTTTGCATATTTGCGCCGATGATGACGCCGTACCAGACTAAATCAATGCCGATTTGCTGAGCTATGGGGGCAAAGAGTGGCACCACGATAAAGGCGATTTCAAAAAAGTCGATGAAAAAGCCGAGGATGAAAATGGTGACCATGCTGACCAGCAAAAAGCTGATTTCACCGCCAGGAAGATTTAGCAGCGCGTCGGCAATGAAGCGATCGCCGCGTAAGCCTCGAAAGACTAGGCTAAAGGCCGTGGAGCCAATGAGGATGAAAATGACCATGCTGGTGGTGCGTAGTGTGCGATCGCACACCTCTCTTAATCCCTTGAGCTTTAACTGACCCTTTAGCGCGGCCAAAACAATTGCGCCAAAGCACCCAAGCGCACCGGCTTCTGTGGGTGTTGCAATGCCAAAGAAAATACTGCCGAGCACCAGCAAAATGAGGGCTAGGGGTGGCACCATGACCTTGAAGATTTTGGTGGCCAGCGCCCGCCCGCGAATATCGATCAGTTCGGCGGGCAGGGCAGGAGCCAGGTCTGGGCGAAAGAGTGCGATCGCAAATACATGCACCACAAACGCGCCTGCCATCATCAGGCCAGGAATCACAGACCCCAAAAACAAATCACCAACTGAAATGCCTAGCTGATCGGCTAGCACAACAAGAACAATGCTTGGCGGGATGATTTGCCCTAACGTGCCAGAGGCTGCAATCACACCCGTGGCTAAATCTTTGTTGTAGCCGTGTCGCAACATCGTGGGTAATGAAATGAGCCCCATGGTCACTACTGTGGCAGCCACAACGCCAGTTGTCGCTGCTAGCAATGCACCAACTACAACCACTGCAACGGCTAGCCCGCCGCGTATGCGACCAAACAAGCTGCCCATCGTCTCTAGCAAATCTTCTGCGATGCCAGATTTTTCTAGCATGGCCCCCATAAAAATAAAATAGGGAATAGCCAACAGCGTAAAGTTGTTCATGATGCCAAAAATTCTTTGGGGCATGGCCGTCAGAAAAATCGGATCGAAGACGCCAAGGGCGATGCCAATAATGCCAAAGAGAATAGCCACACCGCCTAAAGAAAAGGCCACAGGATAGCCGAGGGAGAGTAACGCGAGTGCACCGGCAAACATGGCGGGGCCGAGCCAGTCAGTTATCATGCTTGCTCTTCCTCATTAATAGTGTTGCCTGACTCATCGATAGTGTTGCCTGAATTTTCTAAAACATCCGGGGCTACCGCTGGATCAAGGACTAGCTGGCCAGTATAAATAGCCCAATTTTTAATCGCGTCAGCAATGCCCTGAAGAATCAGTAGGCTAAAGCTGACAAGAATCATCGTTTTTATCGGGTAGCGAATCAGGCCGCCAGGGTCAGGTGATGTTTCACGGACGGCCCAAGACTTGATGACTGCTCCCCAGGAGAAATAGATCACTAAAACAGAAAAGGGCAGTAGAAAGAAGAGAGTGCCGAATAAATCAGCAAGTGCTCTGCGTTTGCGGCTCCAGCGGTCATAAAACACATCGACGCGAACATGATCGTTGTGCTGAAGGGTGTAGGCCGTGCCGAGTAAAAAGACCAGATCAAACAGATACCACTGGGTTTCGATGAGGGCATTCGAGCTAAGGTTCTGGCCAATGGCATTGCCAACGTAGCGGCCTAGCACGTTCCAAACGCCGACCCCAATCATGACGAGCACCAGCCAGTAGGCCAGCTTGCCAACGGCATTGATAAACCTATCGATTTTACGAGCGACCTGAAGGAGAGACTGCACGGTGAGTTGACCGCCTCGTTTTGATGTAGCGGTATCAATAACTACAGAGGGTATCTTACCGTGTGGGTTGCCTGTGTCTATAGAATCTTCCTGGGTTGCTTTGATCTAATGTATTGCGAATCAAGTATTGCGAATCAAGTATTGCGAATCAAGTATTACTTGATGACGGTAGCAAGTGTATTGAGATCAGGTCTGCGATATCTATTGGTTTGCTGACTGCTTGCCGATACCTTGGGTTAAGATGCCTACTCTATTTCTAATTCTTTTTGAAAGAGGCGGTTTTCCTCTTTTTCTCGTGTGCTCAATGAGCTGTGGATAACTCGAATTTGTATACTGATCCTTCATGTCATTGCCCCATTGAGAAGGATCGCGATAGGCCTCTAAGTTGTGCTTTTTGGTCAGGAGGCTAAAGATAGATTGGTCGTGTCTATGGTCTTTGAATTCTGGATAGTTTGACTGTGCACACTGATTTTCTAGGTCGGTAATGAGCCGTTCATCTTGAGCGTAGTGCAAATACTCGTCAATAAAGTCAAGCGTGTAGTTTGTCTTTTTCCATAGGCTGAAACTAGCTAGCCGCTGCTTGCTCTCTGAGTACTTAGGCTCATCGCAATCCATCAACACAAAGGCATCTCTTTTTGTCCAAACTTTTTCCTGTGCCTGAAGCTCAAATACGAGAATATCTTGCTGATTTTTTAAGCTGAGATCAACTAAGGGTGTGATGGGTTCGATGAAGTGAGCGCCCGAAT
>JBCBKQ010000310.1:0-6134 GCA_038521595.1 Cyanobacteria bacterium J06627_28 | reverse complement strand
TATCGTCGCTAGACGCTAAACAGTTGTTACAACATGCTGATGTTACAACATGCTGAACTTATAAAATTTGATACTCAAGCTGTCATAGGATCGAGCAAGCTATCGAATATTGCAAACGCGGCGCTTAGCTGACTTCTCTCAGTTGACCTTAGGCTTGCCGACTTTGCGTTTTAAGTTTTTTGCTGTTGCTTTTTGCTGATGTGGTCTACGCCGTAGAGGGTGTTTCCCTGAAAATTTTTGCTCGTTGGATTATTGCTCGTTGTTTTTTTGTGCTGACTGTTGGTTTGGCATGTGGTGCCTGCACGCAGCTTTCTGACGCGCAGTCTGCAGCAGGTCAAGTGGATGAGCCGTCTGCAACCGAGGCTCTGTTGGCCCGCGACGGTGATTCTGTTGTCGCGTTGGGACGCTTGGTTCCACAAGGACAAGTGATTCAGCTATCGGTCCCAAATGCGGAAGATAGCCGAGTTAATCAAATCCTAGTAGAAGAGGGTGACTTTGTTGATGCGAATCAAGTAATTGCTATTTTGCAGGGGTTTGAGCGTCGTCAGCGCGATTTGAAGGAGGCTCAAAAAACGGTTGAGCTACATCAGGCAAAGCTCAATCAACTGCTGGCCGGGGCCGGGAATTCTTCAGAACTGGCGGCTCAGCGGGCAGCGATCGCAGAACTCGAAGCTCGGCAGCGCAATCAGGTGCTGGAATATCAGGCGGCGATCGCCAGCGCCCAGGCCGAACTTGAGCAGGCCCGCAGCACCTACGAGCGCAACCAAACCTTAGCTAGCGAAGGTGCGCTTGCCGCAGCTCAGCTCGACCAGTCGGCAGAATCCGTCGCGACCGCTGAGGCCCTGCTGGTACAACGACAGGCACAGCTCAGTACCTTTCAGCAAACTCTCGCCGAACAGATAGAACAAGAGCGCAATCTACTCACGAATCTCAGTGAAGTGCGACCAACCGATCAAGCCGTTTCACAAGCCGAGCTAGAGCGTGCTCAAATTGCCGTTGAGCAGCGTCAGGCCGATCTAGAAGAGACTCAGGTGCGTGTTCCTGTCTCGGGGCAAATTTTGCGCATTAATACGCGCGTGGGTGAGCGGGTCAATACCGAAGAAGGCATCATCGAGCTAGGCAATACAGAACAGATGATGGCGATCGCTGAAGTCTATGAAACAGATGTTGTTCAAATTGCCATTGGACAAAAAGCAACACTCTCCAGCGAATATGGCGGATTCGTTGGAGAATTACGCGCAACCGTTGAACATATTGGTTTGCAAATTGGGGCTCGCAGCCTTTCGGACGGATCGAGCGATCCTACAACGGATGAAAATCAGCGCGTGGTCGAAGTGCGGCTAAAGATTCACCCAGAAGACAGCCCAAAAGTCGCCAGCTTGACGAATATGCAAGTGAGAGTCGAGATTGAGACGGGAGATAGGGGATAGGGGATGGGGAAAAGCATCAGAACAATTTGGCAAATATATAAACCGTTAGGATTTGCGCAGCTATTTCATCGAAAGATTCGGCTGTTGGTGGCGCTAACAGGGGTTGCTTTTTCCAATATTCTTATTTTTACGCAGCTGGGCCTGCGAGATATGCTGTTCGACGGAGTGACGCTGGTCCCCGATCATCTCGAAGGGGATCTGTTCTTAGTCTCTGCCTATGCGCCCAATATTGATTTGGGCACTTTTCCAAAAATATATCTCTATCAGGCTGATGCCGTCGCAGGGGTGCGTGCGGCTAGCCCGCTGTACATAGAATTTTCTAACTGGGTAAACCCAGAAGATCTGGTAAGCCCAGAAGAGGAAACCAATCTAGAAGAGTTTCAGCTATTTCCTAACTCTGTCAAAATCCTAGCCTTTAACCCCGATCAGCCTGTGCTCGATATTCCAGAAGTAAACCAGCAGGTTGATCTGCTCACCGCGCCTGGCGCAGTCCTGTTTGACCGGCTCGGACAGGAGAAACTAGGTCCAATTGTTGAACAGTTCCGCTCAGCAAATGAGGCTGAGATGGTGTCTACGCTAATGAGCAATCAGCGGGTGATTGTTGTGGGGCTCTTTAGCTTGGGGAGTACTTTGTTTGACAATGGCCATGTGGTCATGAGCGACTGGACCTATACCCAGTGGTACGGAAAAGAGAGTCTAGAACGGGTGAGTGTGGGATGTCTGTTTTTAGAGGATGGGGAAGATTTGGAGGTAGTGCGATCGCGTCTCCAAGCAGAACTCCCGCCCTCTATAACCGTGTTCACCCAGGCAGAACTATCCGCTGCCGAACAAGCTTTTCGCGCTTCGCTGCCGAATGGCAAGGTGCTAAACTTTGGCGCGGCGATGGGCTTTATCGTGGGGATGGTGATTGTTTACCAGGTGCTGTATACCGACATCAGCGAACACCTGCCCGAATATGCCACGCTCAAAGCCATCGGCTATTCTGATCGGATTTTGCTCAATGTGGTTTTTCAAGAAGCGCTGATTTTGGCGGTACTGGGATTTGTGCCTGGATATATTGCCTCTTATGGGGTGTATCAGCTGTTGGTGGTGATTACCCGAGTGCCACTGGTGATGAAAGGCGCAGTCGCGATGCAGGTATTTGTGATGACGCTGATGATGTGCATGCTGTCGGGGGCGATCGCCATGAACAAACTCCGCGCCGCCGACCCTGCCGATGTGTTTTAAGGCCGATATGTTTTAAGCAGTGCTCTAAATCAAATGTCTACTGTTGTTTCAGCCAGTCAACTCAGCCACGCTTTCGGTAAGGGAACGCTGCGAAAACCTGTTCTTTCTGAGGTTACTCTCACTTTACAGGCCGGGGAAGTGGTGATTCTTGAAGGGCCTTCGGGTAGCGGCAAAACTACGCTGCTGACGCTGTTGGGTGCCCTGCGCTCAGTGCAGACGGGCAAGCTGCAAGTGTTGGGCACTGAGCTACACGGAGCCAAAAAGTCTCGGCTGATCAAAACCCGCAGTCAGATCGGCTATATTTTTCAGCATCATAACTTGTTGGCCTGTCTCAGCGCTTGGGAAAATGTCAGTACGTCATTACGCCTTCACTCTCAGGTGTCTAAAGCCAACTATCGCGCTCAGGCCACTGCGTTACTGGAAGCGGTCGGCTTGGGAGACAAGATAGACGCCTATCCAGAAAATCTCTCAGGCGGGCAAAAACAGCGAGTTGCGATCGCCCGTGCCCTCGTTAGCCATCCCCAACTCATCCTTGCCGATGAACCGACCTCCTCGCTCGACAGTCATTCCGGCAGAGAAATTGTTGAAATTATGCAGCGCCTCGCCAAAGAAGAAGGCTGCACGGTTTTGCTCGTAACTCACGACAATCGCATTCTCGATATTGCCGATCGGATTTTGCACATGGAAGATGGCCAGCTAACGCTTTGAATAAGCTCTCACCTGATTTGAACACTAAAAATACAGGAGAATGCTTTATGATGCTAATGGGAATAAATCTCATCATGAATCACTATGCCCGATCTTCTATATCGTAACGACCTCTCGTTGAGCCCTACCGCAAAGGTGATTCCCTACGCGGGCGATCGCATCGGCACTACTGCCCAACAGAGGCCGAGTGTCGTCAACGCGCCGACAAACTATGGCTTCAGAAATCTTAAAATTAAGCCGTCACTGATCGACACAGTTCCAGAGCTATCAGGAGACAGTAGTCTAAAAGCCCTTGTAAGCGCTATCAATAGGCCGGAGACCTGTTTTTTTACGGTGGGCTGTCACAGTCAGCTGATGATGACGGATGAGGGAAATTACCGTCAAGGCTATCTTGAATTTGCCTGGAACTGTCAGGGCTGTGTGCAAGATGCTATTAATTATTTTGCGCTTTATTTCCATTTCAACAAGTTTTTGCGCGTGCGCAGCTTTAATCAACCGATTGCGTTTAAGTGGATTATTCAAGAAGCCAGTTTCTCGGATGCTGAGATCGATGGATTTTCTTGTGCGATTCAGA
The DNA here is from genome assembly GCA_038521595.1 of Cyanobacteria bacterium J06627_28. Classification (GTDB taxonomy): domain Bacteria; phylum Cyanobacteriota; class Cyanobacteriia; order Phormidesmidales; family Phormidesmidaceae; genus Phormidesmis. Next base: position 2,195 of record JBCBKQ010000310.1, on the reverse strand, counting down.
TGCAGACGAGATCGCTCTCATCGGTAGAGCAAGCAGAAATGACATGGCAGTTTTCTCTCCGAATGATTGGCGCATATTTCAACACTGTTTTCACAGAAGCTGACAAACCTATCTACAAACCCCTGTAAGGAAGCATCAGTGAAGCCATGTCTGACTAAAAAAAATGGATTTAGAGCAGCGCCAACTGCTCTAAATCCATGGACTTGGAACTGTTTTTTCGGAGGAAAACCTGAATAGGCACTAGACCAGCGCAAGCTGCTTTTCTTGCTCGCCAGAGTATTGACCCAAGCTAGCTAGACTATTGCACTTAGCGCGCTGTAGTAGCTTTTGCTGAGCCTGCGACACGCGACTTTGATCACCCGACCAGTGCTCTAGTGCAGGCTGCTGAATAGCTCGTGCATATGAGAAAGTCACTGGCCAAGGGCATTGGTCGCCAAATTGTTGATTCATCTCATTGAGATGAGCAGAGGCAGCTTCCTTTGTTTGCCCGCCCGATAAAAAGGCAATGCCAGCAACCGTTGCAGGCACATTTTTTAACAAACACCGGATCGTCGCTTCAGCGACAGCGGTCACACTGGCTCGCTCACCCGAGTCCTTACCAGGCACGATCATGCTGGGCTTTAAGACCATTTGATCGTAGCTGACGCCTTGCATGTAGAGCTGGTGAAAAACCGCGTGTAGCACCTCATCTGTTACCTGATAGCACCGTGCCATTGTGTGACTGCCGTCAAGCAAAACTTCTGGCTCTACAATCGGGACCAGCCCACCTGCTTGGCAAATAGATGCATAGCGGGCCAACGCATGGGCATTAGCTTCAATGCAGGCTCGACTGGGTAGGCCATCGCCAATAGTAATGACTGCGCGCCACTTCGCAAAGCGAGCACCCATATTGTAGTATTCCGCGATTCGAGCAGGCAGCCCATCTAGCCCTTCGGTGACCTTTTCACCGGCATGTCCAGTCAAATCCTTAGCCCCTGTATCGACCTTAATACCTGGCAGCATCCCTGCATCCGCAATAACTTTGAGAAAAGGCACACCCGCTTGAGTCGATTGACGAATGGTCTCGTCATAAAGAATGGGGCCGCTGATGTAGTCAGACAGATTAGGTGCAGTTAAGATTAATTCTCGATAGTCTTGGCGAGAATTCTCTGTGGTAGGGATGCCTAAGGCTTCAAAACGGCGATTGCAGGTACCGTTGCTTTCATCCATTGCCAAAATCCCTTTGCCCTCAGAGACCATCCTTTTTGCGTTGATTTTTAGCTCTTGAGCGTAATTTGTCATTGCGAAGCTCCTAACATTTTTAAATCGAAAAATTATCAAGGCAGGTCAGCAACGACTAACTTTCAAGCATGAGTTGCGTTCTGCCTTATTGACATATAATCTCAATAAATTAGAATTGTCAACAGACACAATTGAGAATAAGTATCTATAGCAGGGCCACACTGCTGATGGCGCAGGGGCTGAAACGACTAAGCACAAAAGAATCAGTACACATTACGGAAGGTAGCTACTATGAATGCCAGCGCCCAAGCGCTATCTATTGCACTGGTGAGTAAAATTGCTTGCATCTCAACTATCATTCGCGCTGAGATCCCAGCTGCGGTTGTTGATCTCAGTCCGTGGTTGACAGATTGTAAAACGCAGCAAACATTTGATCCCATGTCGTTGGATTTTGGCGTTTCGTTTTCAAGCTCGCAGCCTAATCTGAGATGTAGCTGCATTTTGTTACAGGTTGTTTTTTCAGAAAAGCTGAAGCGCAATGCTTTTAAGTTCAAAGGGATTGAAGCGACTGGCCACGATTACTGTGGACAATATTGGCGGTTTTCGAGCTTAGAGGGCTGTCAATTTTCTGGCATGCATATTCCGACTGAGGACAGTCAGCAAAGCTTGAAGCAACTCTTTAGTCAAATTCATGTTTTGTTTGGTTATCCGGCCACGCTGCCGCAATGAACATCGCTAGTTCTTCTTCGACTGACTGTTTGCCCTCGACTCGGAAAATTTTGTGTTTGAGTGCAACAGGCTTGGACGTGTCGCTAGAGTTGGGGCTTTCTGTCGTTGGCTATCTGAACTCTGGTATAGAAGAGAATGCGGTATTAAATCAATACGTCCGTGAGATAGCGCCGGAGATGGCACCTGTTGGCTCGTGGCTGTGGCCAAATTTGCAAGCTATTCGGCAGCTACAGCCAGATTTGATT
>JBCBKQ010000309.1:0-6213 GCA_038521595.1 Cyanobacteria bacterium J06627_28 | reverse complement strand
CTAAAGCATGCTGAAATCGAAAAAGCCGAGCGTCAGCTGGAAAAGATACAAGCTGAGAAACCGAGGATTGAGGAGAAGATGCGAGAGATAGAGGGTGCGATCGCAACGGTAGAAAGTAGTCCCCTAGCCAAAACACTCGTTGAGCTAGATAGTCAGCTCACTAAAATTGACTACAGTCTCACGGTACACAACCAGATAAGAGCGCAGATCCGTCAGGCTCGCATTTGGCAAGAGCGTCACCAAGCCTTGCAGCAGGCAAAATCACAGCAGAGCGAACTGACTAAAAAAATAGACCAGCTCAGCAAATTGTGTAAAACTCACTCAAACGCACTCACTGAACTAGAACAACAAACCAGCAGCCTGCAAACCAAAGTAGACAAGCATTCTGATGTGCAGGAAGAAATCATCAGCCTAGAGACTGAGCTAGCCAACGCGCAATCAAAACGGGAGCAACAGCTTTCACAGCTGGGCAGAGTACTACAACAGCTCTCGCAATTAGAAATGCTGGAAGTTCGCCACAGCGAACAAGTAAAAAATCTTGCAGATATTCGGCACAAATATCAGGTGTATCAAGCGCTGGCCCAGGCCTTTGGTCGTAACGGCATTCAGGCACTGATGATTGAAAATTTGTTGCCTCAGCTAGAAGCGAAGACCAATCAGATTCTGGGCAAGCTAAGCAACCATCAGCTGCATGTGCAGTTTGTTACTCAGCGCACCGGGCGCAATCGTAAAAAGCTGATAGACACGCTGGATATTCTGATTGCGGATGCTCGGGGGACGCGCCCCTACGAGACCTATTCCGGCGGTGAGGCCTTTCGGGTTAATTTTTCAATTCGGCTGGCGATCGCACAGTTACTCGCGCTGCGCTCTGGCACCGCCCTACAAATGCTGATTGTTGATGAAGGCTTTGGTACTCAGGATCGGGCCGGGTGCGATCGCTTGATTGCGGCGATTAATGCGATCGCGCCTGACTTTGCCTGCATTCTCACCATTACTCACATGCCTCACTTCCGTGAAGCCTTCCAAACCCGCATTGATGTCTTAAAAGACGAAGATGGCTCACACATCGTCATTTCTGGATGATTTAACGGCATCGACTCGAAAGCTATAATACGTAGGTGCCTCTATGAGGTTTTGTCATGGATTTAGTATGCTAACCCTCAGCTACCCGCACATCGAAAAACCAGACAACCAGCCAGCACGATTACAGCGACTATCCCGTGTCAGAGTCGCACAAATTGTGATGGATTATCTCTCCTATGGCTGGTCTGTAGAGGAAATATGCCGGCAGCATACCTACCTCAAGCTAGCTGAGGCACATGCTGCTATGGGTTACTATTTTGACCACCAGGAAGAAATTGAACAAGAAATCAACCAAGAGTGGCAGCAGGTACAGTCGATTTCGACTCAGTCAACTCAATCGCCTTTCTATGTGCGGATGAAAGCCAGAGGGCTACTGTAAATTGGCCAGAGCTATCAGAGATGTAGTTTAAGCCTGATTATTTATCTCGATGATGGTGCATCTGGCGCAGCCGCAGCTCAGCGCATCCATAATTGGGTTGGACTCTGTTTGAGCCAGGGTTGGTAGGCTGCCGTCTACATCAGCTGTCGTTGCAGCGACTGCTGGGGTTGCCACTGCAAGCATTGCTGCCAAAGAACCCGCACAGCCTAACGCAGTTAAGACAGCCTGTTGACTCTTCATAAATCCATACCATAGATATTTTCATTTTAAGTATAGTCAGTGCTTCAAGCGCTGACAATAGTGATAGTAGACATAGCAATTGTCACTTTGCTTAGGCCTGTCATCACTTAGGCTCCTGTCATCCAAGTCGCTGCAAAGAGCGAAATTCCCAACAGACATACGCAACAGGCACCAATAACTTGCCCAAGTTGAGCCAGGGGAATCGGCAGGGTTATGGCTTTTTTGTTATTCAGTCGCTGCTGCTGTTCAAGTCGCTGCTGCGCTATCTGAGTTCCCCACCGATGGGTCAAAATCGCCATAATGCCAATCCAGGCAAGCGTCATAGCCATCCCAGCTGAAATGGCCAGCACCATTGCAACGCTTTGCCACAGCATGTCGTTGGCCAGTCCATAGAGCAATACTAATAAGGCACCACTACAGGGAACCGCGCCCACGGCTAGTGCCAGCCAGCCGCTCATGGTATTGGCTTCCCCGCAGGCTAGGCAGCTACAGCTGATCCAGTCGTTCTGGTCGTCTTTCTGGTTGTGTTTCTGGTTATTTTTCCGGCTATTTTTCTGGCTATTTTTCTGGGAGATAGTTTGATGCTGTTGAGGTTGCGCGGATGATTGAATCTGTTGGCTTAGGCTGGGATAGAGTAAGTCGTTGAATTTTTGGTCTGACTGCAGTGCTGCCGCAGGACCTGCAATCTGAGGTTTTGTCGTTTTGGTTAAGGTTTGCCGTAGCATCCAGCCGCCTAGGAGAGCGATCGCACCATAGCTGATGAGCTGAACCACTCGGTAATTGCTCTCTGGTGTGCCCCCTATCTGACGAATCAAGGTATCGGTCACGATGACTAACAGCGTCGCCGAGAGCACATGAAAAATGGCGATTTGTCCGCCCATGAGCAGCCCTCGCCGCAAATTGCCCCCCTGCCCAACAAAGTAAGAAACAATGACCGCCTTGCCGTGACCTGGGCCTAGCGTATGCAAAACGCCGTAGCTAAAAGACAACAGCAATGCAAACATCATCGCCTGAGGAGATTTCTGATTTTGTATTTTGTTGAGCGCGACAGTTAATGTATTGGAGATTTTTGCAGGAAGCTGTTTCCACCCCTGAAGGGTCAGCAGAGAAGCTCCTAGCTGCGAAGGGGCGACTGGTTGGTTGGCGGTGGGCGCGATCGCGCTCAAGTTCATTTTGTAGCTCACATCCACTGTGCGAGAGCCATCTACCTGAAACAGGTCATAGCTGCCCTCATGGGCCTGCAGCTCACCTTCTACTTGCACAGGCGAAAACATACCTGGATTTTCAACCGCTTCAGATGTTTTGATATACACCATCTGATTGGGCGGTGGCGCCGGTACATGAATGCAGGCACCGACATAGGGCACCAGCAAAAATTCGTTTATCGGCTGTCCTTGGGTGCTATTTTTTCCCGCATCTATCCCTAGCGGCAATACATAGCCATCGATGCGCACGAGGCTTTCTGTAATATCGGCATTTGTCCCACGAGACTGCGCGGCCCAGTATCGTCTTGCCTCTTCTGCATCTTTGAGCAGTTCGTCAGCATCAATGCCTTCAGCAATGAATACATCTTCTAGCCGCTGAAGCTCCCTTCTTTCAAAGCTATCAGGTTCAGGCTGATTGACTTTGACCCATTCTCGTAGCTGATACAGGTCAGAGAGCTGATAGGTTTGCGCAGTGGTCAAATGCTCGTAAGGATTTCGCAGGGAGGTAGACTGCAGCTGCAAATCTTCCCAGGTTACAGCAGTCTGCGCCGACGCAGGACCAGTCAGACTAAGCGCAAAAATGCAGCTGAGCATACAGCCCCAAAAATAAGCAGCGTAGCGCCGCGATCTCCGAGAGAAAAAGCTCATAGCACCTGACTTGCTTAATTTCCCGTTAGTATAACAGCCTGAGTCGTGACGGCTTTCAGCAATCATCATAAAAGACTGATAACAGTCACGAAGCCTCTAACAGTCATAAAGTCTCTAGCAATCATGAAGCCTCTGGCAATCATGAAGCCTCTAGTAATCATGAAGCTTCTATTAGTGCGATCCTGCCAGCAGCATTGCAAACAAGCCCATACAATTAGGCCATGCCCCTTTTCAACCCTAGCAACATACTCTGGTCAGCCTTAGTCTTCGCGACCTTTGGCTTATCTGTATGCTTACATGAGTTTGGCCATGCCATTGTGGCCTATTGGGGCGGCGACCATAGCGTCAAAGAAAAAGGCTATCTCACCCTAAACCCGCTGCGCTATACCCACCTCACCAACAGCATCGTTCTCCCCTTTATCTTCCTCCTCATGGGGGGCATTCCCCTGCCGGGCGCAGCTGTCTATATCAATCATGGCTCTCTAAAAAGCCGCTCATGGAAAAGCGCTGTCTCAGCTGCTGGGCCCTTAGCAACGCTGGCAGTCGCCCTTTTGCTCGCTGGCATCGTTGCTGTGCTGCCAGCCCCTATTGACTTTAATCTACGCAGTCAAGACGCTCTTTTATTCGAAGGCGTTGCCCTATTGCTTACCCTAGAAGTTGCAGGCGTCTTTCTCAATCTCATTCCCATTCCAGGGTTAGATGGCTACGGTATCATCCGGCCCTGGCTGCCCGTCGCCATCCAGCAAAAGCTACGCCCCGTCGCTAAATACGGCGTGTGGATACTCGTTGGCGCATTTTGGTTTGTGCCTGCCTTTAGCTCTACTTTTTGGGGAGCTGTTATTACTGTCGTCCAGGCCTGCGGCGTTCCGTCAGACATTGCCTTTTTCAGTCTTTTTCGCTTTCAGTCTGGTGCTCGCGTTTTGTTCTTTTTCTTACTTGTCTTCTGGATTGGCTATACCCAGTGGAAAAAGAGACAACCTCAAGATTCAGAAAACCATTGCCCTGACGCAGGCCTAAAAAAATAGCCAACCAGCGCTTTGAGCACAAGCAAACGAAGCTAATGAATTGGCTGCGATCGCAGCCTGGTTACGCAAGCCTTACAGCTTACAAGAATTGACCCCAATACTGAGCCAAGGCCTTCCTAATCACAGCAGATCGCTCAAAATAATAATCTCTCACGTAGGGATCTACCTCTTCTGGTGTCATACCGCTGTACTCTGCTTCTGCCAAAAAGTCTTGCATTTCTGAGGCTTCTCTACGCTCCGCAACAAAGATGAGAAAATGTGCGATCGCCCGCCCCTGCGCCCGCGTAAACCGTTCAAATCGATCAAGTCGACTACCTTCCATCTGATACGTCAGATGAAAAGGAATAGACTCAAACGTATTTGACCTATGAGCCGCTACATTGTCCACGTTTTGTAAATACCAGATAAGGTATGCGGGTATGTAGTAGTTCAAGCCTTCAGCATCTAAAAAGCTGAGTGCAGCATCTATCTCATGAATGTCGCGTGCTGGCACATCCTGCCATCTTTTTTCAGTGTCTGTAGCCCTGGCCTTGGCACGTTCTGCTGGAGTGCCATAGCTATCAATGACAGTCGCCTCATGGAGGGTAACGCCGTTTCCACGGGCAACCCCATCAAAGGCCAGCCTAATTTCTTCAATTAAAGCTTGCTTTGGCTCCCCGCTCATCTTTCTAGCCCCGCCTACTCTACGTCGTCACTTCTTTTACCGTACTAGGCCTCACAGCATTGCGATTGTTCCCAATGCCCGTTGCTCGGCTTAGTACCCGTGCGGTTCGGCTGCGTGTGCCGCTGATGAAGGTGAAAAAGACCGGCACGACAATCAGCGTCAGTAACGTAGAGGTCGAAAAGCCGCCAATGACGGCAATTGCCATAGGGCTACGGGTTTCGCCACCTGCGCCTAGCTCTAGGGCAATGGGCACCATGCCTGCCACGGTGGAAATCGAAGTCATTAAAATGGGGCGCAATCGTGTGATGCCTGCTTCTATGACGGCCTGCCGACGAGTTTTGCCTTCCTTCATAGCTAGCAAGGCATAGTCCACGAGCAAAATTGAGTTTTTGGTGACTAGGCCAATTAACAACACAATGCCAATAAGCGCAAATAAGCCCATGGGCTTTTGTGCAAGCAGTAGCCCCATTAGTGCGCCGCCTACGCACAGCGGCAATGCCACCATGACTGCCAGCGGATAGAGAAAGTCGTTATACAGCAGCACTAGCACTGCGTAAATCATCAAAATGGCCGTGCCGAGTGCTAGACCAAAGCGGCTGAAGACCTCTTTTTGAATTTCGGCGTCGCCTTTTGGCTGCTGCCGTACTCCGTCTGGTAGGTTTTTCATCACGGGTAGCTCATCGACAGCGGCGATACCCTGGCCCAGGGTGATGCCCTGCAGGTTTGCGCCGACGGTGACCTGCCGTGAACGGTTGAAGCGGTCAATTTGGGCTGGGCCGCTGCCAAAGTCGATATCGGCCACTGCAATTAGAGGAACCAGAGAACCGTTTTGGCCGGGGACTTGGAGGTTTTCTAGGGTGGTGAGATCTGCGATCGCGTCTTCCTTTAGCCGCACCCGAATCGGAATCTGCCGATCTCCTGCGTCAAAGTCTGCCAAATTTGCATCCGCATCGCCCAGGGTGGCCAGTG
>JBCBKQ010000308.1:0-6227 GCA_038521595.1 Cyanobacteria bacterium J06627_28 | reverse complement strand
TCACACTTTTCTGCGGCAAAGCGAAAGAGATTTTAACTAATTAATATTGGGAAAAAGTGGCTGGTTAATATTGGGAAAAAGTGGCTGGGATCGCCTCCAGGTAGCTTTTGTAGGAGAAAGTCTTTTAACTGAGATTTCTCACCTTTACTCAACCATTTGAAGTCTTCATGATTCTTGTGAAGCGCTGAAACCATTAACTGTAAAAGGGCATAGGGATTCTAACAGTTCAGTAATCCTGCGGATGTTGCATCAACGATTTTCGTTTGTTATAACTGCGGCGGGGCGTAAAGTTTTATTTGCAGTTTTACCTTCGTCTCAACAGTTGCATTACTGAAATTGCAACATTTAACCCTATCTTCTGGGAGATTTGATAGAGGCCAATCTCAATTTAGCTAGGAAGTCTGCAACCCCTGCCTGAGTTGAGGTCTCGCTCGTTATGTTTGTACCTAATGGCGTGATGATGCAATTTTTCCACTGGTATGTGCCATCCGATGGCTCCCTGTGGAATGAACTTTCTGAAAAGTCTGATGAGCTGGCAGCAACAGGCATTACGTCTGTTTGGCTGCCACCTGCATACAAGGGCAGCGGCGGCAGTAAAGATGTTGGCTACAGCGTATACGACCGCTACGACCTAGGAGAGTTTGACCAAAAAGGCTCAGTCCGCACAAAGTACGGCACGCGCAATGAGTATGTGAGCGCGGTAAAAAAAGCAAAGGAATCGGGCATCGCGGTATATGCCGATGTGGTGCTAAACCACATGATGGGCGCTGACAAGCAGGAAGAATTTAAAGCAACGCCTTACGATCCAGAAGATCGCACTCAGGCTATCGGTGAAGAAGAACCGATTAAGACCTGGACGCACTTTACGTTTCCTGGGCGCGATCGCAAATATTCCGATATGGAGTGGCATTGGTGGCACTTTAACGCCATTGACTACAACAGCTATGCAGGTAAAGACTTTGAGGCTGTTTATCTCTTTGAGGGTAAGTCTTTTGACAACGAGGTTGACCTAGAGAAGGGCTCGTTTGACTACCTCATGGGCTGCGACTTGGATGTAAACAATCCGGAAGTGATAGATGCCCTGGAGCGCTGGGGTGAGTGGTACGTAGACCTGATCGACCTAGATGGTTTTCGCTTTGATGCGGTCAAGCATGTGAAGGCGGGCTTTTTTCCACACTGGATGAAGCACGTGCAGCGCTACAGCGGCCGCTATTTGTTTTCTGTAGGTGAATATTGGTCTGGTGATATTAAGGCGCTCCATCGCTTTATTGATTTAACAGATGGTCTGGTGTCGCTATTTGATGCACCGCTGCATTTCAACTTTCACAAGGCGAGCTTATGGGGCAGTGACTACGACATGAGTGCCATTTTTCAAGATACGTTGGTAGAGACGCATCCTGAGCTGGCCGTCACCCTGGTTGATAATCATGACTCTCAACCCCTACAGTCTCTGGAATCTCCGGTAGAAGATTGGTTCAAACCTTTGGCCTATGCGCTGATTTTGCTACGCGCAGAAGGCTATCCCTGTGTGTTTTATGCGGACTACTATGGCGCACAGTACACAGATGTAGATGACGCGGGCAACAAGCAAGAGATCTCTTTGGTCAGCCATCAATACTTGATTGATAAGTTTATGGCAGCTCGCAAGGCCTACAGCTATGGTGAGCAGCACGATTATTTCGACCATCCAAATACGATTGGCTGGACTCGCTGGGGTACTCCGGAGCATCCGGGCGGAATGGCTGTTGTGCTGAGCAATGGTGACAGTGGCTTTAAGCGAATGGACGTTGGACAGGCGAATCGCACCTATGTGGATATCACAAATCACGTAGCAGAACCTGTAACAACAGATGATGAGGGCTGGGCTGAGTTTTTGTGTGAGGCTGGCTCTGTGTCTGTGTGGGTGCCAGAAGACAACAATTTCTAAAAAGAGAAGCTATAGCGGAAAAGAACAATGACATATCCAGTTGTCTGGAGGTGAGTGTTGTTTTGTGGGGGGTTGCGATGCGATCGCAATCCCTTTCGTATCTATTCCTGTCTTTTCTCTTTCATAAAACCGTATCTCCCAATCTACGGACGCCGCAACATCAATCATCTCCGCAGCCAATGCCTGCAATCCTTTTGCCTGGCCTGGATCAAAGTCGTATGCCAAGCTCAAGTGAAGCCAGTCTTTTAGCCGTAAGGCTACTGGGTATTTGCTTGCCTTAGCCTGCTCGGCAAAGATAGCGATGAGTTGCTTTAGGGCGTTGGCTTGCAGAGGTAAACCATGCCAAGCTTCGTGGAAGGCTAACGGTTCAACGGTGATTGAATTTGCTGGCAACAAAGCACGATGCTCTGTGAAAACCTGCAATAGCAACTGCGTGTAGTGTTCAACAATGTTTCTATCTTTCCCTTTGTCAAAGAAGCCAGTCAGCGTGCAGTGTGGCATGTATGCGTGGGCCGAATTTTTGCCGTAGCGTTTGAGGCTTTCTTGAAAGTATTGTTCTATTTGGGTGGCTAGTTCACCCACGGGGCAGGCGTATAGGATGAGTTGGGACATTGTTGTTTATCTATTGCTGATCGTCTTTTGTTGTAGGTAGGTTGTTGTTTTTTATGATTTGTGCGATCGCACTCATTATCTCAGGTGAAAAAGAAATCGGCACCTGCTCTGTCTTCAGATGTAAATCGCGTTGAGGAAAGGGGATTGAAATGTTTTGCGCCTTCAAAATCTCTTCTATCCGATAGTTCAAATCACTCTGGATCCGAACTTGATACTCTGGCTTACGAATCCAAACTAACAGATCAAACTCAAGGGCACTGTCTCCAAACGACTTCAAAAAGACATCTGGACTGGGCCTGGGTAAGACTTCACCATGCTCCTGCGCTGCCTGCATCAGTGCCGACTTTACCTGCTGCGGATCGCTGCCATAGGCCACCCCAACGGTGATGTGTAGTCGCGAAACCGGATGACGTCCATGATTCCAATTGAGCACCTGTGTACCAATCAGATTGGCATTCGGCACTAGCACAGAGATATTGTCTAAAGTGCGGATGGTGATGCTGCGTGCGCCGATGCGTTCTACACTGCCCATTTGCTCACCGACCTCGATAAAATCTCCAACCTGAATAGAGCGCTCAAATAGCAACACTAGGCCACTCCCAAAGTTTTTGGCAATGTCCTGAAAGCCGAAACCAATACCAATGCCCAGGGCACTCCCCAACAGCGCGATAGAGCGTAAATCAATGCCCCATGCCTGCAACAAAATCAGCGTTCCGATGGCCAGCGCACCATAGCGATAGGTTTGAATAACAATCTCTCTTGCGCCTCTAGCCAGCTGCGTGCGAGGTAAAACTTGCGTGGTCAAAATACGCACAGATAGCTGAACAAGGGTAAAAAGTCCCCACAGCAGACCCAGCAAAATGAGCAGATCGACTAACGTGTAAGACTGTTCGCCCAGCTCAACGAGAGGCGTCTTAGTACTAACGGTTAAGCCGCGCAGGAAGTTATACCTGCGCTGTCTGAGCTGTGGAAAGAGAGAAGAGATATACCAAAAGGCCGTTAGCCAAGTCAGTAACCTGGCAACGGTGAGCAATACCCCTGCAAAGAAAGTGCCGTCTGGAGATTTGTTACCGTCTAGGAGTCTTCCTAATACGATGGGAATTTCTGTTTTTGGGGCCGTTTTCGACTCTGTTTTTTGGGCTATTTTTGAATCGGAGCGATCTCTGGATGTACGAGTGCTAATGCGGCGTTGATAAAGCCGGCCGAATATCCAATGCAGGATGGCAGCGGCTAGAAGTGCAAATCCGCTGAGCCAAGCTGCATATCGTAGATAGTCGGGCTGTCTTTCTTGCTGGGCCTGGCGCAGTAATATGCCTAGCTGATTGGCCCAGTCCTGGGCTTGTTCTGTTGGGGTTTTGTTAAAAGCGGCATCTAGCTCTGTGACGGTAAGTAGATACTGCTCATTGGCAACGATGGTAGGCAACTGGTTGCGTTCTATAACGTCAACGCTCACCGTTGAGCCAAAGTCGGCAAGTAGCTGTAAGGGCTGGTTGACTTGGGCAGCCCTTTGCTGCGCGCTGTACTCACCGACAGGGCCAACTTGAAAGGCCGCACGTCCATCGACGACGACGGTTGCTTTTGTCGCAGCGTCTCTAGCTGTAGTATTTCTGCTAGAACTGTTAGCCACTGCTGGCGATAGCTGGTGAGCCCAGAACGTCGCTAGCATGAAGGCAGCGATGAAGCCGAGGACAACCCAGCGGATAAAGTCTGGACGTTTACCGTTGCTGAGTCTTACGTTTGCCTGTCGTAAACGGGGCATGTTAGATCTGCCATTTTTGAGGTGCGCTGGCTGCGTGGCCTGCTGCGTTCACCCATGAGTATGACAGAGCCTGTCAAGCTGTTGAGCCAGGCTGAATGTTTTTGAACTCAGCATTTGGAACTCAGCAAATTTGCAGCATGTGTGGATAGTTGAGCAGTAGCTCTTCATAGGTGAGACTGTCGCTACTATCTTGAGGTGACCAAAGCATTTCGTAAACCATGAGGTAGTTGGGCGCGATCGCACCTAGCTGCTTGAGTACACGACTTAACTCTTCTGCCGTATGAATCGTCTCAAATAGTGGTTGATCGTCCGCAGTACCCACAATGAGCGTTGCCACAATGTAATCTGCAGGCCCATCGTCTTTGGTCGAAATTGTGCGACGTCGAACGTTGCCGCCAACGTTTACCAACGACTCCACTGCAAACTTACTGCGCTCTTCCATAGAGAGTGTATCGAAATACTGTTTAGCCCGTTCGCGGGTCAAGATTGTTTTAGAAGTGGTTGATACATGTGTCCATGCTTCAGGCGATCGCAGCAACGTCAAGGCAGTTTCTTGCAGGGCTTCGTGTAATCCCGCAGGTGTGCCCCAGTCATATTCTGTTGAAATCTCGTTAAACCGCTCTTGTACTTCGCGGGCACTTGCCCGTAACGCCACCTGGACTTGCGTTACCGTCACAATAGTGTTGGTTTGCTCTTCATACTGCTGTTCAACTTCTTTGTATATAGCCAGCTTTGAGCGTATTTGGGCCTGTTGTCGTCTGTATGCCTGTGGATGCCGTAATCTCTCAATTAGCTCTTGAATTTTGACCAGCAGCGCAACCAGTAAACTACCTCCAAATAGTAAGAGGATAAAGATACCAGTGATTGCATCACTTTGAGAATTGCTGCCGCCTGACGAATAGCTATCTGAAGATGAGTCATCGGAGTAGTTGTAAGACGATCCTCCCGAGGATGAACCGGATGAGCCGCCTGAGGAAGATCCGCTTGAAGATGAGCCACTCTCTGAACTGCTACCAAAGCTACCTCCACTAGCGCGGCCACCTGACGTTGCGAGGGCATGAGCTTGATGCCAGCCGATGTGTAAATGTAAATGCTGACGATTGAGCGAAGGTGCAAAACTGACGTGTGGGCTATATGAGCCCGTCCCAACTGCGATAACGATGCTGGTGAGGATAGCGATAATGCTTCGGCGCACCTGCTTTCGATAAAACAGTTTAGACATTTTAATCAACAGCTCACAGTAACTATCGGCCAGTAACTACAGGTTTCCCTGATGTGCTGGACTGACACTGCCGCCAAATTACGGATAATGGTGTACTGTCACTACGCTTGATCTGTTGTAGTGAGTTTCCTTGGTCAAAGGTCTGTTGATTTCTTCAGCCGCTCGATAGCCTTGAATCCAGGTTCAAGTTGGCTGAGCGCCGCCAACGAGAGCAATATATTGCCTACTTAGCCACCTTGAAAAATAATTACGTATGATTTTATGGAAAAGTCCTTGTATACCTGCTTTATATACCTGCTCTATCAGCTATATAAAGCACTGGCAATCCGCTCGCGAATAGCTGGTGCGCGAAGACCCAGCACGAGATCTTTTGGATCAACGCCCCGTTCAATGAGCTCGCGGTCGATATAAATTTCGGTATTATTCTGCTGAATCCAAATTTGGCCATCGATCAGGTCTAAATGGATCGATGTGCCGTACACCTGACGGTTATTGCACCACTCGTTGTGAATAACGAGGTAGCGATTATGCTCATCGTCAAACACAAGCTGATCGTTTTCGTTGTCTTGAGCGAAGCTGGTTAAGAACTTGCGAATGATTTGACGATAGTTATCTACTCTATCCATTGGTCAATCACCTCAGCATTGGGATCGTAAACAATTAACCGAACGTCGTAGCGTTCGATGATGGTTTTGGCAGGCTCAAAT
>JBCBKQ010000307.1:0-6267 GCA_038521595.1 Cyanobacteria bacterium J06627_28 | reverse complement strand
CTCAGCTTCGATGACCTCTTGAGACACCCCAAGCTGCCCGGCGACACTCCCAATCGGCAGCTTTAGCTGACCAAAGCGGACGTTGGTATCGTCCAGGCTCATGGCACCATCGGGCATGCTGCCTGCCGAAGCAGAAGAAGCGCTCGAAGAAATGAGGACAACGTTTCCTTTCCTGGCCAATCGGGATGTGTACATCGGCATTGAGGGCAGCCCAAAAGTCGTCGATGGTGCCATGAGCCTGGACGATACCAACGTCCGCTTTGGTCAGCTAAAGCTGCCGATTGGGAGTGTCGCCGGGCAGCTTGGGGTGTCTCAAGAGGTCATCGAAGCTGAGATTGCCGCTGTGCTAGAAGCCCAAGGCCTCACGCCAGAAGACATTCAGGTTTATGACGGTGAAATTGTCATTACTGGACTGCCTAGCTAGCGTTTATAGCCTTTGTCATTTGGCTGATTCACTCTGCTGACTCATTTCGCTGATTACGATTGAAACTACTGCTCTTGGATGAGGCGCATGTAGTTTTGCTTGAGCTGGATGTTGGTTTCGCTCATTTTGTCGGACAGGTCTTTTTCGGCGTCGCTGAGGCTTTGCCAAAAGGTGGCTGAGCGCTGGGCTGAGGTGTATTCGCTCCAGAGCGCTTCTAGTAAGGGTGCGGCGGCTGGGCTTTTGGCGCGAACCTGCTTGAGGACGGCGGCAAATTGTTCGTTGGCCTGCGCCAGGTCAGGTTTGCCTTTGGTAAGTGCGATCGCGCCCGCGAGCGTAATTTCTAATAGGCTTTTTTCGGCGCCTTCTGCCTCATCAGCTGCTGCTTGTGCTGGTGTTGGTTGGTCGGGTTGGTCTGTCATAGGAGAGATAGATTAAAAAATCACTACTCCCTCATCATGACGTTTTTTCCCTGGGTAATGCATCCTTCTCACAGGAGACTCTGTGCCGAACGCTGGGTAATGGTTTTTTGTTAGAAACTACAGGCAAGACGATTTTATTGGCAGCAGTCCTATTCCATTGGCTTCTATTGGCAGCAATTCTATTGGCAGCAATTCTATCGGCAGCAATCCTATCGACAATAAGTAGTGCAGCCCCAGTGCCAGCTGTAGGGTAGTCTGGGTCCTTTCCAGCCTCTGCGGCGGAGCTCTTTGGCAATGAGTTTGTTGATGCCGCCATGGGCGACCAAAACCACTGAGCCTGCTTCCGTTTTGTGCTCAAGTCGATCTACCGCGCTGCGGGCTCGCGCTCTAGCCAGCGCCAGTGATTCGCAGCGTTTGTTGTAGCCCAGTCGCCAGAGGGTGAGGGCAATAACTGTCCAGGTGATAGCCGAGAGCTGAAACTGCTGCGGAAAATCAACCGGAAACTCGATCTCGCGAAACTGAGGGTCGATGATGGGCTGGGTCGGTACGCCCAGTAGTTCGGCGGTGTGGGTAGCCCGAGGGCGGTGGCTTGCAAAGACCCAATCTGCCTGTGCGATCGCCCGTTTAGCCGCCTGCGGTGGCTTTGCCCTGCGTTCAATTTTGGCCGCATCGTAGCGCTCTATAAACTGCCGAAACTGATGTCCGCGTACTCGCTGAGTTAGCGATACCGCAGGTGGACCATGGCGAATGAGGGTAATCGAGCCGGCAGCGCAATGCATTGGATGTGGGCAGCGCTTGGCTAGCGCTGAGTCTAAAGGCAGATAAGCTAGAGAAAACTAGACGAGAGAAAACTAGACGAGAGAAAACCGAAAGAATGAACAGAAGTAGTAAACCAACCTAACGACTCTGGTGCTCAAATGGCATCGGCCATATCACCATTATGTCTAAAACGCACCGTAACGACTGCATAGTTTACGAGGTTTTGCAATCGCCACAGGCCGATTTCCTGACCGATTTCCTGGCCAACTAGATGGCAACGCTTAAACATTCGCTGCAAACCTGAACCATCGCGGCAGTGAGCTCGTCGTTATGCCGTAAAATTTGCATCAGTAATAGCTCAGTGATTCTATGGTGAATACAGCCTCTGTCCCCCCATTTTCTGCCGTGTCTGATCGTGCAGATGACTTGTCTGCACAGATGCCTCAGCTAGACTGGCTTCGCTTAGCAGATAAAGCACTAGAGGGCACAGCTCTCACCCACACAGAGTCACTGGCCGTCCTGAAAGCACCAGATACCGCCGTTTTAGAGCAGATGGCGGCTGCGTATAAAGTGCGTCGCCACTACTGGGGCAATCGGGTGCGGCTGCACTTTTTGCTCAATGCGCAAAGTGGCCTGTGCCCAGAAGACTGCCACTACTGCTCGCAGTCTAAAATTTCGGGCGCAGAGATTGAAAAGTATCCGCTGATGACCACTGAAAAAATTGTGGCAGCCGCCGGGCGAGCCCACGAGCTTAAGGCTGGTACCTTTTGTATGGCTATTTCGGGCCGAAGCCCGTCAGAAAAAGTCTTTGAAGGCGTGTTGGATGCGGTGCGCACAGTGAAGTCTCAGTACCCTATGCGGGTGTGCACGACCCTAGGCCTATTAGATGAATCGCAGGCTCAGCAGCTCAAGGCCGCCGGCGTGGATCGGATTAATCACAATCTAAATACGGCAGAGTCGCACCATGAAGAAATCTGTACGACCCATGGGTTTCAAGACCGGCTCTCAACGGTAAAAGCTGTGCAGGCGGCGGGTCTGACCACTTGCTCCGGCGGCATTTTTGGTATGGGCGAGTCGGACGAAGAGATTGTTGAACTGGCGCTTTCGCTGCGATCGCTCAACGTCACCAGCGTGCCGCTCAATTTTCTAATTCCCATTCCAGGAACGCCCTTTGCCGAGCGCAATGAGCTGACCCCTCAGCGCTGTTTGCGAATATTGTGCCTGTTCCGTTTGCTGCTGCCCTCTCAAGAGATTCGGATTGCGGGTGGCCGGGAAGTTCATCTGCGATCGCTTCAGCCATTAGGGCTATATGCTGCCAACTCTATTTTTGTCGGAGACTATCTCACCACGCCCGGACAGTCTGCCCAGCGAGACTTTGAGATGATTCGCGATGCTGGCTTTGTCATCGAAAATGCAGAGGCTATGCCAGAGCGCATATCGCCTTAGCTTCAGAGAGATGAGGCCCGGTTTTAGGCAACGGATAGCCATCTGCCGATGCATCAGTGGATGACCTTGGTGGATATTTCCTCTTCTAGAATCAACGGTTTAGCTGATTGAAGTGGCTGAAGCCATAGCAAAGTGCGAATGGCTAATAGCAAAGCGCGAACGGCTATAGGTGCGCAAAGCTATACAATCCTAAATCCGCTATGGCCTATAATACTTTCGTCTAAAGGTCTGTGACTTAAGACAATACTTTAAGCGTTTTTGATCTAAGCGTTTTTGATCTAAGCGTTTTGGATAGGGCCGCTATAGGGTGGCCAATGTCCTGGCGCTTGGCACCTAAAAAGTCTCTCCGTTTTTAATCATGCGTAGCCCTATTTCAGCAATGGCCGACCGTTTTACGCACGCCCATTTTTTGTATAGACACGTTGGTTTTTCGGCCTCTGCTTTGGTCGTCATGTCAGTACCTATTCTCAGCGGATGTCAGAAGGCGTCATTGCCCGTGGCCGAAACCCCTCCCGTCGAAACCGCAATCAATACGGCAGAAGTCTATGCGCCGGATGAGCTGACGATCATTGCTCCTATCAATACGCTGCCCGGCGACAACAATACGCTGATTCAAGTTGCTGAAAACTCCACCGATGTTATTCAGGTTCGTGCCCAAGACAAGCCCGGTAGTGACCTGCTCTATCGATTGCAAGATGGTGAAGACATGGATAAATTCGTCATGGACGAAGTCACCGGCGACCTAAGCTTCAAAGTCGCACCAGACTGGGAGAATCCCAAAGACGCTAACGGCGACAATAACTACAAGGTGCTATGGCAGGTGATTAGCTCCAGTGGTGAGGCCCGCAGCCAGTTTATGCTGGTGAAAGTCACAGACCTTGCTGATTAAACCCTTAGTTCAGCCCTTGGCAGATGCAAGATGAATGGTGGCTTCGCAAGATAACTAGGCATAATAATGTACACCCTGTCGCTTTAACTGCATGAGTCGTCGCATATTTATAGGAGATGTCCATGGTCACTATGACGGACTCATGCGACTCGTTGCGATGATGGCACCCACCGCCTCAGACACCCTTCACTTTGTTGGTGACCTGATTGATCGAGGGCCACGCAGTGCCCAAGTGGTCGAATTTGTCCGTACGCACAACTATCCCTGCGTGCTCGGCAACCACGAGCATCTGCTGCTCAACGCCTTCCCCGATGAGAACTCCAACATTACCGCCTTTCAAGGCTGGCTCAACAGCGGCGGACAGCCTACCCTGACCAGCTATCCCAGCACAGAAGCCCTGTTAGAGCATGTGGAATGGCTGCGAACGCTGCCGCTGTATATTGACTTGGGTGATGTGCTTATGGTGCACGCCGGGCTGCATCCGGCCAAGGCTTTGTCCTCCCAATCGCAGATGGATCTGTGCTGGATTCGCGATGCGTTTCATAGCTATCCGCAGCCATATTTTGAAAATAAGTGCATCATCACGGGGCACACCATTACCTTTACGCTGCCGGGTGTGTCGCCAGGGCAAATCGCCCAGGGGCCTGGCTGGCTAGATATTGACACGGGTGGCTACCATCCTAGAAGTGGCTGGCTGACGGCACTGGACTATGACCATGGGCTGGTGTATCAGGTCAATACGCACACGCGAGCCAAGCGCATGACAACGCTGGAAAGTGCGACTGTAGCGGTAGACCCAATGGCTGTAAAAGCTCGCCATGCGAGAAAACTACAGAAGGCTGCGATGTCTCAGTAATGGCCCCAGTAGTTTGCCTTAGTCACGGGCCCCAGTAATTTGCCTTAGTCACGGGCCTTAGTAATGGGCCTCAGTAATTTGCCTTAGTGATGGGCCTCAGTAATAGGCCAAGGTCTTCAATTCTCTTTTCTTTAAGCCAGTTTTTTAGGCCAGTTTTTTTAGGCCAGTTCCTTAATCCAGCACAGTTTTACCTGCAAAGTAATCTTGCAGCTGCTGCGTGTGATCATGGGAGAGCGTTTCTGAGGGCAGTTCATGGATATGAAACGCCTTCACTTCCACAACTTCATCTTCGTCAAGGACTCTCATGGAGCCTTCTGCCTTTGCTTCTACAGCAACGCAGATGGAGTGAAACCTAGGGTCTCGCTCTGGCGCAGAATAAACGCCGACTAATCGCCCCATATCTACTAAGGTCAGTCCCGTTTCTTCGGCTAGCTCGCGCTTTGCCGCAGTGGTTAAATCTTCTCCCCAATCAACAATGCCGCCAGGCAGACTCCACAACCCATTGTCCCGTCTGCGAATCAAAACCAATCGACCATCGGGCAGGATGGGAATAACGCTAGTGCCAACGATCGGACGCCGTAGAAGTAGCGCCAGTAGTGTGCGTACTGGCCGCAACCCGCGACGGAGAATGATATGAATTGGCATTGTTTAGCGGTTTTTAAACGGTTTTTAGCCGCTGAGTGGCAGCTCTAATGAAAGGTGTCAGGCCCGCTGTGGAGCATCAGCTTAAGCTGCCAGCTCTTTTAGGTCGGCGACGACCTCGGCAACGTGGGGCTCTGGTTTGACTTTGCGGTAGATTTTTTCGAGGGTGCCATCGGGCCCAATGATGAAAGAACTGCGGGTGATGCCCATGTACTCTTTCCCGTACATTTTTTTGAGGCCGTAGCAGCCAAATAGGGTGCCGACTTTGCCGTCTTCGTCTACGAGTAGAGGAAAGGGAAGGTCGTGCTTGGCAGCAAACTTAGCGTGGGATTTGACACTGTCTGTACTGACGCCAAAGATGGCTACATTTTGTGCCTGCAGGTCGCTGTAGACATCGCGAAAGGCGCAGGCTTCTTTGGTGCAGCCGGGCGTGTTGTCTCTGGGGTAAAAGAATAAAACGGCACGTTGACCCTTTAGAGATGAAAGGCTGACAACGTTGCCATCAGCGTCGGGCATGGAAAAATCTGGGGCGGCATCTCCGATGGCAAGTGTCATGGATGGATTTATTAAGTAATTACTTAAGGATTGTATAATGCCCGGCTAGCACTGAGCGGGTCAAATCTAACTACTATTACTTATGTAGGATGCTCTACCATCAGTGCTTAATTTACATTGCTTCTAGCTTCGTTGATGCCATTTGTTTGTGAACGGTTGATGAACTGCGCCTCATAATGGGCCGCTATTGCCCTGCTAAATGCAGGCATTTGCAAGTCATGAGACAAGTCATAGGTGATCTACAGAATTTACTGTTTTTTACGGGTATGAGGCCCTT
>JBCBKQ010000306.1:0-6351 GCA_038521595.1 Cyanobacteria bacterium J06627_28 | reverse complement strand
TACCGTTGAGCGCCTGATTGGCCAGACTAGTGTACGAAAAGCTTTCGCCTGCTGCTTCTGTTGCTTCTGCAGCGGCTTCTTGAGCCAGCAGATAAACAGAAGCAGCAGGCGAAAGCTTTTCGTATACTAGTCTGGCCAATCAGGCGCTCAACGGTATTGGTATTGTCGGCATTTTGCTGCTCACCGCGTTAGGTCTAGCGATTACCTTCGGCGTGATGCGCATTATTAATCTCGCCCATGGCGAGTTCATTATGCTGGGGGCCTACATCACCTTTTGGATGCAGGCCCCCAGCATAATGAACTCGCCATGGGCGAGATTAATAATGCGCATAACGCCGAAGGTAATCGCTAGACCTAACGCGGTGAGCAGCAAAATGCCGACGATACCAATACCGTTGAGCGCCTGATTGGCCAGACTAGTGTACGAAAAGCTTTCGCCTGCTGCTTCTGTTGCTTCTGCAGCGGCTTCTTGAGCCAGCAGATAAACAGGCGATGTCATCATTGAAGATAGCGCAAGGTCTAACATGATCCTCCGGTCAGTTGAAAGGACATTTGAGCATGAACGAGACAAAACTGTCTTTTGCTCTACGCGTTAAAGCAACTGTCTAAAAACAAACGGCGTGCTGATGAGAGCACGCCGCTTTGCCGACATAGTGCCTAGAGGAAGACGGGCTCTAAGTCTTTACCAGTCTCTTTGGTCGGGTCGCTGCGGTCATCGGGTGTGGGGTGCTCACACATGCGGCCTTTGTACAGTGCCTGACTCCAAGGAATAGGCTTAACCGCGGCTTCGGTAGCAAAGACGATTTCAGCCTGACCATCTTCCTGCCACTTACCAATACGGGAGTACAGATAAGCGTGGTAGTTGGCCGCATCCATCTTCACAGGGCCCTGTGGCGCATTAAATTCTTGGCCACGAGTAGCTTCACGGAGGGTTTCCGTGTTGATTTCACCACCAGCTTCCAGAATGTCCTTCATCGCCTGAGCCATAAAGAACGTCTGAATGTAGGCAGCTTCCATCACACCGTTGGTAACACGGCCATCGCCAAACATCTCTTTGAACTGGGCTACAAATGCCTCATTCTCAGGAGTTTCTACACTCTGGAAGTAGTTAAAGCTGGTGTAGTGACCGGCAGAGTACTCAGGGCCCATGGCCTGAATTTCTTCTTCGGTGGTGGGGTAGGCCATGATGGGGATGTCTTCGGCATTGATGCCAGCATCCTTGAACTGACGATAGAACGCGGGGATGGAGTCACCAACCAAGTTACTTAGAACAAAGTCAGGCTGGGCTGCTTTGATTTTGTTGATGATGGTGATAAATTCTGTAGTCCCCAGCGCTGCGTATTCGTCACCTACGGCTTCACCGCCTGCTTTTTCTAGCTCGGCGATCGCAATCCGGTTACTCTCTTTTGGATAAATATAGTCAGAGCCAATAAAGAAACCCTTAGGCCCAAAGTTTTCGTAGGCGTAGGGAATAGAGTCGGTAATCTGCTGGTTTGGCGCTGCGCCCGGATAGAAGACGTTGGAGCTACATTCGTTGCCCTCGTAATAGACCGGGTAGTAGAGAATAGAATCCTTCTCTTCAAATACGGGCAGTACAGACTTTCGGCTAGCAGACGTATAGCAGCCGAGGACACAGACGACTTGGTCCTCATCGATTAGGCGCTTGGACATTTGGTTGTAGAGATCCCAGTCGGAGTTGGGATTGACGACTATGCGCTCAATCTTGCGCCCGCCAATGCCTTCGCCCTTGCCTTCCCACGGCCCTGTGCCGGTGTTAATCTGCTCGATTGCCAAGAAGGTTGCATCCTGAAGAGACTTCTCAACAATGGCAATACTCCCGGTAGTGGAGTACATAACGCCGACTTTAATAGGATTTTCGCCTAGGTCTGCTTGTGATTCACCACCACTGCCACCTGTGCAAGCCGCCAAAACACTGGTTGTAGCGGCCAGTGAACTGTATTGGAGAAACTTTCTCCGACTGAGATTGCTGAAAACTCTAGAATCTGACATAAAAGCTGCTTAACCTCACGCAAGCTGAAAAAAGTTTTGAACATTGACCAAGTTTTCGGAATCTGCATGAACTGATAAAGGACATAAATTCTCGAACACTTGGCGATTCACCTAACAAACAGGCCCTCTAAACCAGGCCCTTAAAAACAGACCGCTACCGAGACTCGTAAGAACAGCTTTGGCCTGTAGCCTGTGCAGAAAACCCGTCTTTAAAGAGCACTCTTATAAAATTGCGCCCCCTGTAGGCTCCCCCGACAAGCCTGCTGCCTAGGAAAAATCACAGATAGTAAGAAGGACTTTATATACTATTTTCGCCGCGTTTTGTCGCGAATGATACAAAATGAGGCTGATGAATCATTTGTTAAAAAACTGAACCAGTAGTCAGCAAACGCCTGCAAACAATGTTTTTGAGCGTTTTTTGGCGGTTGAGGCCTTATCGTTGTGGTTTTCTGGCTAGGGCAAAATTCAAAAAGTAGAATAAATCCTTTTCAAAAGTTAACCCAGCAGTCCCTACCGAGTAGTCCCCACCTAGCCATTTCTGTTGCCACCGATGAACAGCTGCTCTAACAAAAGCACATTTACTTGTTTTATGTTTCATGAATGCTAGTAGCAAAACGGGAATCGTCTACTACTAAACTAAACCTGCATTGCTTAACTATTTATTTACATAGTACGAATAATCAGGTCAGTGCTGTATAAACAGCAACCGAAAAACCTGTTGTTTGAGAAAAGCATGTTTAACAGCTTCTACCTTTGAGCATAGAAAAATTTGAGCATAGAAAAATAGAAGATCGCAGAGACGGGCAGCTTGTGAGATTGGGGTTTATTACAAATGAGTGTTTTGTATAGACAGCCACATTTTTAGGCCGTTTGAAACTGATAGAACAAAGATGTTGATCGTGCGAGGGCCTTTCATGTCTGTTCATGGTGATATTTCTTCTAGTAATGACTCAGTCGGGGTTGCAGTCGTAAACTACAAAATGCCGCGATTGCACACTCGTGATGAGGTGCTGGCAAATTGCAAAAATATTGCGGACATGATTGACGGCATGAAGCTGGGGCTGCCGGGTATGGACTTGGTGGTTTTTCCTGAGTATTCTACTCACGGCATTATGTACGACCCTACAGAAATGATGGAAAACGCCGCCAGCGTGCCTGGGGCAGAAACTGATATTTTTGCCGAAGCCTGCATTCGCAATAAAGTGTGGGGTGTGTTTTCTCTGACGGGCGAGCGCCATGAGGAGCATCCGAACAAGGTGCCCTACAACACGCTAATTTTGATGAATGATCGCGGTGAGATTGTTCAAAAATATCGCAAGATTATGCCCTGGACGCCGATTGAAGGCTGGTATCCGGGCAACTGCACTTATGTGTCGGAAGGGCCAAAGGGGCTAAAAATTAGTCTGATTATTTGTGATGATGGTAACTATCCTGAAATTTGGCGTGACTGTGTAATGAAGGGCGCTGAGCTGATTATTCGCTGTCAGGGCTATATGTATCCGGCTAAGGATCAACAGATTATGGTGTCTAAGGCGATGGCCTGGATGAACAACACCTATGTAGCTGTTGCCAATGCGGCTGGCTTTGATGGTGTCTACAGCTACTTTGGTCATTCTGCCATTGTGGGCTTTGACGGGCGCACCTTAGGTGAATGCGGTGAAGAAGAGAATGGCATTCAATATGCGGCGCTCTCTAAGTTTGCGATTCGCGATTTTCGCAAGCATTCTCAGTCGCAAAATCACCTCTTTAAGCTGCTACACCGTGGCTATACAGGAATGCTCAACTCTGGCGATGGCGATGAAGGCATGATGGAGTGCCCGTATGACTTCTATCGCGAGTGGGTGCTTGACCCGCAGAAGGCTAAGGAGAAAGTGGAAGCGCTGACCCGTGGCACGGTAGGTACAGAAGAGTGTCCTATTGAGGGCATTCCAAATCAGAAGACGGCTGAGCCAGTGATGCCTGCAGTGAAAAAGTCAGAGCCTGTTGTTGTTAGACAGCCAGTCTCTTAGTTGTTGTCATTGTTGTTTTCGTTTCTTTGGCGGTATGGCGAGGCTGTGCCGCTACAAGAATAGAACCTGCCTATGTATTTGACCCCAAAAGAGACTGAGCGATTGACGTTGTTCACGGCGGCGGAGATTGCGCGTCGGCGTAAAGATAAAGGGCTTCAGCTCAATGTGCCGGAGGCGATCGCACTAATCAGTGACTACATCGTAGAAGGTGCCCGCGAAGATAAATCTGTTGCTCAGCTGATGGCAGAGGGTGCAACGCTGCTCACGGCTGCGGACGTACTGCCTAGCGTCCCAGATCTGATTCCATTAATTCAAGTAGAAGCACACTTTAATGATGGGACAAAGTTGGTGAGTGTTCATAACCCTATTCGACCTGTAGAGGCTTAGGGTTATGGCAGGCGTCTCCTCGAATAATCCTCTGGCTCCTGGCGCGGTGATTTGCGAGCCAGGCACTATAGAACTCAATGCAGGCCGAGCGTCTAAATCATTAGAGGTGGTGAATATGGGCGATCGCCCGATTCAGGTGGGCTCTCACTATCACTTTTTTGAAGTCAATCGTATGCTTCAGTTCGACCGTGCTGAGGCATTGGGGTTTCGGCTGGATATTCCAGCTGGGACAGCGGTACGGTTTGAACCGGGAGATACCAAGCAGGTGACGGTGGTGGCTTTGGCAGGCGATCGCACAGTGCTTGGCCTGAATGATTTGGTCAATGGTGCGCTAGACGACCCGCAGGTTCGAAGTGATGCGATCGCCCGCTGCCAAACCCAAGGTTTTAGCGCTTCTCACTAGCTCTTCTCACCAGCGCTTCTCACTAGCTCTTCTCACCAGCTTTCTCCACTAGCTCTCTTTATCAGGCCAGTAATGGAAATCAGCCGCGAGCGTTATGCCGAACTCTTTGGCCCAACAACAGGAGACAGAGTCCGCCTAGCCGACACTTCTCTTATTATCGAAGTCGAACGTGACGACACCGTATATGGTGACGAATGCGTGTTTGGTGGTGGTAAAACGCTGCGCGACGGATTGGGAATGGCCGCTGGTGTGACGGCTGCCGACGGTGCACTCGATTTGGTAATTACGAATGTGCTGCTGGTCGATCCGGTGCAGGGCATTGTCAAAACTGACATCGGCATTAAAGATGGCAAGATTGTGGGCATCGGCAAAGCGGGGAACCCCGGCATTATGGCAGGTGTCACCCCAAACCTCATCATCAGCGCCAACACCGATGTCCGAGCAGGCGAGGGCTTAATTGCCACCCCTGGCGGCCTCGATAGTCACGTCCATTTTGACAGTGCCGGGCTGTGTGCCGAGGCGCTTTCTAGCGGACTGACAACAATGCTCGGCGGCGGCCTTGGCCCAGTTACCGTGGGCATTTGCACCAGCGGCGCACACAATATGAGCATCATGCTCAAAGCCTCTGAGTCCTTTCCCATTAACTTTGGCTTTTTGGGTAAGGGTAGCTCTAGCCTGCCAGAGAGCCTAGTCGAACAGATTGCCAACGGGGCCATGGGCCTCAAAATTCATGAAGACTGGGGCGCAATGCCTTCAGCCATTAATACCTGTCTAAATGTGGCCGACGAGTACGACTTTCAGGTCAAAATTCACACCGATACATTGAATGAATCAGGCTATGTAGAAGATACACTGGCCGCGATTAAAGGGCGAACCATTCACACCTATCACACCGAAGGGGCAGGCGGTGGCCATGCGCCAGACATTATTAAGGTGGCTTCTTTCCCACACTGTTTGACCTCATCGACTAACCCGACAAATCCCTACACGGTCAATACCTTTGATGAGCATTTAGACATGGTGATGGTGTGCCACCATTTAAATCCTCGCGTGCCAGAAGATGTCGCTTTTGCAGAGTCTCGTATTCGCGCCGAAACGATTGCCGCTGAGGATGTCTTGCATGATATGGGGGCCATTAGTATGCTCGGCTCCGACTCTCAGGGGATGGGCCGCATTGGCGAAGTCATCTGTCGCACTTGGCAGCTGGCGTCAAAAATGAAAGATCAGCGGGGAACACTGCCAGAAGACAATGCGCGAAACGACAACTTTCGGGTTTTGCGCTACCTGGCCAAGTACACCATCAACGTTGCGCGGACCTGTGGCATTGCCGACTATGTGGGCTCGATTGAGCCCGGCAAAATGGCCGATATCGTCCTTTGGCGACCGGGCTACTTTGGCATTAAGCCCGAGCTAATCATTAAGCAGGGATTTATCGCTTGGTCGCCTATGGGTGAGTCAAATGCCACAGGTCCGCGCAACGTTGATGGTGTACTTGGCCAGGTAGCGCAAAACCCGAAAGTTGTCGTTTCGCGCATTGTCTTC
>JBCBKQ010000305.1:0-6354 GCA_038521595.1 Cyanobacteria bacterium J06627_28 | reverse complement strand
GCTATAGCTACTGACGACAGCTATAGCCACAATAGCTAAAGCCACAATAGATTAAGCCCCGATAGCTGAAGCCACAATAGCTAAAGCCACGTATAGCCTAAGTGCGGATTGCGGTAGAACGATAGACTCTTGTACGGGATAGGGAACATTGTAGATAACTTTTATTCTTACTTCTCATACTCAATGATATTGCGTAACTCGATTGGGACAAGGCTTTTTTCTTTTGTGTTAGGCGGTGCTCTGGTTGGATTAGGCAGCATGTCCTACTTCTTCTATCAGGTGCTGGAAATTCGTGCAAAGAATGAAATTCAGAGTAACTTAAAGACGAAAACTGCCAGTGTTCAAGGGAAGCTTCAGCAGGTGGAAAACCTGGCGGGTGATCTATCTACAGTAGTTTCTACCCTAAACAGGGAAGAAATTGATACCCCAGAAACCTACAAAGAAATTGTATTCGAGCTTTTTGCCAGTAGAACGTCCCTAACAACAGGGTTTGGATTCGGTCAAACGCCCTACTCAATTCTGTCGGATAAAGAATGGTTTTGGCCTTATTTCTATTACGACCAAGAGCTTTCTACTCAGGTAGGCGAGAGATTATCTGGTGACTTGCAAAATATCAGATATTCAGAGCTAGGTGAAGACGACCAGTACTATCAGCAAGACTACTACACCAGAGTCATTGAGCAGGAAAAAAGCATATGGATGGAGCCCTACCAGTGGCACGGGATTACAATGACCACCTATGTCACGCCGATTTATGACCAAAATGAAGAAATCATTGGCGTTTCGGGGCTAGACATCACACTCACTGATATTGAAAAAGAAGTCAATGATGCTGTCGTTAGGGGTGAGGGCTATTTTGCGCTTTTGAGTGAGGAGGGTAATCTGCTCACCTACGCGCCAGATCCACAGAAGGCGGTTGAACTGGCTAATTACAGCGATTTTCCTGAGTTAAAGGACGTGTGGGAACAAATCGCAGACAGAGAGTCTGGCCTTGTAAGTGCCCACGGATCCTACTGGTCATTTCAAAAAGTAGAGGGCACCGATTGGCTAATGCTGGCAGTTGTCCCCAAGTCTGCCATGTTGGTGCCGGTACTGGCTATCACGCTCAGCGGTAGCCTTGGCGCGGCGGCTATTTTGGCAGGGGTTGTCTCTCTCTTTGTTAAGCGCCTAAATTCTCGCCTCAAGCCTATTTTGGATGAGTGCCAAAAGCTCGTCGAAGAAGATTATATGCGCAATCCTGATCAGCTTGGAGAGGGGCTTGCACCAGCTGCCCCGTCATCAGCAGTTGGGTCGTCAGCAGTTGGGTCGTCAGCAGTTGGGTTGTCAGCAGTAAGAAAAAGCCCTCACTCAGACGAAATCGACGTGCTTGATCACTCCTTTAAGCAGATGACCACTCGGCTAAAGTCGTCGTTTGAAGAGTTAGAATCTCGCGTTGCAGAACGTACCGCTGAGCTGCAGAGCGCCAAAGAAACAGCAGAGGTGGCGAATAAGGCCAAGAGCGACTTTCTAGCCAATATGAGTCATGAGCTGCGCACGCCGCTGAATGGCATCCTTGGCTACGCGCAAATCATGGGCCGGTCTAAATCTCTTTCAGAAGGTGATCGCAACGGTGTCAACGTTATTCATCAGTGCGGAGCCCATCTACTGACGCTGATTAATGATGTTTTAGATCTCTCTAAAATTGAGGCTCGCAAGCTAGAACTACTGCCAAGTGCGATACATCTGCCGTCGCTGCTACAAAGCGTCGTAGAAATGTGCAAAATCAAAGCTGAACAAAAGGGCCTTGATTTTGTGTATCAGCCAAGCTCTCGGCTGCCTGAAGGCGTAAAGGTTGATGAAAAACGACTGCGACAGGTCTTGATCAATCTACTGAGCAATGCCATTAAGTTTACCGAGAGTGGCTCGGTCATCCTTCGAGTAGATGTGGTTGAGGCGTCTGATGCTGAGGCGTCTCTCCTCTTTCAAGTTGTAGATACGGGCGCAGGTATTGCAGAAGATGACCTGACTCAGCTCTTTAACGCGTTTGAGCAGGTGGGCGATCGCAAAAAGCAGGCAGAAGGCACCGGGCTCGGACTGGCCATTAGCCAACGCATCGTGCAGCTGATGGGGGGTCGCATTCAGGTTAAGAGTAAATTGGGCGAGGGCAGCGAGTTCTCTTTTTCTGCTCAGCTGCCGCTGGCAAACGACTGGGCACAGCAACAGGGAGTGCTCCGAGGGATTGAGCGAATTGCTGGATACGTCGGGCAGCGGCGAAACATACTAGTGGTTGACGATCGGTGGGAAAACCGAGCAGTGCTACAGAATTTGTTAGCGCCGCTTGACTTTGTAGTCACTGAGGCAGAGAACGGAGAAGCTGGACTAAAGGCACTGCAAAAAGCTCAGGCAGACTTAATCATTACCGATTTGGAAATGCCCGTGATGGATGGATTTGAATTTGTTCATCGCATTCGGTCATCGGCAGAGATGAAACACATTCCTCTGATTATTTCTTCTGCCTCGGTTGCCCTAGCAGATCAGCAACAGGCTTTGGAGAAAGGTGGCGATGCCTTCTTGACGAAGCCGGTTGATGCCGGTGAACTGTTCAAAGCGATAGAAACGTACCTGAATATAGAGTGGGTTTACGAAGCTGAAAATGAGGCTACGCCAGAGCCTGAGCCAACACCTGCAGCGCTCGTCTTGCCCCCTGGAAAAACCCTAGAGACGCTGCTGGAGCTGGCTAGTCGGGGCAACGTAAAAGCCATACGAGAGCAGCTAAGTAACTTGGTCGAGCGCGATCGCACCTACACAACCTTTGCGAAACCTATCCTAGAGCTGGCGCGGCAGTTTAAAGCCGAAGAGATTGAGCAATTGCTAGAGCAGCATCTTGAGGAGGGCCTAACCCATGCTGGATAATGCAACAGTTTTGGTAGTAGATGATATCCCGGCCAATTTAGAAGTGATTACGGAGTCACTCTCCGCCGAAAATTACGACATTTTTACAGCCCTCAGCGGCGAACGCGCCCTCAAGCAGCTGCAAAAACACCCCGTCGACTTAATCTTGCTTGACGTTCAAATGCCAGGAATTGATGGATTTGAGACCTGTCAACAAATTAAGGCCAATCCTCAGACGGCAAACATTCCCGTCATTTTCATTACTGCGCTCTCCGACACCGACAGCATTGTAAAAGCCTTTGGGTTGGGGGCGGCTGACTATATCAGTAAGCCATTTCGCGAGCCAGAGCTGCTAGCTAGGGTTCGCACTCACCTACAGGTGCAGCGCCTAACTCAAAATTTGGAGGCTCAGGTTGCAGAGCGTACCGCCAAATGGCAAGCAGCAGCACAGGACTTACAAACCTCTAAGCTGCAGCTAGTTCAGCATGAAAAAATGTCAGCGTTGGGCAACCTGGTCGCTGGCGTTGCTCACGAAATCAACAATCCCATTGGCTTTCTTAATGGCAGTGTCAAAAATGCTCAGGCCTATCTAAGAGATATTGTGGAGCATCTTGATCTCTACAGAGAGCACTACCCTGAGCCAGTTGAAGCAGTGCAGGAAAATGCTGAAGACATCGACATAGACTACGTCTGCGAGGACTTTTCTAGTTTGTTGACATCTATGACAAATGCAATGAACCGAATCAAGGCCATCAGCACAAGCCTGCGTACCTTTTCTAGAGCCGACAGCGAGCATAAAATCAGCGCTGATTTGCACCAGGGGCTAGAGAGTACGCTGCTAATCTTGAAGTATCGACTCAAAGGGAGTGAGCAGCGCCCTGCCATCAATGTCATTAGAGACTATGGCAAGCTTCCCGCAGTTGATTGTTTCCCAGGACAGCTCAATCAGGTATTTATGAATCTTTTGGCCAATGCCATTGATGTCTTTGATGAAGCGGCCCAGCAATCATCATTTAATGAGCTGAAAGCTACTGCACAAACAATTACGGTTGCCACTGACGTCTGCCCCGAACAAACCTCAGTCAATATTCGAATTCGAGATAATGGCAGTGGGATGACAGAGGCCGTAAAAGCCAGAATCTTTGAGCATTTATTTACGACAAAGGCCGTTGGGCAGGGAACTGGGCTTGGACTTGCGATCGCACACCAGATTATCGTTGAAACCCACGGAGGCACCTTGTCGGTTCAATCAGAACCTGGAAAAGGCACCGAATTCTCAATTCAGCTTCCTATAACGCAACCCACTCAAAAGTCGAGCAGCTCCGACCCTTTGCTGACACAGCCTGAAAACTGCCATACACAAGACACTCTCAGCAGCGTTTAAGATCAGCAGCATTCAAGATCAGTAGCGTTTAAGCAGCTTGGCCTGCACGGCTAGCCAAGCTGCTTAACGGCTCACGCTAGAGTGACCCGGCCTGACGACGCTCTGCCGAGCCCATCAAAACACGTGCGGTAAACAGGCACAGCTTTAGGGAGAAGGCAATCGCCACCTTCATCAGAGCGTGCTGCACTGCATAAATGCTAGAACTCAATCCTCGCAAAACAGGCTTTACGAGTCTGCTATCAAAAAGAGATGTCATCTTCTAAGGCCTCCGTTATTCATTGTGCTGATTGACTGAACATGCACACGCTAGCAACAGGATCAGAAAATCGCAACATTTTTTTATATAAAGCCCTTTTCTTAATACGAGTTAACACTTCGCATCAGATTCATCCCGCTGCGCAACCCAAAACTGATGCTGTCAAAAGCCCCAGCAGTCTAAGATTCAAAGATTTTGTTAGCTATGAACACTATGAGAGAGAGAAACTAGATATGAATTCGTCTTTTGAGTTTTAAAACTCAAAAAATCAGCACTAAGCAGCCAAATCAAACAGCAGCACTTCCGCCTCATCATTAGCCGCCACAGAGAAGGTATTCATATCGACTATTGCCGCACCGTCTCCAGCATTCAAAGTTTCACCGTCGAGTGCTATTGCCCCTTTCACCACCTGTAGCCAAGCCTTACGCTCACTTGCCAGTCCATACTCCAGCTGAGCACCCTTCTCCAAAGTGGCCGCATACAGGCTCACATCTTGATGAATTGTCACCGCTCCCTCTCGGCCATCTTGCGCACCCACCAGTCGCCATTGGTTTTGCCGCGTCTCTGGGGCAAAGTGCTTTTGCTCATAACCCGGGGCCAAGCCCCGCTCACCCGGTACAATCCAAATTTGCAAAAAATGCACAGGGCTGGTCTCTGACGCGTTCATTTCACTATGGGTAACGCCAGTACCTGCCGTCATTCGCTGTACGTCACCAGGGCGAATGACAGAGCCTGTGCCCATACTGTCGCGATGGGCCAGCTCGCCATCAACGACGTAGGAAATAATCTCCATATCTTTGTGACCATGGGTTCCAAAGCCAGCGCCTGGAATCACCCGGTCTTCATTGATCACTCGCAGATCACTAAAGCCCATATGCTGAGGATCTCTGTAATGACCGAAAGAAAAGGTGTGCTGACTATCGAGCCAACTGAGTGTAGAAACACCACGGTCTTGTGCATGACGAATGGTTAACATTGAGGGGCCTTCTCCTTAAGAACGGTTGCTTGTTTCTATCATAAATTGAATCTTAAAAAGAGACAATAGCTAATATAAAATACCGTTTGTCGTTATTACAGAGACAAAAATACAGCAGAGACTCTCAGGTTCATGGATAAGTTAGAAGGAATGCGGGCGTTTACAGAGGTTGTCAATCACAGCGGATTTGCGGCAGCAGGCAGACATCTAGGCCAGTCGCGTTCGGTGTGGCACAGCGCATTCGCAAAGACTGGGTGCTTGCCGCAGACCTCACCTACGAGTGGGAAAGTGGCGAGGACACCACGCCGTTCCGGACAGCCGACGGCGAGTTCAGCATCGGCGTTGCCTCCCGCCACGAGTATCAGGGCGCAGCGCTTACGATCGGAGCGAAATACAAGTTCATCGAAGAAAACGATGCCAACCCGGCATTTCTTCCGGGGCCCCTCGGCTTGAGCTACGGCGATCACAACGCGCTGATCATTGGCGCGAAGGTCGGGTTCAATCTGCTGCCATCGGGCGAGGTCCCGCTCAAGTAGGCTGGCAGGGATCACCGCGCGCGCAGCTCCGAATGGCGGCCGCTACGATCACCTGACGCGACGACCACGATGGGCCGGCCTTGCACACTGCGGGGTCGGCCTTTCGCGTTTAGAGGCTTCCGCTTTCGCCGCGATATTCGGGGCGCGGCGCGATCTGGCGCCAACGTTGGCGTGCACTTGGCCTCATGCTCTGCCCGACGCTACGATCATCGCAACCGGCACGTCAGACCGGGTTCGTTGTGGAGGAAAATACGAGACGATCTTTGCAGGTGGCGGCCGCCGCTGCGCTTCTCGCATTCGTGCCAGCCAACGCCAGCGCCTTACAGACGTT
>JBCBKQ010000304.1:0-6393 GCA_038521595.1 Cyanobacteria bacterium J06627_28 | reverse complement strand
CCCGAGGAGCGAGCCGCCCAAGCCTCGCCAAATGCGCAAGCTGCAGCCGAGCGCAGCGTGTGACCAAGTTCAAGAATTAGGGGTATGGCCCCGACTCTTGCGAAATTAGGCCATAGTCTGAAAGCGTTGCGAAAACTGAGCTACAGCCACCAAAAAATCGACCGCTCAGAAAAGTACTAACTAATAGACATCAAATTATGCCGCTTCCGCTGGTGGATGGATGGCTAAATCGTAGTGCAGCGGCGGTGGCTGACAGGCGTCATCGAGATGATACTGGGGCTTTTGCATAGCCCCTCGAAAGGGTGCAATCCAGATCGAGACGAGCAAGACTCAATGAATTAGTTTACTCATCAGTTGCTGTAGAATTGTCTACAGGTCAACGAACCCAGACGCTTGCTTTGTAGAACGTTGAAAGCGAGCAAGGCTTTGTGAGAGATTTCACCCAGCTAACTGAACTAAGCTTGTAGCTGAGATCGTTGAAGTTGGTCAAAAAACTGGGCCGTTTGTCTTGTCATTCCCGCAGATAGTTGTACAGAGAGGCTCCACTGTCTAGGAGACTGCCCGTACATGCGTTTGAACTCTCGGCTGAATTGGGAGGAACTCACGTAGCCCACTTCCATAGCCGCTTCGTTCACAGTCATGCCGCCAGCAATCTTCATGGCAGCGCTGTTCAGCCGCATAGACTTTACAAACTGAATAGGCGACATCGTAGTAGCTTGCTTGAATTTGCGATGAAACACAGCCCGACTCATCCCTGCCTGTGTGGCCATCTCTTCGATAGTGATTGCTTCGTCTAAGTGGGAAGACAGATACTCAATCGCCCCAGCAATTTCATTGCCCACTCCAAATGCGCGCCTTGCAGAATCCCCTGCCTCTCCCTTCAATACGGTGTAGTACAGCTCTCGAAGCCGACCGTTCCCAAGGACCGCGGTATCCGCTGGGCTACTCCCTAATTGCAGCAGCCGCAACAGCGCTTCAGTAAATGCATCGTCCCAGTGAGCAAGTGCAAACCCCTGCGGGAGCGGCCCGCCTTTAGGCTTGCGGATAGCACCAGTGGCACTTTCCATCTCAATTGCAAGTCCAGTCATCACTCTCGTATCCAAGGAGATATACACCCCCAGGAGGGGATTGTCTGGCGAAGCTGTAGGCGTTCCCGCCTCTACAGGCATTGACATGGTGCAACACATATATTGACTGCTGTCGAATACATACGTTGCACCATCTAAAATAGCTTCCTTTTCTCCGTTCAAGATGGCTACCACGGTGGGTTTATACACCGCAGGAGCGCAACAAATCGACTCGGTAACCCGGAAGAGTTGCACGCCCTTCACGCCAGTTTCCACCATGCCATCCTCGCTGACGCTGTTTTCAATAAGTTGTTTTATTTGTTGTTTGCTCATACAACCAGCGTAGCAGCACAAAACACTTATTAGACTTAATCGATACGATTAGGCATGTTTTAGAGACTATTCAGCCTAGATCTAATCATCCTTGAGAGTTATGGTTGTTTCAGGTGGAGAGGTATCCATCACAGAAATCCAATAACTGTCGCTAACAGAAGCATCAAATAACAAACAGAAAATCTTCTAGCGGCACTTCAAATAAACACGCTAAATACGGAGTCTGGACAATGACTACAAAAAAAGAATTTGGCACAAAAGGTTGGACGCCGGAGCGCCTTGGCTCCCTCACAGGCAAAACATATGTCATCACGGGTGCTAACGCAGGTGCAGGATTTGAGGCGACACGAGTGTTCCTATCAAAGGGCGCAAAAGTGGTGATGATGAACCGCAAAGCCGATAAATCAACCGCCGCCATCGAGACCCTGAGACAAGAATTTGGCAGTGACGCTGATGTGACCTTCGTTCGCATGGATTTAGCGGTGTTGGATTCTGTGCGGGAAGCGGCGGCTGAGTTGCTGGAGAAAATTCCCAGAATCGACGCGCTCATCTGTAACGCCGCCATCGCGCAGGTGGCTAAACAGGAGATAACCGTGGACGGCTTTGAAAGCATGCTTGGCACGAACCACTACGGTCACTTTCTCCTGTGTGGGTTGCTCTTCAAGCGGATCGAGGAAACAAAGGGCCGTATTGTGGTCGTCAGCAGCCTGGGCTACAACATGGGGATTAAGACGATCCAGTTCGACGACATGAACTGGGACCGGAACTACCACCAGAACAAAACTTATTCCCAGAGTAAGCTGGCGCAGATGATGTTTGCATATGAGTTGCAGGATCGGTTGGCAGCAGCAGGAAAAAACAACGTCGAGATCTATGTCTGCCACCCCGGTTCGTCGCGGACATCGCTCATCAAGACAAGCGGTAACCTTGCAACGCGGCTCATGTTCAGGCTCATGTCGCTGTCGCCGATGGTGCAATCAGCCGAAAAGGGCTCGTGGCCGGAGGTGATGTGCGCCACCGAGGATGAACTGGAACAGCGCGCGCTTTATGGCCCGACAGGACGGATGGAATTCGTCGGGCCCGTTGGCAAGGGCACGCTGCATCCGCACGCCTACGACAAACCCGTCATGGAACGTCTCTGGAACGTATCGGAAGAGGCAGTCGGGTTCGAGTGGAGCCTCTGAAATGGCTTTAAATCGCTGGATGACGTGAGTGCCCTGAAGCTGGAATATTCTGGCTGAGCGCTCCCCAATACAGCGCGAACACGTTTGAACGCACCAATAGTACATTTGGTCTTTCCCATATTTTATTGGCGCAGAGTATAAGGTATTCTCTGCTGATTTAATGCAAATGAAGGAGTAGGCTCTAAGTTTTTATAGCTTCAGTAGCTAGTTTCTTTAGAGCACTCTGAGCTACGGTTTTAGCTCTGGCTGAGGTGACTTTCTGATACTTGAGTGTCGTCAAAATGGACTCATGCCCCATCAACGCCCTCAGCTCCTCAATACCCATTAAGCCAACGCGCTCAGTCGCAAAAGTATGACGCAGATCGTGAAGTCTCGTCCCTTCTAGCTCGGGAATATCTGCAATCAACTTTCGCCAGTTCTGATGCACAGTACGATAGCTGAGGCGACCGACATTGCCCGCTATCGGCTGCTGCGCGGTGAATAGAGCAGGGCAACGATGGTGCCGATAGTGCTTGAAATAGGTATTGAGTAGCTGGGCCGCATCATCGCTGTAAAAGCACCAGCGCTGCTTGTTACCCTTGCCAAGTACTTGAAACTTCTGTTGTTCTAGATTCATCTCGTCAAGATCGAGCGCCAGCAGTTCAGAAATTCGTGCTCCACTGCGATGCAACAATCTGACAATTGTGTGAGTCCGGCAGTCTACTTCAACCGCTCGATATATTTTCTGAAGCTGTTCTGGTGTGAGATAACGTATTGCTTCGTCAGAGCCGTGCTCGCCCTTGTCCGCATCAGGCTTACGCCGCTTTAGTTTGGCAATCGGATTGGCCTTAATATGTTGTTGTTCTACCGCATAGTTAAACAAAGCTTGAATAGTTGCCTGATGCCGATGGTGAGTCGTGCAGGCTAGGTGCGAGAGACTATCGAGGTACTCAGTGAGCACAGTACGATCGCAAATTTCAATCGGCCAGCTGCCGTACTGAGCCAGCAAGGGCATCAGCGTCAGCTCATAGGATTTCACTGTCTTCTTGGCCAGACCAGGTCGGTCTAAAAACTGCGTGGCCACCATCGCTAGAGAAATCGGCATGACTCTGAAATAAACGTAAACGTCAGCAGCAAACGCTAGCCTTCACTCTATCGTTTAGACAGACCGTTGTTTTGATAGTTTTAGCAAAGCTTTGAAATCCTCAACCCTTCCAAAGCCCGGAGAATCGCTGGCTGATTACGTCCATCGGCTCCGCTCCGCCCTTGGTATGAGTCAGCAGGCGGTGGCTGACAAGTCCGGCATCCATGCTCAGAGCATCGGCAAGATTGAGCGTGGCCATACGACGGTGCTCAAGGCTAAGACCAAACGCGGGCTAGCCTATGCCCTCGACGTCCCCGAAGCTCATTTAGAGGCAGCAGCAAAAGGGATCGCCATCGAAGAGACGGGTGCGCTGAAGTTTTGCCCGCAGTGCTGGAAACCAGGTAACGCACCTGACCCGATGTGGCTGCATGTTCACGCTCGCTACTGCTTTCGCTGTGGCAGCGGCCTGCGCCACCAGTGCGTTCAGTGCGAGGCTCCTATCACTTCTCTAAAGCACCGCTTCTGCCCCTACTGTGGCACTGCCTATACCACGCCTGAAAAAGCAGAGTAAAGGACGACAACCCACTGCGAGGAATCCACCTGTGCCCAGCGTTGAAGAAACCGCTTATCCCAGGCTGAAGAGTAACCCCAGCCTGGAAGCCCTAGAGACCCTCTACACGCCCACCGATGAGGAGATCGCCTTGGCGCAGCAAACCGTGCGCGGCGACTTGCCTACCGTCAGTTTTCTCGTCCTCCTCAAGACCTTTCAAACGGTCGGCTACCCCATGCAGCTATCCGAGGTGCCGATCAGCATCATTCGGCGCGTCATCGGCAGGATAGATAGTCAGCTCACGCCAGAGGAAATCGCTGCCAACGACAACGCCAGAACCCGCCAGCGTCATGTGAAGGCGATTCGTCAGCATCTAGAGGTGCAGCCCTTCGCCAAAGCTGCTCGCCAAGTGATGGTGACCGCGATGGAAACAGCTGTAGAAACCCAGCACGACCTGGTCGATTTGATTAACGTCGCGCTAGAGGAGCTGGTCAAGGAACGATATCAACTGCCTGCCTTCTCAGCATTAGAAAGAGCCGCTAGAGATGTTCGCGCTGCCCACAACAACAAACTCTATCAAAGCGTGAGTGACGCTCTAGACGGCGGGGAACAGATGCAGCTCTCTGAGTTGTTCTACTGTGCGGTGGGTGAAACAACAACTCTCTGGCATGAGGTGAAACAGGAACCGGGGAGTCCAAAACTCGGTGAATTACAAAGTCTGGTAGAACGACTGCGCTGGCTACAGCCTTTGCAGGTGGCAGGCGAAGCATTCTCAGCGATACCTGAAGTTAAACGGATTAACTTTACGGCCCAAGCTCAGGCGCTAGACGCCAATCAAATGAAGGAGCTGCCGGACGCTAAGCGACAGACGCTGGCAGTGGCGCTCCTGCAACGACGCTATGCTCAGACGCTCGATGACATTGCTGATGTGTTTATCAAACGTATGAGGCGAATGCACTACAAGGCCAAGGAAGCACTGGAAAACTATCGGATAGAAAGTCAGCAGCGCACTGATGAGCTGATCTCAAAATTGCGACAGGTGGCGATCGCCCACAGCACTGATGGTGAGATAGCGGATCGCTTCGCTGCGGTCGGTTGCGTCCTTGGTGACGATCCACAGGAGCTGATCGCGCAGTGCGATGATCATCTGGCCTATGCCGGGAACAACTACCTGCCGTTTTTGCCCAAGTTTTATCGCAGTCACCGAGCGGTGCTGTTTCGATTTCTGTCCGTTGTACCGCTGTATGCCAGCACTCAAAATGATTCTCTGGCAGCAGCAATTGACTTCATCAAAGCGCATCGAGGCGCACGGAAAACTTGGCTGCTGTTGACTGATGACAATAATGTATCAGAAGGGGCAGAGGGCGACCCTGTTCCACCCCTTGAACTGAGCTGGGTGCCGACCAAGTGGTGGACGCTCGTAACCGGAGAGAAGAATAGAGCGACGGTGCCCACCCAGGTGCATCGTCAATACTTTGAACTCTGTGTGTTCTCTCATATTCTGCTGGGCCTCAAGTCTGGTGACCTCTACATTGAAGGCAGTTCAGCGTTTGGAGACTATCTCGCACAGCTGATCTCGTGGGATGAGATGCAAGATCTCCTCGCTGACTATGCCGCACAACTCGGCTTTCCCACTGAAGGCGCAGCTTTTGTGGAACACGTCAGAGAGTGGCTGACAGACAAGATTGAGGAAACTGATGAGGGCTTTCCTGCCAACACGGACGTTTACTTCAAGTCAGACCGTCTGGTGATTCGCAAGGCAAAGGCGAAGAATCGAAAAGGCGCAAAGAAGCTCAAAAAGATGATCGATGAACGGATGAAACCGATTAACCTGCTCGATGTGCTGGTCGATACGGAGCAATGGCTGACGTGGACGAAGCACTTCAAGCCGGTCTCAGGCTACGAAGCCAAAATGGAGAATCCCGTGGCTCGCTATCTGGCCACGACCTTTTGCTATGGCTGTAACATCGGCCCCTCGCAGCTGGCCCAGTCGCTTTCACTCTTTGACCGTAAGCAGATTTCACGGGTGAATCAGCGACACATCAGCGACACGCAGCTGCACTATGCAGTTGAGTCTGAAGTGAACCCCTGAATTTAGACAGTAAAATCAGATATCAGCGAGTCTAGACTTATCAGTATCATTTCTAGACATTACCCTGCTCCTTCCTCCACTTTGATTCAAACTCACTGGGTGTT
>JBCBKQ010000303.1:0-6407 GCA_038521595.1 Cyanobacteria bacterium J06627_28 | reverse complement strand
TCAATCCCTTCGTTGGCGCTGGCGTCGCTGGTGACATTGGCAACAACAGCGACATTGACTTTGCCCTCGTCGCAGGCGCTGACTACCGCTTTGCTGATAAGTACGTTGCAAATGGCTCTGTTAACTACACACCTTTTGCGAACAACAACGACGAAGTTGGCTTCACCCTTGGTCTTGGCTACCTCTTCTAAAAGAGAAGGTTAATCGCTTAGCCACAGGTTATGGCTAAACGCTACCATGCTAGTCGCTGTGAGTTCCTTGATTATTGTCACACTGCTTCAACAACTCTCCTGGATAGAAATCGAATCTCCTAAGTGAGTGGA
This sequence comes from Cyanobacteria bacterium J06627_28, assembly GCA_038521595.1. Taxonomy (GTDB): domain Bacteria; phylum Cyanobacteriota; class Cyanobacteriia; order Phormidesmidales; family Phormidesmidaceae; genus Phormidesmis. The sequence continues at coordinate 6,084 of JBCBKQ010000303.1, read as the reverse complement.
TAAACACTCCATCCTGGATACGCGCTGGTTAAACCATCAGCGCGTATTTTCTTTTTTTATGCTGCAAAGGCCTCAAGGTTACAAGGCTTTTTCAAACCAGGCCACATCCCAAAACTGATCAAACTTTCGCCCCACAGCGTGAAAGACACCCGCCTGCTCAAAGCCAAACTTTTGATGGAGCGCAATCGATACCTCATTGGGCAGGGTAATGCCTGCATAGGCCCGATTAACATCTTCCCCTGCCAAAGCCTGAAACAGCGCAGTGTACAACCGACTCCCTATTCCCCCACCCACAAAGTCAGGATGCACGTAAATGCTTGTTTCGACTGACGTATCGTACGCAGCCTTACTCGCAAAGCGACTGCTGCTGGCATAGCCCACAGCAACGCCCTCACAGTCAGCAACGAACAGGCGATAGCGTCCTGATAGGGCGTAGTGACTCAGCCAGCCATCTCTACGCTGCTGGGCGGTATAGGGCACAAGGTCAAACGTAATCGGCGTCTTCAAAATGTAATCGTTATACAGTGCGACCAAAGCATCAATGTCTTCGGCACAAAAATCTCGAATATGGATCGCTGCCATCGGCCGACTTACCCACGAAGTTCACTGCCTTATATATTAGGCGGCTTTTTCGTCTCCAATATCTTGCATTGACTCGTCTACGGTAGACATCACATCTGCCTCTTCACCAGTGGCCCATTGACTAACAGCAACACAATTTCGACCAGAGCGCTTGGCCTTAGAGAGCGCGGCATCCGCCTGATCGATCAAGAGCTGGGGCAAGAGCTGGGGCAAGAGCTGGGGCGACACAACAGGTTGCTCTTGGCTAGCAGCGGCCAATCCACAGCTTAGGGTGACCCACTTGCCCACGGCTGATCCACTGTGCGCTATTTCTAACTGCTGTATTTGTAGGCAAAGTCTTTGTGCGATCGCACAAGCAGTCTCTTCAGCAACATCCGAGAGCACCACGGCAAACGCCTCGCCACTGTAGCGAGCCACCAAATCTTCTTGCCTCACCGCTGACGTCAACGCTTCCGCAATTTGCTGTAAACACTGAGCGGCCATGGCATCGCCGTACAACTCATTGAACGCTTTAAAGTAATCCACTTGGCACAAGACCAGAGAGATGCGTTGATTTTTGCCCAGCGCACTGTCTAGGTACTGGTCAAAATATCTCCGATTAGCAATCTTTGTTACACCATCAACAGTCGCTAAATGCTGCATCTGTATCGTTCGATAGGCAATGCCTAATGCCACCGTACAGGTCACAGCCGTCATTGGAAACGCCATCGGCAGCCACCAGCCTGCCAAAAACAGACCGTAGCTCGCACCGCCGAGACCCACATTAATGCCTATCAGACGTGCTAGCCAGTGCCAAACAGGCAAATCCGCCTCTAACGTTTTCACGTAGAGAATAGAGCGGCTCAGCATGAGCGTAATGGCAACCCAGGCCATCGCCCATAGCCATTCTATGTAGTCTGGAACCGTACGCAAAAAGGGCTGCCCCTCTAGCGCCCCCTTCACTAGCTGGCTCGTCAGATGCGCATGAATATAAACGCCGGGTACCTGCGGATAGTTGTGGAAAGGCGTATAGAACAAATCGCTCAGGTTGTGGGCTGTAGAGCCGATCAAAACAATGCGATCGCGCACCCGCTCTTCAGTCAATCCTCCATTTAGCACAGACGTTAGCGAAATAGAGTCAAACTGCCGATAGTCTGCCCGGTAGTTTAGAACAACCTGAAACCCCGAGGGCTCAGCATTGACATAACCACCATCATTCTTCTCGAACCGTCTAACCGTCGTTTCACCAAAGCGTAACAGTCGCCCCTCTTCATCCAACGCCTCTGGCACAACATCGTAATCAGCCAAATATTCCAGCGCCAGCGCCGTCGATAGACCCACCTTGATCTCATCGGCTTCAGATCGCAAAGACAACAATCCACGACGCACTCGCCCATCCGAATCCACCGTCAAATCTGCCGCCGCCGTTTGGCTCAACTCACTCAAAATAGGATGAGGCAGCACCGACTCACCCTTGACCTTTTCCACCCCCAAAAGATTTGGCGTAGACGCAAACACATCAGCCAGCTCATCGCGGCCTGGCTCTACATGAAAATTACGATAGAGGTCCAAACCAATGACAGCGGGCTCATGCACAGCAACGTCACGGATGAGATCAGCCAGCATCGCATCTGAAAGGGGCCACTGCTGCACAGTCTCAATATCTATCTTGTCAATCGTGACAATTAACAAACGCTCATCCGTAGCAGGCTGAGACGAGGCACGCAATCGAAAAAATTTATCCAACACTGCCAACTCTAACGGCTCAAAGATGCCTACCGCAGCAGCAACAAAAAGAATACTCATTAACCCAAGCCCAGCCACAGCTGCGTGCACTCCCTTCGCCATCCGGGATGTCAAGGTTGAAAGCATAGCGTCAAAGATTTGTTAGACCATATTCACAGATTGCCCAATCAGCAGGTAACTCAGTCTTTTAGACAGCTGACTATAGTCAGCCATAGGTTAAACACGTAAAGTAAAGAATGACACTTTCACATTTCCTGATACGCCCGTGGCTCATTCTGACTATCTAGAGCGCATTCTCAAGGCCCGCGTTTATGACGTGGCCCAAGAGACGCCTTTAGACTTGGCACCTAGACTATCTGATCGACTAAACAATCAAATTTTGCTGAAGCGAGAAGATGTACAGTCGGTGTTTTCGTTTAAGCTGCGCGGCGCCTACAACAAAATGGCGCAGCTACCGCCAGCGCTATTGCAGCGAGGCGTGATTGCCGCCTCAGCAGGCAACCATGCCCAAGGTGTGGCCCTAGGCGCCAAGGAGCTAGGCACCACGGCGATGATTGTCATGCCGGTTACCACGCCGCAGGTAAAGATAGATGCGGTAAGAGCCAGGGGAGGGACGGTCGTCCTCCACGGCGATACCTATGACGATGCCTGCGCCCACGCCCGACAGTTAGAAATTGAGAAGGGACTGACGTTTGTACATCCGTTTGACGACCCGGATGTGATTGCAGGCCAGGGAACCATTGGCATGGAAATTTTGCGGCAGCATCAGAAGCCGATCCATGCCGTTTTTGTTGCCATTGGCGGCGGCGGGCTGATTTCTGGCATTGCCGCCTATATCAAACGACTGCGGCCCAATATCAAAATTATTGGTGTAGAGCCCGTGGATGCAGATGCCATGCATCGCTCCTTGGCGAAAGGCGAACGGGTGACCTTAGAACAAGTGGGTCTGTTTGCAGATGGCGTGGCCGTACGGCAAGTGGGCAAAGAAACCTTTCGACTGTGCCAAGACTACATAGACGAGATTTTGCTGGTGAGTACTGATGACACTTGCGCAGCCATTAAAGATGTCTTTGAAGATACGCGCTCAATTTTAGAACCTGCTGGGGCATTGGCGATCGCAGGGGTAAAGGCCTATGTAGAAAGAGAAGGCATTCAAGGGGAGACGTTGGTTGCGATCGCCTGTGGCGCCAACATGAACTTTGACCGACTACGCTTTGTTGCCGAACGCGCCGAACTAGGAGAGCGCAGAGAAGCCGTCTTTGCCGTCACCATTCCAGAGAGACCTGGCAGCCTAGGGAGATTTTGCGACTGCCTGGGCAACCACAGCATTAGCGAGTTTAACTATCGCATTGCCGATGCCAATGTCGCTCATATTTTTGTCGGCATCAAAATCAAAAACAAAGCCGATGGCCAGGCCATCATGAACAACTTTAGAGACAGTGGATTTGAAACCATCGACCTCACAGACAATGAGCTAGCAAAGATGCACTTGCGTCATATGGTCGGCGGCAAGTCTCCTCTAGCCCATAATGAAAGGCTCTATCGCTTTGAGTTTCCTGAGCGCCCCGGCGCACTGACTAATTTTGTTTCAGCCATGAGTCCAGATTGGAACATCAGCCTGTTTCACTACCGCAACCATGGCGCAGACTACGGTCGCATTGTAGTAGGCACCCAAGTTCCACCCGAAGACACGGAGCAATGGCAATCTTTTTTGACAACATTAGGCTATCAATATTGGGACGAAAGCAACAATCCAGCCTATCGATTGTTCTTGTAGCGACTCAGCGCTACATCCCTTCTTCTACAAAGCTAAGTAAGAGAGGCTGTAGAGGCTCTACGACACCAGATCCACCCGAGTTGCGTAGACCTTATTTTCAATATGCTTAATCGTCGCAACGACTTTTGTGCCTCTTTCTAAGCGGTCAAAGATGTCAGCATTAATGTATTTTTGATGAAAAAGAATATCTTTGGTACCGTCGTCTGGGGCGATATAGCCATGGAAGTTGCCAGGCTTGAGGACAAATAAGAGTTTGACCACACCCGTTTTTGTAGGGAAAGTCTCTGTATCGACAGTCTTTTTCTCTGCGTTTTCTGTCTCTGTGTCTTCTGTCTCTGCGTTTTCTGTCTTTAAGGCCTCTGTCTCTGCGTCTTCTGCCTCTGATATTTCTGTTGTAGAAGCAGGAGGCTTTGCCGTCAGCCAAGGATTGATAACAGCTGGCGTCTCGGGAGTAGCGTCTGCCAAAACTGCACTCTCAAATACTTCCTCAGAACCGACTTCTTCAGAGCCTATCTCCTCAGAGCCTATCTCCTCAGAAACAACATCAGTAGACTCTCTATTTTCAGCAGTCTCTTCTAATTCAGCTGTCTCTGACAACAATCCTGAGGCATCTAACGGCTGAGCCGCCTCAGACGAAGATTCAAAGGAGGTCGCATTGTCTTCTGCTACAGCTGCTGCCGACTCATCAGCAATGGCCAGACTCTCTGCAACAGGCTCAGCGTCTAAAACAGTCTCGCTAACCTCGTCATCTACGCTCTCTGGCCGAGGCTCTAAAGGTTCAGGTTCTGAAGGTTCAGGTTCTGAAGGTTCAGGCTCTACAGGTTCAGACTCTACAGGTTCAGACTCTAGAGACTCACTGGTGTCCAGACTACTCTCAGACAGCACCTCAGGCTCTGAAGCCATGCTGTCCTCTAGTGCTTCTTCTAGTTGGGTGTCAGCTTCACTAATATCGAAGCTAAACAGCATTGCCTGATCCGTGCTGCTCACTCGCTCAGCTGTTTCGATCTCTACAGCGTCTTCTGAAACAGCCAATGGTGCTTCGGCAGGCACAGTCGCTGGAGAAGCAGCAGCAACAGGTTCATCAAAAGCATCCTCTACGGGAGCCGCGACATCATTTTCCTCTACTTTTGGTTCTACAGCGGGTAGCAGATCGTGAATGTCTGGTAGCTGCTGTTCGCTAGGCCCCTGCTCCGATACCGGAAGTGCAGTCTCCTTAAGCTTATCAACGTCGATCTGTGGAGAAGGTGGCTGAAGGGATGACTGAGACGAAAGCAGCTCTGACACTTCTGTGGGAAAGCTGGGCACAGCAACAACACCGCCTGGACGAGCAGCAGACGCAGCATCTAGCCGCTGGTGGGTATCTGGTTCTGCAGCGACTGGCTCTGTAGCTATAGAGTCACCGACTGCCGACTCTGTAACTAACGATTCATCCGGATTAACAGCGTCGTTGGGTGTGGGAGAACTATTTGGACGAGGTGAAGCCGTCGAGTGAGGTAGCGACGTACGCAGGGCAACAGGGTCGTCAATGTCGGTGGTAGGCTGTGATGAGTAGTTTGTATCGGCAGTACGAGCAGTGGGCGCTGCTGAACGAGCGTCTGGACTTTTACGGTTAAATAAACCCATCACCTTTTGAAACTGGTGTAGCAGCCAAGTCATAAACCGTTTTAGCACCGTGGCTGCTCCTAATAACGCCGTTCCATCCTGCCTGCCAAGCACATTGTCGCTACTGCACGCAGGCCCCTTATCTTAGCAGCGATGCGAAAGCTGAGCGCTACTTACAAAAAGATACGTCACAATTGAGCCTTTTTTAGCGGTCACGACATCTCGTCAAGATACGATGTCAAACATTTTTGTCAGACATTTTTTATAGTTTTTAGAAGGATTTTGAAGGTGTTAATCAGGGGATCGATTGTCTAGTCACTTCGGGGTTTTACAACCTGCCAAATAATAAATAAAGTAAAGGACAGGTAGCTAAGTGCAACGACCCAATTTTGCCAGCT
>JBCBKQ010000302.1:0-6412 GCA_038521595.1 Cyanobacteria bacterium J06627_28 | reverse complement strand
GAGCCATTGGGGATTGGAGTGGCCCGGGTATTGGGCGTGGCGTTGCCTGAGGAAGTGGGCTGCTGCTGGGCTCGAACCCGGTTAAAGGGATTTTGCGTTGCCTGAGGAGGGGCCTGGTTAAAGGCTGGCAGGCTAGAACTTGCTGGCGCTTGATACCCAGTTGAACCTACGGGGGGAGACATGTCTGGTGTCGTAGGGATAAAGGTATTTGGGATAGCACTGCCTGGTGACTGTGCAGCCGGTGGCGCTACAGGTAAGTTAATCGCGTTACCCGAGGACCTGCTTGATCTAGGTGGGTTTACTGTGGCAGATGAGGACCCATTATTTGCGTCAGAGGCTTGAGTGCTGGTTGCTGGGTTGCCCTGCAGTGATGAGCCTGTGGTCAGCTGGCGATTTAAGGCTTCTGAGAGGACACTGTTGGTGTTGGGTGCGGCGGGATTTACCAGACCATCACCAAAGTCAAATGTTGGGCGTGCGCTAGAGTTGGTGCGCCTGTTGCCTGCTGCATTGTTTGCTGAGCTGGTGGGTGCTATGGCGTCACTGGGGATAATTGTGCTGCCGGCGCTTCCGAGCGCAGCCGCTGGATTGGCTGCGCCACCAAAGCGATATTCGTTTTCGTACTGGGTAAATGGATTTTCAAAGGAGGTGCCTTCGCCTGCTAGCGTCGCCTCTCCCTCTTCGCCTTCGGGCAGTACAGGGCTACCAGGACTGATTTGGCTGGTTACGGTATCTGCATCACCTGACACGCCAGAGCCTTCTATAAGCGCATCTAAATTACCCATTTCGGAGAGTCTGGCTCGTTCTTCAGGGGTTAAATTCGAGGCAGGATTGATGGTTGTAACGGGTTGACGGTTAAACCAGTCGGGATTTTTTCGCCATTCCCAAATAAAAACACTCAGCAGAGTAAAGACAGCTAGCGGAGCCCAAACCGCTGGATTGCCGAACGGCTTGAGGCGGGCTGGAAGATATCGCAAGAAGGTTGATTTAGTCACGGAGAAGCTCCAGACGGTGTTCAGTTATCAGGAAAGATGCAATTCTATCAATACTAACAAATGAATCCAGATGCTAACAGGATGCTGTTCTCTGGCGTGATTGTAGCGTTTGTTACTTGGCTGCGGTGTACATCAGCTAGAACCTTTCTATAGCGACAGGCCAAATGACTGGCGGATCTCCTGGATGCATCCGGGAGATCCATTCTGTGCTCGAGTTTTTGTCTAGAAGCTGTGTATCTTATTTCGTTTTACTGGCCAAAAAGCGTTTTATGATGTGTCAAGCCTGCTGTATTAGGTCACTTTGCTTGGGCCGATCAAGTCATTTGGGGCTTGTTATTTGGGGTCTGTTATTTAGGGTTTGTTATTTGGGGTCTACTGTCATGTCGGATTCACTGAGGTTTTAGCCACTATGGTTTCTTCTTCTCATGATGCAGAATTTCAGCCAGGTGATGCTGCACAGACGATAGGGTTTGATTCGTTAAAACAGATTCCTGGACGTGTTGCATTGCCGCCGCTACAAAATGAGGCGTCTATCAGTTTGCGGCATGAGGTCAATCCTGCGATCGCACTCAACCTACTCAAGGACATCCAATCGCTAGTGACCCTCTGGCAAAATCGGCAATGGCAGCTTGTGCAGTCGCTGCGTCGCCTTGAGGCTCAAGGGCCCATGGTCGATGGCTGGCTTGAATCAGCCGCAGAGGCTGACTCGTCAACCACAGAAGTGACAACCCTGTTGCGACATGGCGACACCGACACTCTGATGCAATATATAGAGGCGTTAGATACTCACGCTCAGGCGGCTGGTGTACCTGGTTTGAGTGGCGTTGAGGCGACCCCTAGCGCTACTTTGACAGGTGAGAAGGGAGCTCAATATCGACTGTGCTGTCTGGATGACAGCGGTCAGGTGCGATCGCAAAGCTGTCCACCGGAGCAAATGGGCGTGGTAAGTCTTGCGATCGCCCGCTATCAAAAATACAAACATCTCACAGCTCAAAAACAGGCGGTTGAAGCCAAGCTGCAGATGGCCGTAGCCCAGCTAGAAGAGGTGCGTACAGCGCTTCAGCCAGAAGCGCCATAGACAGAAAAGGACGTAGCAACTAGGGGCGTAGTAGGGGCGTAGAAAATTAAGCTACTCTGCTTCCCATCGTCTGATTGCCTGCTGCGTTGGCTCATAGGCCGTGGTACCTGCTGGCACCAAGACAGCGGCCTGAATAGCGGCTCGGTTGCGATTTTGAGCGGCTCTGGCCTGGGCAATGCTGAAAATACGCTCGCTCCACTCGTCAGCAAGGCGCTGGGCAGTTTCGTACTCGGGATGATCGATGGGGACTTCTCTGAGCTTTACGATGCCTTGCTGGTAGGTGCTCGCCTGGCCTGACTTGGGAATGCGCTGGGCCTCTGAAATAATTTCACGGCTGCGCTGTCGCTGCTGCCAAAACGCAATTCGTGTTTGCGCCTGCTGGTGTAGTTCGGCATTGTTAGGGGGCATGACCTGGGCAGCTGCGATCGCACCATCTAGGTTTCCGCTGGTGGCCCGACCGACAGCAATGTCTAAAATGGTCTGACTCCAGCTACGAATATCTGCCTGGGCCTGATCGTGATAGGGCTCACCAGGCTGAATCAGACTGGCCTGGGCAATGGCATCGGCAAACGGAGAGGCCTGAGTGGGTTGGATGGCAGTTCTCGCTGCGGTCAATGTAGAGGCATTGATCTCCCTAGAATCAGCTTGACCAGCTCTAACTTTGGTCAACAAAGATGAAAAGCTACTATCTCGCTGACCTCTGGGTACCTGCTGTAGTATTGCGAGCGCATCTGCATACTTGCGCTGTTGGATGGCATTGTCGGCTTCGGCTAGCAAGGCTTTCACTGCATCATCTGATTCGTTGTTGCTAGCAGCTGCCAAATCACTCTCTGCTGGCTGCGTCTCCTCATTCTCAGCAGCGTTGTTGGAGGCGCTGCCAACCGCTTCGGCTTCTTCGGTATTCTCAGCACTGGCAGTTTCAGCACTGGCAGTTTCAGCACTGGCAGCTTCAGCACTGGCAGCTTCAGCACTGGCAGCTTCAGCACTGGCATTCTCATCAGGCGCACTCTCGTCAGGCGCACTCTCAGAGGCTGCTTCGGACGTGTTTGCTGTTTCGGATTCGGCAGGCTCTAAAACAGGGGTGGTCGCTGTCGTCTCTTCAGACGCAGCAGCCGTTTCTGCGGGAGGATTTTCAACCGCCGTAGGTTCTCTACGCAGATTGCGCCAGGCCGTTCGAACGAAGGGCTGTTTAATTAGGACGCCAGCCATCAAAATTCCAAGCGCAAGGAGTCCCCAGTTGAGTAGCTTTGCTCCGTTTATAGCAGCAGGCGCGGCTTCTTTTTTGAGAGGGACAATAGCGCCTTTGTCAGGCGTATTTGCGAGGGCGCTAGAGCTTGTGATGTCTCTAATCACACTGTCTACATCGGCGCTATTCCCGTTTATAGATTCTGCTTCTTTGGCGGTCAGCAATGTACCTCCCGCACCCGCCAGTACTTGCGTAGATTGCTCACCCACGCTGTCTCTGCTCTGAGCCGCACCGACCGCGACGCTTTCTGAGCTACTAATACTCTGGCTGTCGGCGGCTACAACAGGTGCTGACGCCACATCTGTAACGGGTTGAACCTTGGGAACAACTGCCGCAAACTTAAGATAGTCAGGAATTAGACTGACTGGATTTTGAATAGGTCTCCAGTGGTGTTCGCACAGCTCAGGCAGCCGCTTGCCAACATAGTCTTTTATTTGCTCAAGGGTGGTGCACTGCTGCTGCAAGGCCTCGAGCAAAGCGGCAGTAAAGAGGCCGTGGCGGACGCCGAGGGTTTCGTGGGAGTACTGCTCCGGCTGGCAAGAAAGCATGAGAGGTAGCTGCCGCTCTTTGGCTAGATTGATGGTCTCGGTGCCAATGGTCTGCCCAGAAAAAGAGCCCTGGGAACGGTTGATATCTAATACAAGGAGAACGTCGTTGGCAGGCAAATCAGCCAGCGTATGGATCAAATCGGCAACGGCGATACCCGTTTCTTTGAGGGCGCTAGCGTCATTGTCAGTGCCAGGGTTGCCGTCAATTGGCATCAGATAGTCTGCGCCCTCTAGCTGCACGCCATAACCACTAAAGAAAAACCACAGCACGTCACCCGCCTGCACGTTTTGGGTGATGGTCTGTATCCATTCTGCTAGGGCGGGCTTGTCTGGATAGACAACCTGATGGCCAACAGAGGTGGCCAAGTCGCTCAGCAGTACACAGTTGCTTTGGGCAATACCGGCCTTTTCGGTCAAAAAACGATGCATGAAGAGCGCATCGTTTTGAGCGTGCATGAGCGGTTGCAGATGCCGATATTGGTTGATTCCAATGGTGATGGCCCAGTAGTTAGCCATTTAGCGTCTCCAGACGATAGCGGTGGGTGAGTCGTTAGAGCCAGTTGCACAAACTTGCATAAGGGCTGCTTCCTTAAATTAAGAATCGCCGTTAGGGTAAGTGTGAGTTTGCCTCTGGTGCTTCTCCATTGAATTTTTTTGTCTGCATTCTTTGGTTCAGCGTTTTAGCTCAGAAGTTCCTCTGTCCCAGAAAAAGTATCACAACCACAGCGTTTCGTGTAGAAGAGTTTAAAAAAATGTGGTGAGTTCTCTCAAACTGGGAAACTTGATAGGTAAAGTCAGATACTCTCAGGTACCCATAGATAGCACTGATTAGCGTTTTATGCGACTATTTGCGTGTTTGAATCCTTTAGCAAGATTTAGTAAGGATTGAGGGTACGCTTTGGTTCTATTCCCGATTGTCTGAACAGCTTAAACACACTGACCTTTATTTTAGATTTAATCGCATGTGGTCAACTCGCTATCCAAACTGTTCTCAAGCCTCCCCTCAGGCCTATGCTCAGGAGGCTTTGCCACCCGTGCGTAGACGGCGGCGTACTTCGTGGCAGCGCTCTGTGCTTTCAGCAAGCCTTGCTGCGCTGATCGGCGGCACGGGCGTCTGGCTAACCGAAGCGTTGATCGCACCGCAGGCCTCACAGGCTTACACATCACGGCTAGATTTATTTTTGGCCCGCGAAACAGGCGAGACATACGACACTTTGCTACGCCGGGCTGAGATGGCTGCTCGCGCAGGCGCACAGCGTAGCTTTGACCAAGACCTGCTGACGACAAATGTATCCGTCAATGTGGTGGTAGAAAGCTCTGGTGTTACCGTGCCTATTTTGAACCTCAGGGTAGATCGCGAAGAGTGGCGCACTCGCCCTGAAACCTACTACTGGGCGACCTACTACCGCACCGCAGAAACGTTATTGAATACGACACCTGGCACATTGGGTTTTTAAAGAGAGCGCCATTCTCAATCGCTGAACGCAGGTATTAATTTATAAGTCGAAGGGCACGTTACTGGAGTTAATCTAGGACGCGCCCTTCGGCTTGTGTGGTTACAGCTAGAAATCTATCTGTGTAAAGAGTCAATTTGTCGGATTTAACTACATACTTTGCTCAGAATACTTTGCTCAGATTCGTCTTTAAGACATGGAGATTTAAAAAATGTTAGGAGCACTACTCCCTGCACTCATTACAGCCTTTAGCCTATTGATCTTGGACTGGCTTTTACCGGGCATTACCCTAGAAACAGTCACGGCTTCGGTGCTGGCTGCACTCTCTATTGGTGTTGTGAATGCCATTATCCGTCCGGCTATTCGCTTACTTTCTCTACCTGTGACGTTTGTGACGTTTGGCTTATTTTCTCTGGTGGTTAATGGCTTTTGCTTTTGGCTGTCATCTACTGTGGTGCCTGGCTTTGAGGTGCGCGGCCTGATTGGCTTTATCGTTGGGCCAATTGCGCTGTCATTTCTAAGCACCACGTTTGGACACTATCTCATTCAAGAGCAGCCTAGTTTGCCAGAAGCATAGGAGCGCCATAAATCTGCGTAGGAGATGTCATCTCAGCTCTACCAGGGGTTGCCAATCATGGTGAAGGCAGACCAGTAGAAGGGGTGTGAAAAGTCCCAGCTGCCGCTTTCGGCGAGTTCAGGAATGTGTGCGATCGCATCCCCTTCTGGGCCTATAACTGTGCCATTTTCAATGATGATATTTCCGCTTAGCAGCGCTGTCTGAGCTCGTCGCAACGCTTCTGCGCGGGTATTTGTCGTTGCATACTGCTCGTAAAACTGAGTCATAAAGCTCAGGGTTCCCTCGTCGCTGACCGGCCATAGACTAGCTAAGGCTGACTGCGAGCCAGCATTGACCGCAAAGCCTGCAAAGCCATATTCGGAGGTGTGATCGCCGACAGCCGTATTACAAGCGCTCAAAATGAGCAAATTACGCTGCCCGAGCTAGATAGGTTAAATCTGTCTGAGAGCACCATCGATTTGATCATTTTGAGCGCTTGTAATACGGCTGTAGGCGATCACACCTCCGAATATGGCTT
>JBCBKQ010000301.1:0-6420 GCA_038521595.1 Cyanobacteria bacterium J06627_28 | reverse complement strand
TTGGACAGGCCGGATAGCCAAAGCTATAGCGCGACCCTTGATACCGCTGCGCCAAAATATTGCGAATCCCCTCCGGCTCCCGGTCTTCGTACCCCAGCTCAAACCGAATCTTCTGGTGCGACCATTCCGCTAGCGCCTCCGCCATCTGCACCGCCAGGCCGTGATAGTACAGATAATTCGTGTAGTCATCCGCCCTAAACAGCTTTGCCGCGTACTCAGTGGCAATGTCACCCATCGTCACTGCCTGCATCGGAAACACATCATACTCACCCGGCTTCGCCTGCTCCTTTGGCAAATAAAAGTCCGCAATACACAGCCGCCGCATCGAGCGCTGACGCGGAAACTCAAACGAAGTTACCGGCTCAGACGGCTCACCCTTTTCAGCGGCTTTCCAGTCATAGATATAGAGCGTATTGCCCTCCGCCAAACAGGGGAAATAGCCATACATCAGCTTCGGCTCCAGCAGTTTTTCGTCGACGACCCGCTGCTTCCACTCCGCCAAAATTGGCGCTACCTTTTCTGTTAAGAAGGCATCATAGTCTTCACGGGACTGTCCTTTTGGCTTGCGGAACTGCCACTGACCCGCCACCAGCGCCTGCATGTCCAAATAATCGAATAAATCCGCTAGCGAAATATCCTCCGGGCCCAGCATCTTTGGCCCCCAGAAAGGAGGCGCCGGCCGAGCGATATCAATTGCCACATCGTCCGAGCGGCGCGTATCGATGACCTTTGGCTCGTCGTCAGCCTTGTCTTCAGGCGCTGCATGGTTAATAGCCACCTTCGCAGCTTTCGATAGCTGACTCATCGGATGGTCGTCTGCAAATCCCTTCTGGTTGTCCCACTGCTCTGCCTTTTTCGCAGGCATCAGCGCATCCATAAAGTGCAAATCGGCAAAGGCATCCTTACCGTAAATCACCTGCCCGTTATAAGCGTTCTGACAGTCCTCATTTACAAATTTTGGCGTCAGCGCTGCCCCACCCAAAATCACCGGCACATCAATGCCATGCTCATTAAAGGTTTTCAGATTCTCCTTCATAAAGGCCGTTGATTTTACGAGTAAACCGCTCATCGCAATGCAGTCCGCCTGATGCTCATTAAAGGCCGAAATGATGTTATCTACCGGCTGCTTAATGCCAATATTCACCACCCGATAGCCATTGTTCGACAGAATAATATCGACCAGATTCTTACCGATGTCATGCACATCGCCCTTAACCGTCGCGATGACAACCGTGCCCTTGCCACTCGTATCTGAGTCTTCCTTATCCATAAAGGGCTCTAGATAGGCCACCGCCGCCTTCATCGTCTGGGCCGACTGCAATACAAACGGCAGCTGCATTTGCCCAGAGCCAAACAGCTCGCCCACCACCTTCATGCCATCGAGCAAAAAGGTATTCACAATTTCCAGGGGCGGATACTGCTCCAAGGCCTTCGCCAGCTGATCTTCTAGCCCAATGCGCTCACCATCAATAATGTGACGCTTTAGTCTTTCCTCAAGGGGCAAATCTTCGTCTAGCGTCGTACGCAGCTGCTTAGAGCTTTTGCCTGCAAACACCGTCGTTAGTTCACCCAGCGGATCATAGGTGCACACGTCACCGTCAAACTCGCGGCGGTCATAGATTAAATCCAAGCAAATTTTCTGATGCTCCGGCTCAATCTTTGCCAGGGGCAAAATCTTGCTCGCACTCACAATCGCCCCATCCATGCCAGCATCCATCGCCTCGGATAAGAACATAGAGTTCAGCACCACTCGCGCTGCTGGATTCAAACCAAAGGACGCATTAGACACACCCAGCATAATGTGACAGCCCGGTAGGCTTTCACGAATGAGACGAATGGCCGCAATGGTTTCCCTGGCGTTTACTCGGTCTTCTTCGATGCCAGTGGAGATGGGTAAAACTAAGGTGTCAAAAAATAGTTCGTAAGGGGGAAAGCCGTATTCAACGGCGTCTCTGTAGGCGCGTTGTGCGATCGCAAACTTTTTCTGCGCCGTCCGCGCCATCCCATCTTCATCAATACAGCCAATCACTACCCCCGCGCCATAGCGCTTCGCCAGCTCCAGCACCTTAAAGAATCGCTCATCGCCATCCTCATAGTTTGTAGAGTTCAAGATGCACTTACCGCCTGCCACCTTCAGACCCGCTTCCATCTTCTCCCACTCAGTTGAGTCCAGCATCAGCGGCAGCGTCGCATTCGTCACCAGCCGAGACGCCAGCTCACGCATATCCCGCTCACCATCGCGGCCCACATAGTCTACATTGACATCCAGCACATGAGCCCCTTCCTTAATCTGAGACTTCGCCAATGCCACCAGCCCATCCCAATCTTCCGCATTCAGCATGTCGCGGCACTTCTTCGAGCCACTGGCATTTAGCCGCTCACCCACAATCAAAAAGGAATTGTCCTGCTCATAGGGCTGCGGACTATATATAGAAGCCGCCGACGGCATATAGGGCAGCTCACCATAGGGCGGCAGCTGCTGACGCTCACCCACTGGCCGTTCTTTCGGCCTCAAATCTTGTGATAGCTCAGCCAGCTGCTCAATGTGGTCAGATCGCGTACCGCAGCAGCCGCCGATAATCTGCACACCCAAATCTTCCACAAAATGCATCAGCTGCATCCGTAGCTCCATCGGCGTCAGGCGATAGTGCGCCTGCCCGCCCACATTCTCCGGTAGACCCGCATTCGGAATGCAAGAAATAATAAAGGGCGAATTTTCCGACAGATACTTGATGTGCTCCTTCATCTCTGTGGGGCCAGTCGCGCAGTTCAAGCCCAAAATATCAATATTAAACGGCTCCAAAATCGTCAGCGCCGCGCCAATCTCCGAGCCCACCAGCATCGTGCCCTGCTGCTCTACCGTCACCGATACCATCAGCGGTAGCCGCGTCTGCTTCTTCTCAAAAATCTCCTCAATCGCAATCAGCGCGGCTTTAATTTGCAGCACATCCTGGCAGGTCTCCACCAGTATTAAATCCACACCGCCGTCATACAGCCCTTCTATCTGCTCCAGATAGGCCGTCTTCAGCGTATCAAAATCCACATGCCCCAGCGTCGGCAGCTTCGTCCCTGGCCCAATCGAGCCCGCCACAAAGCGAGGCTTCTCCGGCGTGGAATAGTCATCCGCTGCCTTCCTTGCTAGCTTTGCCGCCTTCAAGTTCAGCTCGTAGGCCCTATCGGCCAAATCATACTCGGCCAGCACCAGCGCCGTCCCGCCAAACGTATCGGTCTCAATTACATCCGCGCCCACTGCCAAAAAGCTACGGTGTACCTTATCTACAGCTTCCGGCTTTGTCTCAACCAAATATTCATTGCAGCCTTCATACTCAGCACCACCAAAGTCTTCAGCCGTCAGATCCTGCATCTGCAGTGACGTTCCCATGGCACCGTCAAACACGACAACTGGTCGCTGGGGACTTTGAAGCCGATCTAGGAATAAGCTCTTCATTTCGATGTGTGCCATAGGTCTTGAAAGGCGATGAATTAGATAACAGACGCCCCTTCAAATTATGACTAAAAAGCAACAGTCATCGAACATAACGCCATGAGTACGATCACTATTAACACATCAACTTCATTCATGATCTACGATGTGGCAATATACCTTTCAGCCTCAACCAGGCCAGCACGTACTTAACATTACGGTCAATTTTATTGCGCAGAATAATTGCTCTTTCTCCGATGCTCTTTCGATGCTGATCGTAATAAGTCTCAATATCGAAATGCTGAGAAACGGGCTGGGTCGAGATATAACTAGCCAGACGACCGAATGATGTTGTCCTAGAAAAAATTAAATAATCGCAGGTCGCCAGCAAACAAATATCTAACAAAGCCGTAACCGCATGCTCTTCTAAATCAGGACATTCTGTATTCTTGTGCACAGCCACACCCGGCATTGGCAACCACTTATCTAACACAATCACATTTTCATAAAGCTCATTAATTTCGCACTCTACATTACGGTTATCAGTCGCCAAGAAAATATGCGCATCCGGATAACGCCCTACATGCTCAGCTAAGGCTTTCTTGTACCATCCGTAGCTGACTGATTTATCAGACTGCCTAATGTGTATGCCAATAAACTTATGCCCTTGCATATGAGCTGCTTTAAATGTCTCCAATCGATCTCGAACAGGAGGTGCCAAATTCAAGTGTTCGTAAAAAACTTCATTCGCGATAGTCCCCTTAGTCGCTTTTTTGAGGTGAGCGTATTCCGATTTGAAGTGCGGTCTCAAATCTTCAATCTCCTCATCGTAACCAGAGGCAATCACAATATCTTCGGAATAATTTAACCGCCTGACATCACAAGCATATTTCCTAAAAATCCCCTGGCCCATTGCCTTAACTAATTTAGAATCATTGGCCATAACCTCCGAAATGGCTTGGTCAAGACAATGCTTCCAAACGTTAGGGTGAACAGATTCAGACTCAATAATTTGGTCAACATGAGATAAGTTCTTCAACTCGAATAGCTGAGGAAATACATTTGCTTTCCGAGTGGTGTAGGCATTATCGGTCCAATCTACCACCAGCGTTCGGTCAGTCATTCGAGCATACAAAATGGCAGTAATAACAACAAAAATTCGATTACCCAGCCCTGCGACACCTTTGACTAATAAATACTTACTCATATTCTTCACCTAGCTATTACTCACGCTATTAGAAACTTCAATATCTAACTACCCTGACTCAAGCAGAAATCACCCTTACAAGCGGCACATCAAAAATCTGAAGGAGTGACACGATGCTCGTAAGCGAGTATCACCGCAGTCTT
This sequence comes from Cyanobacteria bacterium J06627_28, assembly GCA_038521595.1. Lineage (GTDB taxonomy): Bacteria > Cyanobacteriota > Cyanobacteriia > Phormidesmidales > Phormidesmidaceae > Phormidesmis. The sequence continues at coordinate 1,646 of JBCBKQ010000301.1, read as the reverse complement.
AATAAAAGAAAAATAGGCTAGTTTTGCGAACACTATCTATCTACCAATGTATACCCGCGATATCTCAACGCTATCAAGCTTTACTGCAGCATCATATGAGCGATCGCCAATCTCTTCTTTTGAGTCTCTTAGTCACCGTTGTCCAAATCTGTTGAGATGTTCACTTAAAGACGCTTACCCAAGCGCTAACGTTGCCCACTTCAAGTCTCTGGGAAAAAGTCAAACAGTTTCTTACGCTGGGCATCTTCAACCTGAGCGATTTTTGACTGTATATTATCCAACTTTCATCAGTGGCTCATTGTCGTCAGCCAGCCCGGTTTACGTGGCGATAGGCCGAACAACGCGACGTAATACCAATCTGCTGGTCGCCAGCATATCTGGAAAAGCCAAGCAATTCCGTTGTACTAGAAACACACCTGAAGACGCTCGGCAATAGCAACCAAACGCTTTACTTTTATATCCATTGCTTTGCTCGTTGCCATTGCCTATCTATATACTGACAATCAGGGACAAAAACCGAAGCAGGGAGCTTTTCAAGAGTACACAGCTAAACTTGAGAAGCCGATAAGCGCCTGCCGTCGCCACAGCTTTTTATTGCTTGGCTTAGCAGCCTATCAATGTGTGTCTTTTAGATAGGTTTGCTAACAACATGCTCACTAACTTTTACAGCTCAATCGTAGCAAAACTCACTATCACTTGAGAGGGCAAAAAAAGGTTATACATGCTGCGCTGCTTGCAGCTTTTGTATCACACCTCAAGATGACACAACAGCTACAAGCGGCTGAAAGAAACACTATCTGTTTAGAATAACGACTTTTACCGAGAGCATCCAGACGTTCCTAATACAGCGGCACTACTCTTCCTCTCCACACAATGCTGGCCACCAATAGATTGATATCGCACCAAGTCGTACGGTCAATGTCTTGCAGACAATAACGACATAGAGTGAATCTGCCGTTGGCAAAGATCATGGATGAAGACCTTGATTAGGCTTAGCTGTAAGCGCATCAGGTTGAATACGGCTAGAATAAAGAACCTTTAGACTTCTTCGCAGGGACTCCAATAAAACAGGCAATGGCAAAGCGGCGACAGGCGTTTCTCAACGAACATCGCAGCAGCCGTGAATAACGCTGACTAACAGCGTCAACAAAAGGTACTAGCGAGCCAGGGCAAACGCATACTCACAAAAGCAGGATACTGAATGAGTAGCATCATTTCAGTATCTAGTCATGAGTTCTTCAAATCCAGCATCGAGTTCCCTGCTGAAGCACTTTGAAAGCCTTGAAGACCCTCGCACATCGTACTTACTCGCACATCGTACTTAGTAGAACATCGGCTGCTAGATATCGTGGCGCTGACTATCTGCGCAGTCATCTGTAGTACCGAAGGCTGGGAAGACATCGAAGACTACGGACACAGCAAACTGGGGTGGCTGAGAACCTTTCTAGCCCTCCCTAACGGTATCCCATCGCACGATACCATCAGCCGATTGTTCGCGCGACTAGAGCCATCGAAGCTCCAGGAATGCTTTGTGAGCTGGGTGAAAACGATAGCGCAGCGCAGCGAAGGCGAAGTGACTGCGATTGATGGAAAGAGTGTCCGCCATTCCTATGACAAGGGCAACGGTAAAGAGGCGATTCATATGG
>JBCBKQ010000300.1:0-6422 GCA_038521595.1 Cyanobacteria bacterium J06627_28 | reverse complement strand
TGAGAGTCAGCTGTATTTGGCTATACGCTCACAGGAAAAAGGCACAGGTGTAAGCATGGAATTTCCTACATACACAGAATTGGAACAGCGATTGCAAGTAGCGTAAGCGTAAGGTTAACGATTTGGCCTAATGCTGCAATTGTTGTGTATGTAGGAAATTCCATGCTTACACCTGTGCCTTTTTCCTGTGAGCGTATAGCCAAATACAGCTGACTCTCACAGTATTCCCGACTTTCTGAGGGGCATTTCGCGAGGCGTCATTGACAGACGAGTTTCAGCACACTACCCTTCGCTGTTGATTTCGAGCGCTTTATCTAGGTCGGCTTTGGCACCTTCTACATCCTGTAGACCTGTGCGGGCGGCGGCTCTTTGAGCATAGGCGGCGGGATCTGGGGGGCGACCGACGGCGTCGTTGATGTCGATGATGCGGGTGAAGTCTTTTTCGGCGCTGGCAAAGTCGAGCTGGGCTAGGTAGGCTTGACCTCGGCTGCTGTGGGCTTCGATGCTGTTGGGATTGACTGCGATCGCAGCATCACAATCGGCAATGGCATCATCAAACTCTCTAACCGCAATAAAGAAATTGCAGCGCTGGCTGAGAATGTGAGGATTGTTGGGGTTGACCTCTAGCGCCTGACTCATGGCATTGAAGGCAAAGTCGAGGTTAGGCTCGGGTTGTGAAAGGGCGACATCTGCAATCACTTTGAGGGCGCTCATGGAGAATTCGTCGATGGCGACAGCTTTGTCGATGGCGGTAGTGGCCGGTTCGATATCGCCCTGGTTGAGATAGATGAGACTTTCCATGACGTGGGCTTCGGTGAATTGAGGATTGATCGATAGGGCGGTTTCAATATCTGCTAGTGCGCCTTCGCCATCTCCCAGGAAAAAACGACTGATGGATTGGAGGACATAGTGCTCAGGATTTTGGGGGGTGAGTGCGATCGCAGCTTCCCAATGCTCTTCGGCCTGTGCGGTATCTCTTAGGTCAAAAGACAGCGTGCTCAGCTGCGTATATAGCTTAATTCTCTCACTGCCTTTGAGATGTCTAGAGGCATTGTTTACAGCCTCTAAGGCCGCTCTCGTTTCTCCTCTCAAATTTTCTAAATAGGAGAGATATAGATAGCCTTCACCGCGCTGTTCTCTGTTGTCAATCGCGATATTAAACTGTTGTTCTGCGCTGTCATAGTCTCCTATTTCTTGGTAGGCACGGCCCAGCAAAATGCGAGAGGCCGCATGGCCATCGTCGCTATCTAGCGCTTGCTCTAGCGTTTCAATCGCAGGCTCATAATTACTGAGATAAAACTGTATGCGACCCTTTTGATAGAGCGCGTCTACATTGCCCGAGTCTTCCTCTAGCAGTAAATCAATGATATTTGCGGCAGGCTCTATTTCACCGCCTTGGGTGTAGGCCTCTATTAGCTTTACCTGTGAGGCTTCATCGTCGGGGTTAGAGGCGACGGTATCTTCTAGCTGAGCAATTTCTTCTTCTAGGCTCTCTGGAGAACTCGCATCAATGAGGGGCACAGAATTAGACCCAGACAGCAGGGTAAATGCGGCTGTAGCCAGTACAGCTATGAAGACAAACCCACCGGCACCTAACGCACCCCACTTTAACCAGGGAGATGCCCAGAACGAGCGTGAGGTTGTTGATGGATTGCTAGCTGGTGAGGGGTTGTAATACCGATTTGGAGCGGGGGGCGTAGGTGCAACTGGTGTCGCGGCGGATGCCTGAGGGGGAGCCGCCTGAGGGGAAACCGCTGCGACACCAGCAGAAGGCTTGTAGGGCGGAGATGCCGCTGGGCTGGCAGCAGGCAGTGAGACTTCAGTGGCGTCAGAATTAGGCTGGGGAGAGATAGCTGGTGGCGGGGTGGCGGGCGCGTTAGGCGGCGGGGAGTAACTCGGTGCAGACGTACGAACAACAGTCGGCGCAGTGGCGGATGTGGGCGCTGGGATTGGTTTAGCCGCTAGGGAAGCTGTAGGGATGCCCAGGGTCGAGAGCATTTCTGGGGCTGTTTGGAATCGGATTTTGGGGTTGGGGTGAATCGCTCGGGTGAGGATGCCGGCAAAGCGATCGCTGACATTGGGTGCAAACTGTTTCCACAGGAGGCGACCGTTGTTGGAATCGGCAGGAATTTTGAAGGGTGTTTTGCCCGTTAGCAGATAAATAGAAATGAGACCCAGACTATAAATATCGCTGGAGAGAACAAGATTTCCAATGGTTTGCTCTGGGGCAATGAAGCCCTGCGTTTTTGGGGTGACTACAGTTTTAGAGGCCGCTAGGGTAGCTGCAGAGGGTGTTTTCATTAGCGCGGCAAATTGTCCGGGTTCTGTTAGACAGGGGCGCTGATCGGCAGAACGAATGATGAGAGTGCCAGGACTTAGATTTTGATGGATGATGTTGTGGCTATGGAGCGGACAAAGGGCGTCTAGCGCGGAGTTGAGCAGGTCTGAAACTTTGCCCTCAGACCACAGAGACGTTGCTTTCCGGGCTACGGGCATGCCCTCAATCCATTCTTGAACGAGGTAAAAAGAGCCCTGTTCGGAAAAATCAGCGTAGACGTCAGGTAGCTGACTGTGGCGGAGGCTGGCTGATTTTAGGTCGGCAACCTGCTGACTAAATTTAGCTTGCAGATCTGATAATTGGCTGGCTGACTGGACGCCAGGGCTGGCTGGCCAAAACTGCTGCAGGAGGCATCGCATGAAAGCAGGGGCTTGGGTGTCTTCGGCCTCAAAGGTTTTGCTGACGGGACTTTGTTTGAGGGTTTTGACGATGCGATAGCGGTTGTTTAGTAGGGGGCCAGTCATGGGGGAAGGGGGAAGTAGCTATTACATTAATCATGGAAAGGGGCGCACAATCCGTAAATCTACAGCAGCCCGAGCTGTTCCAAAATGGGCTGAATATCTGAGATGTCATCTTCTTTGCCTTGGGCCTCGTATAGGTCTTTGGCTTTTTTGAGGTCGTCGCCTGCGGCTGTGGTGTCGCCGTTGACAAAGTGAATCAGGCCCCTGAGTTTGTAGTAGTCGGGTTCGTCGTCTTTGAGTGCGATCGCACTATCTAAGTCGGCGATCGCACCCTCTGTATTTTTTTGCTCTCCCCTCACCCCTGCTCGCAAAAAGTAAAAGGTATGATTTTCTTCGGTATTGTTGTTTTCTTCGTTGAGTTCTATGACGCGAGTAAAGTCTTGTTCTGACGCTGCAAAGTTGTCTTGGAAGAAGTGCGCCTGCCCTCTGAGATTGTAAGAGAGGGGACTATGGGGATTAATGGCTATGCTTTGTTCACAGTCGGTCAGGGCTTTGGCATTTTCACTCGTTTTTAGATAGACATCGCAGCGATCGCGCAACACATTTGGATTGTTGGGATTCACCGTCAGTGCTTTTGAATATTGTTCAATTGCAGTAGCATAGTCCGGTTCTGCTTGGGCGACAGCAAGGGCACCCTTTGACTGTAGTGCAACAACAAAATTAGGATTTACGGCTAACGCTTTTTCTAAGGAGTCGTCTGACTGTGCTCGGTTCTGTTGGCTGACGGCGATGATGGCATTGATAGTATGAGCATCCGGTAGATTAGGATTCAGGCTAAGCGCGTAGTCTATCGCCTCTGAGGCCGCGTCTGTATCGCCTAGCTGAAGCTGAGCAAAACCTCGAATCGTATAGCCTTCAGCATCTTTGGGTGTCTGATTGCTTGCCCGTTCCCAATCTGCCTGAGCCGCTGCTGCATCTCCCATCTCATCTTGTAGATTGCCTCGCTGCAGCAGCATGGACATTAGCGTAGTCTCTGACAACAAAGATTCTGACGCATTCATTTGAGATAGTGCCTCGGCTCGCTCACCTTGAGTCCAAGCAACATTTGCCTGATTGACGAGAGGAACGCCTGTTTTGGTATCGGTCTCTAGCGCTTGCTGAAAGTCATCGAGAGCCTTGTCATAGTCTCCGGTTTCTTGATAAGCGCGGCCTCGAAAGTTCAGCGCTTTGGCCTGGACTGCAGGCTGGTCTGTGGACTGCTCTATCGACTGGTTGAAAGTTGCGATCGCATCTACATAAGCCCCCTGATACAAATAAATATTGCCTTGAGCATTCAATGCTTCTGGATTATTGGCATCCTCACTGAGCATCTGATCGACTTGCAATAGAGCCGATTCATAGTCACCCACGTCGGTATAGGCCTCAACCAGCTCAAGCTGGGCAGCTATGTTGCCAGGCCGCGATTCGACTTTGTTTTCTAGTTTGGTCACTCTGGCTTGCAGGCGCTCAGGCGAAACAGAGCTACCTCCTCGAGCAAAGAGCAAAACACCGCCGCCAATGATGATGATGACCCCTAACCAAAGAGACCCTACTGCGATCGCAAGTTGTTTTGCCGGTAGGGTCGGTAGAGGCTGCCTTGTGATTGTTTTCTCTAATGTTTTTGCTGGCGTGATCGCTGTCGCTGTTGTCGCAGAAGAAGAAACTTCTGTTTTAGTCGACTGGCTGCCAGACAGCTGATTGCCAGACGGCTGAACGTTAGAAGCATCTGTAGCGTGACTAGAAAATTGTCCTGTTGAACCCAGCTGCGTTGAAGCAGGCGTAATTTGAGTATTGGTAGATCCTATTTGTGTGGCCGAAGACGTCAGCTGAGTCACCGGAGACGCACTACGAAAAGAAGATGGCTGGGGAGCAAACGGGGGTGTAGCAGCTAGGTCGGTAGAAACATCAGGCGCAGAGGCTTCTAACACGCTCAGCATTTCGGGGGCACTGGCATAGCGAATGGTGGGATTTGGATTAATCGCACGGGTGAGAATACCGGCAAAGCGATCGCTCACTGTAGGCGCAAACTGCCGCCACAGCAGACGGCCATTAAGACTGTCGCTTGGCATTTCTAAGGGCACTCTAGCGGTAAGCAGATAAATTGCCGTCATGGCCAAACTGTACAGATCGCTTGAAGAGACAGGCCGTCCCACCGCCTGCTCTGGCGCCATGAAGCCCAAGGTACCAATCACCACAGAAGGCGCTTGGGACGCGGTAGGCGTAACAACAGCCTGCATGGGCTCTTTTACCGCACCAAAATCGATTAGGCAGGGGAGCCGATCTGACTGGCGTAGGATAATATTTTCGGGTTTGAGGTCGCGATGGATGATGTTGTGGCTGTGAATATGTGCGATCGCATCCAACGCACTAGCGACAAATTTTGCCACCGCAGCTTCGGGCCAAGGAGACTGCACCAGCTCGTTTAAAGGCGTGCCTTCTATCCACTCTTGCACCAGATAAAACTGTCCCGCTATCTCAAAATAAGCCAGCAAATCCGGGATTTGACAATGCCCTCTTCCCACCGATTCGAGTACTGCGGCCTCACGGGCAAAGCGTTCTTTTACGAGCTGCACTACGCCCGGACGGTCATCATTCACTGGCTTGAGCTGTTTGATCACGCACCGTTGCGCCGTTGGCATTTGCGTATCTTCGGCCAGATAGGTCTTACCAAAGCTGCCTTCTGAGAGATCTTTTAGGATGCGATAACGGTGATTGAGCAGCATGGTTAGAGACTATGAAAAAGATGGTTTCGACCAGATAAAAATACTGGCTGTTTATTGAGCCTGACGAAAGTTAGCAATGTCTTCTAATGCCTTGGCCGGATCGCCAGATTTTTCATACGCAATACTTCGACTGTAAAAAATAGGTTGATTGGCGGAGGCGTCGCCTGCCTTTTCATTTAGCTCAATGGCCTGGGTGTAGTCATCAATGGCCCCTTGATAATTTTCTAGGGCCACGCGAATATCTCCTCGCCTATCGTAAATGGCCGCGTTGTCTGGGGTCAGGCCGAGCAAAACCGTGCAGTCTTGATTAGCCAATGTCCAATCTTTATTGTCTGTGTAGACCTTACAGCGCTTATTTAAAAGAACAGGGTCATTGGCAAAGAGCGAAAGGGCTTGGGTATAAGCTGCGATCGCACCTGGTAAATCTCTTTGACTTTGATTGGCTAGAATATCTCCTTTTAGTGTTAGAGCCTCTGCACTAGGTTCAATTGAGATTGCCTGTTCTACACTTTCTAGCGATTGCTGAAGTCTGCCCTCTTGGTACAGAGCAATCGCTTGATCCGTAAATGCTTCTGCCGTTTGAGGGTCGCTTGTACGCTCTGTTGTTTTCCCTACCTGAGCAGTCAAAGTTTCCTGAGGTGAGAGGTTACTCTCTACGGTCTCAGCACTGAGCTGTGGGCGAACACCGACTAAAACGGCAGCACCTAGGAGAAACGTACCTGCGGCTATAGCCACAGGTTTGATTGGAAATTGAATTGGAGATTGAACAGAAGAAACAGGCTTAGCAGTTGATGCAGATGGCTGTTGTTCAAGAATGGTTGCCCCAGCAGATTGACTGGTAAATTGACTGGCAGGCGGCATGGTGATGGCTGGCTGAACGCTGGCCACGTCGCCAGTCAGAGCCGCTAGCATATCTGTTGC
>JBCBKQ010000299.1:0-6453 GCA_038521595.1 Cyanobacteria bacterium J06627_28 | reverse complement strand
TTAGCATCGAAACAATAAACCTATCCCGACTCCAGCATTTTTGCCAATGAGCTGTCCAGCATTTTGATAACGGCTGCTTAATGGTAAGGCACCCTGGGCCTATCCCTAACTAGGTGAGAGTCCAGCGCAGCTTACGCCAACGGCTGGTGGTGTCTGAAGAGGAAACTGTATCAGCCGCGTACACCCGCAGTAGCCGTGGGATTAACAGAAAGAAATTTTGACAGAGGCTGACATCCTCAGAACACCTGTTTACAACACTTCCCAAAGCAAGGGGATGGGATAATCTCAGGCTATTACCCACCATCGACCATAACGACTTTGAGACATACCGTATTAAAGGAAAGCGTAAGTTCAGTATCTTTCCTTCAAGGTAGTGCCCTGCTCAGCTAAACGCTATTAGTAACGATGAGTTTCGATTTCGACTTAGATTGGTGCAAAATTGGTGCAATAAAAATAGTACCCTCTGAATACCTTAATATAAAAAGGTTTTAGACTCTAGACTGCATTGTTGACATCGATGAGGTCCGCCGTTCGAGTCGGCGTACGTCCATTCCTTGAAACTACTGACCTGTAAGGATTTCTCAATTAGCTCGCTGAGATTTGAGTTGACTCAAAGTGCTAATTTTCTGAAAGTTTGCACCAATTTTTATCGAATCTAGTGCTCTATTATCGAATCTGGTGCTCTATTACCGAATCTGATGTATGTTTACATCTATGAATATAGCGCAGGGAAATAACCTATAAGCCATGTAGGAAGAGGCTTTCATCAGCTACCCACTTTTTCGACGACTCGATAAAGGTGACCTCAGCGATGATAGGCACTTCCTTGGGATGGGAAATCTTGGTCTTTCTCTAGAGAGAAGCTCTGCCAGCCAGGTTCAAAAAATCAGTGGTCGTTCATTTTACTTAGCCCGTTATGAAGCTATTGGCTCACAGGCAAGGTGATACTCAACTTGCTGGCATGACGTGGCAGCGAAACCTCACCGGACAATTCCACCCGCTATCGACCTATTTGTGCAACAAAGCTATTCTTCATCGTAACCCTCATCGAAGCCTTCATTTGAAAACTCTTCATAAGGCGGTTCTTCATAAGATGAATCCTCGTAGATTAGTTCTTCGCTATAGTTTGGCTGTTGTTCTAAGTAAGGTGATGTTTCTGCGCCGCTTTCAACAATTTCGTCTTCCGGGTAATCGTCAGTGAAAGCGCCTTCGTTGCCCACGCCGTTATCAGGATAGGATTCACTATCTGGTGAGGGGATGTCGCTGCTTTCGTCATTCTGTTCTATGTCCTGCCCTGTCTCGGATGGTGCTGGAGAATCGTTCTCTCTTTCCTCTTCTGTGGCATCGCCATCGAATTCATTCTCAAATTCATAGTCAAAGCCGTAGTCGTCTTCGATGGTGTCGCTGTAGAGTTCGAAGGCATCTTCTTCTAGAAAGTCTTCTTCAGCGGAGTAGTCGTCTTCCCAGTAGTCGTAGTTTTCTGAGTCGGCGCTTTCTTGATCTGAGAAGATGGCGGTTTCTTGTGCTTGCTGAGAGAGGGCTTGGGCGATCGCGTCAGGATCTTGGTTGCGCTCTGCGGTGCCGGGGGAAAGATCGGCTGTTTCATCGACTGCTAGTGCTTGGCTGTACAAGTTTGCTGCAGCTTGAGTATTGCCAGATATGGCTTTTTCTTCGGCCTGGCTGATGAGATATAGTGCTTGCGCTTTTGCAGCGGCTTCTTGGGGACGATGGGTAATGCCTGCTGTGGTCGGTGCCAGATCGAACTCGCTTGGCGAGATGTTGGCGAGATGCCTAAAGAGGCTGAGCGCTGGGCGGCTAAGACCTTCTGCACCAAGACCCATGGCGTATAGCGCGACTGAAGGATGGGGCGGAAAGTCTTCACAAATAAGCTGGTAATCTAACAGGGCTTTTGCGGGCCGGGGGTCTATGGGATCCATGAACTGAATCCAGTCGTTGGCAGTGGGGTTGCCAGCAACGCGATCGCACACTAGCTCTGCAATTTCTTCTGCATCGGTTCCGCCGACTTGCGCGGTTTTATCTTTACTGGCCGTTGCAATCAAGCGGCCATCGGGGCTAAAGTTAGCCATCATGACTTCGGCTTTGTGGGTCAGGCCAATGATGGGCTCTCCCTTTTCGATATCCCACACGCTGGCGCTGCCGTCCGCGCTGGCCGTGACAAGGCGCTCGCCTCGTCTATCGAATCTGACAGTATTGACCGCCTGCCTGTGGTTAAAGGTGTCTCGGAGGGTGGGCGCACTGTTGTTGTTTGCAGGCCAAAAACGGCTGACGTCCCAGAAGCCGCCGCTATGGGGGTCTTTGCCTTCTAAATCCCACACCTTGGCAGTGCGATCGCGGCTGCCGGTGACCAGCAAAGTGCCATCGGGGCTGAAGCGAACAGTGTTTACCCAGTTGTGATGACGAGGCTGAAAGGTGGGTATCGAGAGAACGTTTGGCGTTTCTTGGTCTACAGTGCCGTCTTGCAAATCCCAGCCGTCTTGCAAATCCCACAGGGCTGCTTTGTTGCTATCACTGGCGGTTGCTAGGTATCGACCGTTTGGGCTAAATATAGCCTCGCTTACGGCATGGTTGTGCCTCAGGGTGAGTGCTAGAGTGCCGCTTTCAACGTCCCATATTCTTGCTTTTTGATCGAAGCTGGCAGTGGCTAGGCGAGTGCCTTTGGGGTCGAACTTGACGGATCGAACCCCCCCTTCGTGAGCTAGGGCCGACAGCATCTCTCCTTTCTCGTTGAAGACCCGTGCTTTTTTATCTTTGCTGGCAGTGGCAACCAGGGTGCCGTCGGGATGGAGGCTAACGGCGGTAATATCTGCGGTATGGGTGTGCTCGAAAAGATACTTGGCTTGTTCTACATCCCATAGCCGCACGGTGCGATCACTGCCGACTGTGACAATTCGCTTACAGTCGTAGCTGACTTCTAGCGTGAGTGCCTTTGCCCCTGCGGTCATGGGTAATGTTTGGATCACCTCTTCTGTAGTGGTGTCCCAAATCTTTACGGTACCGTCACGGCTAGCCGTAACAATCCATTTGCCGTCTGCCGCACCAAAGTCAATGCTGCGTACGGTGTCGTCATGGGAGAATTGGCGAGTATCTACTCTAGGAGCCGTGCTCCACATTTTAGCGGTGCCATCTTTGCTAGCCGTTGCGACTTGGTAGCTGTCGAGGCTGTTATTTTTTGAGGCTTGAGTACCTTTATTCTTTGAGGCTTGAGTGTCTGTGTTAGTGCCCGTGAGAGAAAGGGCTTGTTCGGCGGGGCGCGTGGGCCTGAAGCTGGCGGCGGTAATGGCGTTTTCGTGGCTAAGGGTGTCGATGATGCTTTCGCTGTGGATGTCCCATACCTGTGCAGACGCGCCGAGACTGGTGGTGAGGAGGCGCTTTCCATCGGGGCTAAAGGCAACTGTTCTCACTTCGTCTTCGTGGTTGAATCGGACTAGCTGATCGCCTGTTGTCGCGTTGATGATGCGGGCTGTTTCATCGAAAACGGCGATCGCAATGTTCTGACCATCTGCGCTGAAGGTGACGTCTCTAACGATGTTGTCGTAGGTTTTGGAAAGTGTTGTTTCGCCAGTTGTAATGCTGATGACGCGAAGCTTGCCATCACTGCTGGCGATGGCTAATCGGTTGCCATCTGGGCTGAAGGAGATCGCATTGACGCGGTGACCTAGGGCTTGCTGGAAAACAGATTGTTGATTGTTGATTGTCCAGATGTTGATGTTTCCTCTCACATCTGCAGCAGCTAAGCGATTGCCGTCTGGACTGAAGCGAACGGCGCTGGTGGGCTTGTTTGGATTGTTTGGCAGGCTGGCCGCTAGTATGGCTTTGCCGGTTGCCGATTCAAATACCTGTAGCTTGTTGCCACTGAGCGTGGCTAGCCACCGTCCGCTATTGGCGCTGCTATTTGCGCTCGCTTGCGGCGGACTGAGGCTGATGAATCGTACGCGGCTTTCATGCTCGATGCTGTTAAGCTCGTCACCCGTTTTGGTGTCCCATACCTTGACGGTTTTGTCGTCGCTGGCGGTCATTACTTTTGTGCCATCGGGGTGAAATGCGATCGCATTTACTTTTCCTTTGTGTGCAAAATTCAACAGTTTTTGAGGCATCTGCGTGCCAGTGGCTGCGCTCCAAAGGCTCGCAAAGCAGTCTTCGCTGGCCGTGGCGATGGTGGTGCCATCTGGGCTGAAGGCGATCGCGTTGACTGCGCCATTGTGGGTAAAGGTTGTAGTTTGGGGGAGTACCGCTAGGCTTTTGCGAAGCACCTGGTTAACCCTGGCAGAGTCTTCGCCGATGTCCTGCAGAAGGCTATAGGCTCTAAGGGCCAGCAGTGCGCCGGTTCGCTGCCGGGCAGAGGACTTGGTGACGAGCAGTTCCGCTTCGGCGGCCATGCGCTCTGCAATGTTGCGCTCGTCGGTGATGTCCCGCTCAAAAGACGTTTGCACTAGCATGAAGCTGAGCGCGCTTAGGGACGCAATCACGCCAAATAGCGAGCCAATAAAGCGCCTTTGCTTACTGCGTTTGAGCTGAGTGCTGGCTTTTACAAAGTCGGATTCTATCTGGTTTAGCCAGTTGCGCGGTGAGCTGAGGACTTCTTTAAGCAGACCCAGGCGAGGGTTGTCATTCCACAGGAGTCCTTTGGCTTGTTTGGTCTGTTTGTTAGCGTTTAGGTAACGTTGCTGATGCCATTCTTTGGCCGCAGGGGAGAGTCTTCTTTGGAGTGCGATCGCCTCTTGTTCTTCATTTTTCCAGCGGAGGAGTTTGTCCCATCCGCGTACGAGTGCGTCGTGAGCGGGTTCTACGTAGGCTTCGCTATCACCTTCTTGCCCCCTCACAATTAGCCTAGCCGCGACCAGTCTTTGCAGTAGCGTTTGTACTCGCGCATTCTTCTTGTTATCTCCAGATACCAGGTTATCTTTATACACCAGCTCAGAGAGCGGCACTCGCCGCCGGGCTAGCTCACCGCCTTCAACCGCTACCATGCGCAGCATGACATGCCGAATGGTTTGAGCGTAGGATTTATCTTCTGCGACCAGTTCAGCGTATTCTTGATTGGCCCGTTGCGTTAGGGAGCCAGCGACACCGCCCAAGGCTCGATAGTCTTCTTCTGTGAGGGCTCGGTTGTCGCTGCGGCGCTCTAGGTAGCGCAGGTACATTTCGCTGAGGGTAAATGAGAGGAGTGGTAGGGCTCCTGGCGTTTGCGCAACATCTTCGATGAGCTGATCGACCAGGCTCGCCGGCTCAAAGTACAAGACTCTGGCCGCTGCCGGTCGCTCAATGGCGTCTCGTAGCTGAGCTTGACCCATCGGTGGAATAACAAACCGGGCGTTCATCCACTCTTCTTGCAACGCCTCGTCTTGAAACTGGGCTTCAAAATCTAGGCGAAGTGTAGCGACTATCCACAGACATTCCCAGTGAGTGGCCATGGTCTGTTTGAGGATCTTTTGAAACTGATCGGAAGCTTCGAGTGACGCTGATTGAGTGATCAGTTCCTCTGTTTGATCGATGATGAGTAGCAGCTTTTTGTGTGGATTAGCGGTATGCCATTTTGTGAGGAGAGTGGAGAGTGCCTGCTCATCTTTAGCCAATCTCTGCGTGAGTCCAATTCTTTCGCTTTCTGTGACAATTTCACCAAAAGATCTGGCTAGGGCTACGAGCGGCTGTGTCCCTGGCCGAATGACAGGCAGCACCTGAAAATTTCCTTGTTCTTTGACCCTAGGCAATAGTCCTGCTTTTACCAGGCTAGACTTTCCAGTACCTGAAGCCCCGAGTATAACTGTGAGTGGATGTGGTGTTTCTAATCTTTGTAAAAGCTGTTCTATTTCCTGTTCTCTACCAAAGAATAGATCACTATTTTCTGGCTCGAAAGATTCTAAGCCTCGGTAGGGATTATTTTCTCTATTCAGTTCGGGGGCGGGCGGTAGGTTAAGCGTGTGGCCAGGGGTCAGAAAAATAAACTCCCCTTTGTCGTGATTTCGCAGTGGGCACAGCTCTGGTGTTTGGCGTTTATGCTGGCTTTCTGTGAGGACTTCTACGCTGTCGCGCAGATACAGATAGAGTTCTGTTGCGGTAATGACACCGTCACCTGCTGGCTGACCGTTTTGTGCCGGTGGGAAGGCATCCGCTTCTCCATGCAGGGCTTTTAATAATGCGTCTGCAAAAGGAGAGTGACGCCCCTTCCGTTCACCTCGGTCGCTATCGAGGGAGAGGATGTCCATCGCTTTTTGGTCGTAGGAGGCGGAGGTGATGACCTGCCAGGCGGGGTCTTGGCGGAAGCGATCGTAGCGCTCTTGGTGGATGACTTGGGGGGTGAAGTTGATGTCGCGCGTGCTAGACCAGCGGAAGGCGCCGGCAAAGCAGCAGTCGAAGATAGCGAGAAAGTGGCGACAGCTTAGGGCGGTGAGGGCGTCGTGCAGGGTCGTCATCGGGAGATAGCTCTGCGTCTCT
>JBCBKQ010000298.1:0-6463 GCA_038521595.1 Cyanobacteria bacterium J06627_28 | reverse complement strand
TTTACTCAAGTTATTGTGTTTTTCTTCTTGAAGACGGTCTGTATGCATTTTTCCTCTCGCTTGGCCTGGATGGCTCACCTTTCTGCTGCTGTGGCGATTCCAGCTGGTGTTTTGGCCTCGGCGCTGACGGCTGCGCCAGCTTTGGCTCAGTCCGTGCTCCCTGACTGTCCGCCACCGGCTAGTCAGGAGTATTTGCTGTTTGTTCGAGGAGAGTCGGAAGCTGAGCGGGCTGAAATTGCAACGATATTACCTGCTGAAAGCTCGGTGCTCATTTGCCAATATGTGGATGAAACGATAGTGCGTGCTGGTGGCTTTATTAGCTTAGAAACAGCGAACGCTTGGTCAAGCTATATGACGACGGTGCAAGGCTATGAGAGCTTTGTGATTCGACCTGCTGCAGCGCCGACTGTTGTGCCAAGTACACCGGGGGCGGTTTCTGCTCAGTATCAGCCGGTTCGCCTCGGTACGGGCTATGCCGTTTTGGTGGATTACAACGGTGATCCGGCTTTTGCGACTAGAGTTGGTCAGCTGGTGCGCCCGGTTGGTCTGGCGGTCTATCAGCAGAAGCCTTATTTGCTGGCGGGTTTTTCAGCTGATCCGACGGTCGCAACTTCGACGCTACAGCGGCTGAGCGCTGCGCAAATATCTGCTGTGCTTGTCGATGCGCCACAGGTAGTGCGGTTGACAACAGAAGTGAGTCGGTAGTTGGTCAGTGGCTTGATAGAGTCAGTGGCTTGGTAGATCGGTCTATAAGTCTGACGTTCTCTCAGTAAGCATTTTTTAGTGAATTTTTTAGTTCAGCAGGCCATTGGGTGCTGACAGCCAGGCGACGATGACGCCAAGTGCTGAGCCAACGATGACCTGTACGGGCGTATGGCCAAGCAGCTCTTTGAGCCGATCTTCGTTGAATTCTGCGTTCTCTTGGAAGAGTTCGTCTAGAATTTGGTTGAGAATTTTTGCTTGCTTGCCTGCGGCCTGTCTTACGCCTGCCGCGTCGTACATCACAATGACGGCAAACACAGAGGTAATGGCAAAGGCTGGGGTACTCCAGCCGATGGTTTGGCCGACGCCGCAGGCAAGCGCTGTGACGAGAGCTGAGTGGGCGCTGGGCATACCGCCAGTCTCTACGAGGACTCTAGGATTGATGGAGCGATGCTGAGCAAATTCAAAGACGAGTTTGAGCACTTGTGCGGTGATACAGGCAATTAGGGCTACCCAAAGTACGTGGTTTTGAAAGATTTCGCTAAAGTCCTGCATGGGTCGTTTTGTCGGCTGGGTAGGGGCAGTGAGTGAATAGTTGTAGAAAAGGGCCCAATAAGAAGGGGCTAGTGAGAAGGGGCCAATAAGAAGGGGCCAATGAGAAGGGGTTAATGTGTGCGTGCGGTGATGTAGTTAGCGATCGCAACCAGTGGCTGAGCCCGTTCATCAAAGTCTGAGAGTTCTGCGATCGCATCTTTAATTAGCTGCTCGGCTTTCCGCTGAGACTCTTCTAGACCCCAAAGGCTAGGGTAGGTTGCCTTTTGTGCAGCCACATCTTTACCAACAGATTTCCCAAGGGTCTCAGGCGTAGAGGTAATATCCAAAATATCGTCTACGATCTGAAAGGCTAGGCCAATGCGCTGAGCATAGCGCCGAAGTTTTTCGACCGTTGTCTGATCTGCGCCTGCCAAAATAGCGCCTGAGGTGACAGACACCTCTAGCAGCGCAGCGGTTTTGTGCATATGAATGAACGTCAGCGTTTTTTCATCTACAGCAGTCCCCTCAGAGGCTAAATCAACAATTTGTCCGCCGACTAAACCTGCTGCGCCGACGGCTTTACCAAGAAGCGCAATGACTTGGAGAATTCGTGCTGGTGTCGTTTCACCCATTTGGGGCGTCTGCGTCGCGATGTATTCAAAGGCGTAGGTGAGCAGCGCATCGCCTGCTAAAACAGCAACATCTTCGCCGTAGACCTTGTGATTGGTCAGCTTACCCCGGCGGTAATCATCATTGTCCATGGAGGGCAGGTCGTCGTGGATGAGCGACATGGTATGCACCATTTCTAGGGCGCAGGCGGTGGGCATAGCGATCGCATCATTGCCGCCTAGCATGGCGCAGGTGGCGAGGCATAAAATCGGCCGCAGCCGCTTGCCCCCTGCCATCAGCGAGTAGCGCATAGCGTCGTAAATTTGCTCTGGATAAACCACAGGCAAAGACGCATCTAGGGCCGCTTCAACCTGCTGAGCGCGATCGCCCAGATAGTGCTGGAGATCAAAGCTGTTGAGACTGTTCGGTTGGGTGGTCACCATGGGAGAGTTGAGGCGATAAATAAGTGATGATGGGCTGGAGTTAGATAGCGATGCTAAGCGCCTAGTGAATATCTTGACGATGGCAGTAGCTGCTCAAGGTGTTTTCTAGCAACATAGTGACCGTCATGGGGCCAATGCCGCCGGGCACTGGCGTAATGGCACCGGCAATGGGTTCGACAGCGGCAAAGTCTACATCACCCACTAGCCTAGATTTTCCTGTGTCTGGTTTGGTAACCCGATTGATCCCGACATCGATCACGGTTGCGCCGGATTTAACCATGTCCTCATTAATCAGATTAGGGACGCCAACCGCTGCTATTAGAATATCCGCTGACCGGGTCAGTTCGGCTAAGTTTTTTGTTTTGGAATGAGCTAAGGTTGGCGTGGCATTGGCAGCAAGGAGCATAAGTCCAATGGGTTTGCCCACTAAAATGCTGCGGCCCAAGACAACGGCTCGCTGGCCGCTGAGGGCAATATTGTGGGTTTCCATCAGTCGCATGATGCCTGCTGGCGTACAGCTGCGCAGCCCGGGTTCGCCTCTGACGAGTTTGCCAAGATTAATGGGATGTAGCCCATCGGCATCTTTGTCTGGGTCAATGAGGGCGAGTAGCTCAGTGGCGTTTAAGTGGGGAGGCAAAGGTAGCTGAATGAGGATGCCATCGACCAGCGGATTGGCATTGAGCAGGAGAATTTCTTGAGCAAGATCAGCCTGTGTGGTGTCAGTTGGGAAATGTTTGCCTAGGGTGGCAATGCCCATGCGATCGCAGGCTTTTTCTTTATTGCGTACATAGGCAGCGCTGGCGGGGTTGTCGCCTACCATCAGAACGGCTAATCCTGGCGCACGTCCGGTCTGTGAGTGCCACGCTTGAATGTCGGCAATGCGACTAGACTGTATCTGTTGTGCGAGAGCTTTCCCATCTAGGAGCTGGGCCATAATGTTAGAATGCGCTACTGACTTTGACCTTAAACTTAAACGCTACAGTACTGAACGCTAGAGCGGTGATAAATGCGACTAAACGCGACTAAAGCACTGACACGATAAGGCACTGGAACCAGATTACCAAAGCACCGTAAGAAAAAATAATTCATGAATGCACACCGTACGTTAGGCCCGTTTGCCGGCTGTTTTGTATTGCTAGTCGCGCTCCTCACTGGCTGCACTTCTGTGCCCGAGTCAGCGCAAGATTCTCAGCAGGCAGAAGGGGCGTTGCCGACCGTGCGGATGCCTGCAATTTTTTCTAATCGCTCAGTAGAGCCGATTGAAACGCTGATGGCAGAACGGGTCGCCGATACCGTCGTTGTGACGGGTGTGGTCACCCAGCGAGCGGCTCTACTTGAGGGCTGGCTGTATCAGGTGCAAGACAGTACCGGAAGCTTGTGGATTTTGAGCGATCGCACTCAGTCGGCGGCGGTGGGGCCAACCGTTGGCGCTCAGGTAAAGGTTGAAGGGATATTACGCTACGAGCCCATTGTGGTGGGTGAGATTGATGCGGGCGATGTATACCTAGAAGAAACCGCCTACGAAGAGACTGCCGAGCTTCAAGATGAATCAGAATAACGCCTATGCCAGCTTACCGTGAGCACGATATTACTCTGGCTAGCTTTGCCCAGATTCAGCAGGAGATGACTGCCCATGGCCTCACCCCTGGAGAATTTGCCGTTGTTCGGCGAGTGATTCATACCACTGCTGATTTTGAGTTTCAATCGCTTGTGCGCTTTAGCGCTCAGCCCATCGAAGCTGCCAAGGTGGCTTTAGCTCAGGGGGTGCCGATTATCACAGATGTTTCGATGGTGGCAGCGGGTATTGGTACGGTGGTACGACGAACTTGGCAACCTGGTGTGACTGTCGCTGTTCAGCAAGCGCCCAAGGTCATAGGACCCACTCAAACCAGGACTGCGGCAGGGATGCTGGCATGTGTGCGATCGCATCCCAGTTCCATTATTGTCATCGGCAATGCACCGACCGCGCTCATGGCCGTATGTGATGAGGTGTCAGCGGGTCGAATACAGCCGGCACTCATCATTGGTGCACCTGTGGGCTTTATCAACGTGGTGGAGTCCAAACAGGCGCTAGCGCAGCTGTCGATTCCTCACATTGTGGTGACAGGTCGCAAAGGGGGCTCAGCTGTCGCTGCTGCGATTTTGAATGCGCTAATGATCTGGACGTGGGAGCAAGCGTGAGCCAAACGGAGACAACCATCACGGAGCAAGAGAGCCTGCCTGACATTCACGTTGTGGGTATGGGTTTAGCAGGGCTAGATAGCTTGTCGCCATCGTCATTGGCCTTGGTGCGTTCTGCGACCTTACTGATAGGGGCTAAGCGACATCTAAGAGCGGTAGAGAATGGATTGGCAGATGGATTGGCAAAGGCTCAGCTTCTGCCGGAAATGTGGCCTTTGGGACAGATGTCTGAGGTGTTTGAATCGCTGCGATCGCACCTGTCTGACAACCCTGAAACCCGCGTTGTTATCTTAGCTACAGGCGATCCGTTGTTTTTTGGATTGGGCCGGCTGCTGCTGGCTCATTTTGCCCCTGGGCAGCTGATTTTTCACCCCCAGCTCAGTTCGATTCAGCTGGCCTTTAGCCGGTTAAAAGTCCCCTGGCAAGATGCCACGCTAATTAGTGTGCATGGCCGTGGAGAAGCGCTGTTAGTGCAGGCGGTGAAAAGGGGCGATGCCAAAATTGCGGTGCTGACTGACGGGACTCTGACGCCAAGTGCGATCGCAGCTTTAATCGCCTCGCTAGATTTGCCCGTTCACTATCAGCAGTGGGTCTGTGAAAACCTAGGCGATGTCACCGAAAGCGTAAGCCTGTATTCCCCCACGCTTGATTCATCCACTGAGCCGGTAAAAGCGTATGCGCCCTTGAATGTGGTTGTGCTACTGCGAGTGGAACAGGCCGATGAGACCTTGGTAAATCAGTCATTACAGGCGCTACCGCTCATTGGTTTACCAGATGCGGTGTTTAAGGGCTTTCCAGATAGGCCAACACTCATGACGAAGCGAGAGGTCCGGTTGCTAGTGTTAGGTGCGATCGCGCCCCTAGACCAGCAGGTCATTTGGGACATTGGTGCAGGCACCGGATCTATCAGCGTAGAGCTCAGTCGGCTATGCCCCTCGGCGCAAATCTTTGCCATCGAAAAAACGGCCATAGGAGCCTCGTTGATTCGAGCCAATGCCGAGAAACTTGCGATCGCGCCAATCACCGTCATACAGGGCCAAGCCCCTTTGGCATTGGAAGGACTGCCCCCACCCAATCGCGTCTTTATCGGCGGCAGCAGTCATCAGCTCGGTTTGATTTTGTCGCTTCTCGACGGCTTAGCACCAACGCTGAAAAAAATAGTTCTAGCCTTAGCCACGCTAGAGCATCTAAACGAAGTAACGCAGTGGGTAAACCGTCCAGACATCTCAGGAAAGTGGCGATGTCGGCTCACTCAGGTCAATATTTCGCGATCTTGTCCAGTGGGATCGTTCACCCGATTTTCTCCACTCAACCCTGTAACGCTTGTAGTGATTGAAAGCATTTAATTGGATTGTATCTAGATAAGGCGATTTAGATAGAGCGATTGAGATAGGTTGATTACGATTACGCGATTACGATTACGCGACTACTCAGTAGCCTCATCTGACGAACTACTCAGCTGCTCTAGTCGAATATGCTTGTACCCCAGCTTAATCATGAACTCATCGCCGGGTTTTAGTCCCATTTCTTGAGTGTAGGTTGAGCCAATGACAATCTGTCCATTTTTATGCACGCTCACTCGGTAAGTCGGTTCTCGGCCTCTACCGTCTTTTGTCCCCTCTGGGCTGAGTGAGATGCCTCGTGCTTCCAGTAGTGCATCGTAAAAGTCAGCTAGATTGGCCCTAATCTGATTATTTTTAGTAACAGTGTAATAGCCGCATCCTTGCGCTCGCTCGCGCTTAGATAAGTGCGACAGTTCATTGAACTTCTGAAGCAGTGCTTTTCCCTTTAACGGCGTATTTTTGTCAGCCATGGCCCTCTAATAGGTCGCTTAGAAAGTTCACAAAACGCTTCTGAAATAAAGTATGAATATAGCTTATGGGCTTATGTATAAAGTGTTGGCAGAGTCTCAAACCATCCAGTAGTTTAAGAGCTGTTAATAGAAACGATTAAATTATCTAACTGTGGCTTCTATTCCTATATCTGCCCACTTT
>JBCBKQ010000297.1:0-6483 GCA_038521595.1 Cyanobacteria bacterium J06627_28 | reverse complement strand
CTAATCTGCCTGAACTCAGCACAAAATATCAGTACACAATAAAGAACCTACGGAGGGTTCTGCTGTTTTCTGTCGCTTATTAAGGAATGTGTATTTGTTTTTCAGAAAAGAGCAAGCGTCTCCTGTCATCTCGTATGGTGAGAAAGCAAAATGTCTGTATTTAAACGTCCACATTTATAACAACGGCCAGATAATGTATCGCCCTTTTCTAGAGCATTTAGAGAACTCCCTTTCAGAAAGGTTTGACCTGGCTAAGCGCTCCATTCCCGAGGGCCTAGAGTGCAATATCAGCGAGCGTGGCCGCAATCCCGCCACGATTCAAAGCTGGTGCTACGAGTGTGACCAGCTCCGCAAAGCCCGCTACACCTACATCGATGCAGGCAAAAGCGCCCAAATTTTTAATAGCGTTATTTATCCTGGCCATCAGTATGATTTGCCCCTGCTTGGCATAGACTTCCTCTCCTTTGGCGCAGTCAAAAATCTGATCGTGATGGACTTTCAGCCGCTGTTTCAAGATGCGGCCTATCAGCAAAAGTACATTGCTCCCTTGCAGGCGCTACATGACAAGTATCCCGACCTTTCGCAGAACTTAGAAATGAAGTTCTACGATGCCAATCAATATTTTTCTAAGTATTTGCTCTTTGCCAAGACCGATCCAGAAACGGTGAAAACTCGTGTGCTCGAAGCCTTTAAGGACTATCTGCATCTTTATTGGGAAATGATGGCAGCGGCCACCCCCGATACAGACCCTAGTGCCATGGCTCGCATTGCTCAAGCCCAGCGCGACTACGACCAGTACAGCGCCGAGCGCGATCCGGCCTCGGGTTTATTTAGCAGCTACTTCGGTCACGAATGGTCCGAAAAGTTCTTATACGGCTTTTTGTTCGAAGATGCGGTGCCGTTGGCTGTGGGCGCGGCTAAATAGATATGACCATTTACGAACCGTTTTTGGCGAAAGCGATCGCCCTCCTAGAGAGCCATTTAGACATCAGTCCATACCCCATTCCAGAAGGGTTTGAGTCCAAAAGCGCCATCACCGGCAAGGGCAAAAGAGAAGCCACCGTTACCACCACCAGCTACGGCTCGCAAGCGCCCAAGCTCAGGCAGATTCGTGCTGCCCATGTGCAGGGCGGCGATGCATTGCAGGTGCTGAACTTTGTCATTTTTCCTGAGCTAGAGTACGACATTCCTTTCTTTGGCGCAGACCTGGTCACGCTGCCGGGCGGCCACCTCATCGCGTTAGACATGCAGCCGCTGTTTCAAGACGAGGCCTATCAGGCAAAGTACAGTGCGCCCATCATGGACATGTTCCGTGGCTATCAGCAGCATTTGCCCTGGGGCGGCGATTTCCCAGAAGAAGCACAGGCCTTTTTCTCTCCAGCTTTTTTGTGGACAAGGCCCTCTGATACTGCCGATGTTGAGACTCATGTGTTTGCAGCGTTTCAGGATTACCTTAAGGCCTACATCAGCTTTGTAGAGGCGGCGGAGCCTGTGAGCGATCCGGCTAGACTAGCGGCGATTAAGCGATCGCAGCTGAGCTATGCCCGCTACCGAGCCGAAAAGGATCCTGCCAGAGGTATGCTCACCCGCTTCTATGGTCCAGAGTGGACAGAAGAATACATTCATGGCTTTCTATTTGATTTGGAAAAAGACCCTAGAGTGTCCACCTCGGTGGCCTAGATCTCCTTTCCTAAAGAAAAAAGGCTTTACTTACTCAGAAACTTTGTAACAACGACCCTGAAATAGTCGCTTTAAGGCTCTTGGTTTTGAAACATCTGCGTGCTTTCTCGGCCTGAAAGTGCCTGCCAGTCTTGGGTTTGAGTGGAAATAGTTCTTTGTGAACTTTCTTGAACTTTCTTAGATACAGAGCCTATCCGTTTTACTCTTTTAAACGTGAGAGCAATTAAATTGCTGAGTGTCTTGCCCATTTTGAAAGGCCCGTCGAGGATTTTTGAAATGCGGTTGAAAGGACGCAAAGCGATTGCTTATCCCGAGCGGACCTGCCCCTCAATCTTTTCTATCGCGTTAGCCTTGGAAGGTTTATTTGATAAGGCGGCCACGCAACGGACTTTTAAGAACCAAATTCAGAAAGTTAACTTTTTGAAGGTTACATCGTCGAAACCCTCTGTTTCGATAGTCAAATATTAGGAGAATTCGGATCTATGTTTGATGCGTTTGCTAAGGTTGTCTCCCAAGCTGATGCACGGGGTGAATATATCGGTGCTTCTCAGCTAGATGCACTAGACGCCATGGTTGCTGATGGCAACAAGAGAATGGACGCAGTTAACGGTATCACTAGCAATGCATCTGCAATCGTTGCTAATGCTGCTCGTGCGCTGTTTGCTGACCAGCCTCAGCTCATCCAGCCCGGTGGTAACGCCTACACATCTCGTCGCATGGCTGCTTGCCTCCGCGACATGGAAATCATTTTGCGCTATGTCACTTACGCTGCCTTCTCTGGCGACGCGAGTGTACTAGATGACCGCTGCCTCAACGGCCTCAGAGAGACTTACATTGCTCTGGGCACGCCTGGTGCTTCTGTCGCTGCTGGCGTACAGAACATGAAAGCAGCTGCACTAGCGATTGTTAACGATCCTAGTAATGTTACAGCTGGCGATTGCAGCAACCTCGCCGCTGAAATCGGTGGTTACTTTGACCGTGCAGCAGCCGCTGTTGCTTAGGTTTAGTCTTTTGGCTAGCTCGCTAGCCGTTTAGGCGACTCGGTTAGAGCTTGGTTTGATGTTCAAAGAGTCTTTGGCTGTTTGACTATCCTGCCATCTGCTACTGAGCCGCTGTTGTAAAAATTGTTGAAATCCTCAATTGGGAGATCTTTAAAGATGAAAACTCCTTTGACCGAAGCAGTCTCGGCTGCTGACTCTCAAGGCCGTTTCCTAAGCTCGACTGAAATGCAGGTTGCATTTGGTCGTTTCCAGCAGGCAAAAGCAAGCCTCGAAGCGGCTCGTGGTTTGACTGGCAAAGCAGATGCCCTCGCTAACGGCGCTGCACAAGCTGTTTACAGCAAGTTTCCTTACACAACCCAGATGCAGGGTGCTCAGTACGCTGCTGACCAGCGTGGTAAGGACAAGTGTGTTCGTGACATCGGCTACTACCTCCGCATGATCACTTACTGCCTCATCGTTGGTGGCACTGGCCCCATGGATGACTACTTGGTTTCTGGTCTTGCTGAAATCAACAAGACATTTGACCTTGCACCTAGCTGGTACATTGAAGCGCTCAAGTACATCAAGGCTAACCATGGTTTGTCTGGTGTTCCTGCTACTGAAGCGAACAACTACATCAACTACGCAATTAACGTCCTCAGCTAAATTGGCGTACTGGCCTTTTAATTGCCTGCCGTTGGGTTGGCGGTTAGCGGGTTAGACCTCAATTTTTTACCCAGAGAGATATGCGATTACTGGAAGCTCTAGTGATTGTTTGTTTCTCTGGGTTTGTTTTTGAGTGTTTGTTTTTGAGTGTTTGTTTTTGAGTGTTTGACATTAGAACTGAACGAAACGATATGAGTGCGCAGTCACAGCCGCCCGCCGATAATGCAGGTGCCCCTCAGCTCACGGTGCCTCAGGCGATCGCAAACTTAAAGCAAACGGCAGATACGGGCGATCGCTACTACGCCGCCTGGTGGTTAGGCCGCTTTCAGGTGCGTGAGCCAGCAGCCGTCGAAGCATTACTTGTTGCACTGCGTGATGACAATGACCGCGACACAGACGGTGGCTTTCCGCTTCGTCGAAATGCGGCGCGGGCCCTGGGTAAAGTGGGCGACGAAGCCGTTGTGCCTGCTTTGATTGAGTGCCTCAGCTGTAACGACTATTACGTGAGAGAAGCGGCAGCTCAGTCGTTAGAATCATTGGGTGCTAAAGCTGCGATCGCACCCCTACTGACGCTTCTAGGGGGCAGCGTAGAAGCCGCCGTTCCCGTTCCTGGTAAGCCTCACCTCATTCAGCCATACAATGCCATTTTGGAAGCGTTGGGCGCTCTGGGTGATGCTAGTGTAGTTGCTACCGTTGAACCGTTTTTGCGCCATGACGTACCCCAGGTGAAAAATGGTGCCGCTCGGGCGCTGTATCAGCTCACGGGCAAAGATGAATATGCGCAGGTGCTAGTAGATACCCTGCGCTGTGATGATTTGCAGTTGCGCCGCTCGGCGTTGTTGGATTTGGGTGAGGTGGGCTACTTGCCAGCGGGCGATGCGATCGCTCAAACCCTTGCCGAAAACAGTATTAAGCTCATCTCGCTAAAAGGCCTGTTAGAAAAGCAGGTAGCCCAGCAAAACTCAAATACTTATGTCTCTGCTGAGACCGCCAAAGTAATGTCATTAATGGATTCTCTGCTGTAGCTCGCTTGGTTATGACGACTGATCCCCTGCTTCAATCTAGACTGCAAGCCGTTGACGATGCTGACTCTGCCCAGTCAATGCTAGACGCTGTGGAAGCGCTCGCAGAGCTAAAGCACGAAGGCGCCATCGATATGTTGATTCGTGTGCTGGCCTATAACAATCCAGGGGCGGCCGTCGCAGCGGTGGACGGGCTCATTGCCATTGGGACGCCTGCGGCCTCAGCCGTGCTTTCTCAGATAGATGGCTACAACTATGGTGCGCGGGCCTGGGCGCTACGCGTGCTGGCTGGGATTGGCGATCCGCGTGGCCTAGATTTAATTCTGGAGACGGCTGCGGAAGACTTTTCGCTGAGCGTACGGCGAGCCGCAGCGCGTGGGCTAGGGGCGATTCAATGGGAAAAACTAGATGCTGCGCAGCGACAGCCTGCACAAATAAAGTCACGAGACACTCTGCTGGGAATCGTAAAAAACGATCCTGAATGGGTTGTGCGCTATGCGGCAACCGTTGGCCTGCAGGGGGTGGCCAATGCGCTGATGGCAGAAGGCGCTAAAGGCGCTACAGATTTGATATCGCCCATTTTGGAGGGATTGCAGCAGCTGATCGTGGCAGATCCCACGGTGGCCGTGAGAGCAAGAGCCGATTGGGCAATGTCTCAACTCTCTGAAAGTTCATCCGGCCAGGCGTTACGCTAGGCTTGGCAAAATAGAGCACCTTGAGAAGGTGACGTTAGGAAGGTGACGTTAAGACTATGTCTGCATTGAGCTATGCAATTATTGGCACAGGTGCAATTGGTGGCTTTTATGGCGCTCGGCTGCAGCAAGCAGGCTGTGATGTTCACTTTTTGCTGCGTAGCGACTATCGGCATGTGCGTCAGTCTGGCCTAAAAGTTGACTCGATTGACGGTGATTTTGTACTGCCGCAGGTACAGGCCTACGACAATCCGGCAGCGATGCCGCCCGTGGATGTGGCCATTGTCGCGCTCAAGACGACTCGCAACCATCAGCTCTGTGAGCTATTGCCTCCAGTTAAGCCGGGCGGGGCCATTCTCTCTTTGCAAAATGGCTTTGGGGTTGAAGGTGCGATCGCACATCACCTAACCCAGAAAAAACTTCCCGTCCCTGCCATCCTCGGCGGCCTTTGCTTCATCTGCTCAAACAAAGTAGGGCCAGGGCACTTTCGCCATCTTGACTATGGCCGAATTTTGTTTGGTGCTCATCAAGAGACGCAGCAGCCTTGTCTGCCCACAACTTTGATGAAAACCATCGTGGCCGACTTTACCCGTGCCTCTATCGAAGTCTCTACGACAGACGATTTGCCCATGGCTCGCTGGCAAAAGCTGGTCTGGAATGTCCCTTTTAATGGACTGTCGGTCGTTTTGAATGCGACGACTGAGGCAATGATGGCTGATCAAGGGGTGCGATCGCTCATCACCGCCCTGATGCAAGAAGTCTTCACGCTAGCCAACGCATGGGGCGAAAAGCATTCACCGGGTGCTCGTCGTCAGCTATCTAGCGACATCATCACCAAAATGCTGACTCACACAGAAACGATGCCGCCCTATCGCACCAGCATGAAAATTGACTTCGACGAATCACGTCCGTTAGAAATAGAGACTATTTTGGGCAATCCTATTCGCGAAGCTCATCGGTTGGCCGTGCCTGTGCCCAATATGCAAATGCTATATCAACAGCTTTCTTTTTTGATGTCTGAGAACTGTTCAAAATAAAGAGTCCAAAATAAGGAATCCACAATAAGAAAGACAAAGGAAAAACGCTAAACAGTCTCCTGCCTAGCGTTCTGTGGGTGTGAGGTTGAACGTTTAATGCTGTATGTTTTGTGACTGCGAGTTAACTCGCGACCAATCACGCTTAGTTAGCAGTGCTTTTGTTGCTTGTGTTCAAGGCGTCTAGGCGAGTGGCTTGAATATTCTCAACGGCCTTGCTTTGTCGATTCAAAAACTCAAGACGAGACGCTTGAATATCGCTCACAGCTTTGGTTTGATTTTCTAGAAAGTCCAAGCGAGTCTGTTGGACGTTAGTGACAGCCTTAGTTTGATTTTCTAGAAAGTCTAAGCGAGTGGCCTGAATATCTTCAACTGCTTTCGTTTGATTTTCCAAGAAGTCGAGTCGAGT
>JBCBKQ010000296.1:0-6550 GCA_038521595.1 Cyanobacteria bacterium J06627_28 | reverse complement strand
GGTTTCATTTTTTGAAACTGGCGCTTTGTGTTGTTTCTGCTCTCCAAAAACTATGTTTCTAATGACGCTAGTCACTTAGCAATGACGCCAGTCGTTTAGCAACGAGGTAATCCAGCGAATATCTCGGCGGCTAATTGCGCCATCGTCAATAGAGAGCTTGTAGCAAACGCAGCCTTTTTGCGTGCGATTGTGATGGGTCAAAATTCTCAGAGCCGCGCCATCAGGTAGGGCGCTAATGTTGTAAATGCTGTCGCGCTTGGTATTCACGATGTAGCTAGATTTGCCTAGCGTATAGCGATAGCTAATGAGTAAAACATCTGCCGCAATTTGAATATGGATTTTGCGTAGAAGAGCCGTGCGCAGGTAGCGCCAACCATTGCTCAAAAAGCGGAAGCTGTAGGTGCATCCCATTGTGCCTAAGATCGCTGCCAATAGACCGGCGAGCCCTTCTGCATGACCCAACATGCTAGGCGATAGGTCCAATAGGCTAATGAGGTACAGTGCACTGACGAGCATGGTAATGCCAATGCTCAGGGGCGTTAGCGACTGACGAAAAGCGTGCGATCGCACACCCACCGCCGGAACAATTAGCTCCAAAGCATGGGGACTGCGCTTCGACTGAATCTTAGTAAAGAAAGGCTGGTAGTGATCGCGTGCCCCCGAAGAGATAGGCACAGGTGTCGGATGAGCTTTGGTCGGTTGCCACAGCCGCTGCTTGAGCATGGACACGGGCAGGTATTTGAGCGCTTTTAGGGCGGCTTGTGCAGAGACAGGGCGATCGCCTATGTGAGGCTCCACGAGCCAATTAATCCACTGCTGAAAATTGCGGCTGAGTCGAGCCGTCGGGCAGGCAAACTTTACTTTGAAATCGTGGCGAGGGAGGTCACCCACATGCTTGCCTGTCGCCAGATAAATAATCGTTGCGCCTAAGCTGTATAAATCAGAGGCAAACGCTGCCTGGCCTCCAACTTGCTCAGGCGCCATATAACCGTAAGTCCCCACGAGGGCGTCTGCCCGCTGCGCCTGCACATACTGCACAGTACCTAGGTTTAGCCAAGTAGCCTGCCCGATTGAATCACCATGGGCTGCTAGGGCAACATTGCTGGGTTTGATATCTCTGTGAACAAGGCCCTTGCTATGCAGGTATATCAGACCTTGCAGTAGCTGCTTGGCGATCGCTTTGATTTCACGTTCGCTAAAGACCTTACCCGCGCTTACCTGCTGCTCTAGGGTTTGGCCGCCTTGGTGAGACTGTACCAGTACTAGACCTTTACCCTCAGGGGTGTCCAGGCTAAAGGAGTCAATGTAGTGGGGAATGGTGGGATGATTGAGCGTTTCGAGCAAATGAATTTCACGCTCAAAGCAGCAAATGTCGCTCGTGGGCGTATTTTCTTCGACGGCGAGCGACTTAATGACCACAGCGCGTTCGCCTTTTGTATCGTTGGCGAGCAGCTGCGTGTAGCCAAAAGATTGACCGATAGGCTGCAGTCCGTTGTAGTGGTCGCTTAAGCGCTCAATAACGGCAGATTCAGAGGAGGAGATAGCCATTCGAATAGCTAGAGGAAAAACGTGAACTCATTATTCCCAACCATTTTTGATGGAACCTCAGGGATTAAGCTGAATTCCTTAAAAAGAGTGGGTACTGGTAGATGCCGTTCTAGCTGTCGCCTTAAATTACTCATCAATAGAGCAAGGGCGTTTGGAAAAAATAGACAAAAGATCGAGTAAAGAGCGATTGCTTCTAACCCGGTTTCTCACTTAAGCCAGAAAATATTCGACTAGCAACTATTCGACTAGCAACTATTTGACTAGCAACTATCTGACTGGCAACCATCTAACTGGCAAGTGTTCGGAGTTGGCTTTTACCTTTAAATATCTGTTACTTGAAACCGTCGCGAGAAGCTTGCCCTTATGTGTCTGTCATGGTTTCACCTTCGTTATCATAGACACAAATTCTCTACCTGGTTTGTTGCTTCAAGAAAAAATTATAAGATTTCAGTAGTTTCCCTGACCGTTTGTGATCTTTGTTTTTTATCTTCTAGTTAAGAACACTCAAAACATCTTTTAATAAACGTGATCGCGTGCATAGTCGAATGGTTGAAAGCATGCTTTCTATAGCTTCTGTCGAGTTAGCTGTGGATAGGAGATTTCCCCTCATTGTTTGGCTAACTTTTTGAGAATACGTTTGAACGTCAACTTAGCAATACGTGCCTGTGTGAGCTGTGGAATATCGCTATTGTGTTGGGTCTGATAGTCAAAAAATGTGTTGATCTCTAAAAGAATTTGCTTCAGCCTTGGGGTCAATGCATTCGGACGATAAGCCTCAAAAAAGCTGGTAGGGACAGTCCTTGCCGTTTGCCAGCTATGGACTGATTGCAAAATACGCTGTACGTCGTAGCCGGTCGCATAACCAGAGATTTTTTGACAGTTAAATCCAGGATCTAAGTAGTCTGCAAGGGCGTGATTAACGCTGGAATAGACCTCGCAGCCACAGGCCAACGCTTCCATTGGGGGAAGTCCAAAGCCTTCTGTTAGGCGGTAGCGTCCCCAGTATTCTGCAGAATCGTACAGATATACTTTTGCCCGGTTAAATAAGCCAATAAGATCGTCTACATAGGTGTCTAATAAAACAACATTACAGCGAGCTTGTAGGGCAGGTACCAGCTGCGTCAATAGGTATTCAGAAGACTTTCTGCTCTGGACAAGAACATCGACATCTCGGGGCAGATTGCGATTTTCAAAGTCAGCCGAAATCTCGTTGGGCAAGTGATAAATCAGAGAGCCAAGGGCTTTTTCTCCCCAGTAGCCCATGGTATTGCGGCTGACGGTAATGATAGGTACGCGTGGTGGAATGCGAAAGCCATAGCCACTGCTGTGAGCATGGTAAATGGTTGGGCGGTTGCCAATTTTTTTGAGTAGTTTAGGGACATCAAACCCCCAGCTGACCACAAAAATGCAGTCCTGATAGCGGCTATCTATCAACACATCTGCCAAGAAGGGCTTGTCTGCCTCTCGCTGGCGGTAGGTGACTACTTCTGCATCGCAGATCTTTTGAGCGAGCTTGAATGTTTTTATCTCTGCGGTAAGGCCGCCTGCAAAGAACTTTTTTGTGGTGCCAGGAAGTAAGAAGAGGAGCTTTCTCATGGGTTAGGTCGGCGTGGCCAGATGACTGCTATGAGCCACGCTCTACACCATACTGCGGTGTGTCCTATAAGTCTTTGTAGAGGCCTTTAAAGGTGTCTAGAAAGGCGTAGGCCGCAGGGGTGAGCAGCGATTCTTTTAGCCAGCTGACCCCGAGAGGGCGGGCCAGATTGAAGGGCAGCTGCGCGGTGCGAACGCCAGGGGGGATGGGCTGGGCTGCAAGCTTAGGAAGGATGCTAACCCCCAGGCCTTGACGGCTCATGCTGACAGCAGTGGAGTCGTTGGAGATGAAGTAATCGATTTCGATGGGCGGCTGAGCTCGCTGGAGCAGTGGCATAAGGACGCGGCAACAGTCACTAGAGGATGTGATCAGAGGCTGGTCTCTCAGATGCTGCCATTCGAGTACGGTCGGGAACGTCTGCTCGGGTGGCAAGATAGCAATGAAAGGATCTTCCATAATGAAGAAGGTTGCAAACTGGGGGGCGTCGAGGATTTCTGCGATCGCAAAATCAGCTTTGCCTTCTTGCAGTTCGCTGCATAGCTTTCGGTTGGTATCAAATTCAGTAATAGAGATTTGAATGGTCGGGTGGGTCGCGTGGAGTTTTGCAATGACTTCGGGGAGCACCTCACTGGCCATGCTACGGTAGGCGGCAATTCGTACTTTCCCACCATCAATGCCTTTGGCGCGAGTTGCTTCTTGGCCCATGGCGTCAATCAGTGCCAGGGTTTGTCTGGCTTGATTGCAGATGCGATCGCCTACAGGCGTCAGCGAAGCACCTTGCCGACCCCGATGAATTAGCACAATGCCCAAGGCCTCTTCTAAGGCCGCAACACTGTGACTTACCGTAGACTGACTGACATTGAGCTGGAGGGCTGCCTCGCTAAAGCTACT
This sequence comes from Cyanobacteria bacterium J06627_28, assembly GCA_038521595.1. Taxonomy (GTDB): domain Bacteria; phylum Cyanobacteriota; class Cyanobacteriia; order Phormidesmidales; family Phormidesmidaceae; genus Phormidesmis. Next base: position 2,517 of record JBCBKQ010000296.1, on the reverse strand, counting down.
GGTATCGGCCACAGCGGTCAGTGCCCTGAGCTGAGAGAGCTTGACCTTATCTTTGAGGTGCTTTGCAGGTTTTCCGGCCATGGGAGTGCTCTCGTCAGTCGCGCTCTTAGCTTAGCTTCACTAGCCTAGACTCAGGCTATCGCATGGGCGCAACTAACGATATCTATTTTTTGCATAGGCCTTATTGGCCCCATGCGTTGTCTCCTCTGAGTAAGTTCCTTAGAGTTGAGTCATCAAAGCAAACAGGCAAGAGGTAAACAACACTTCTGCCTAGCTTAAGACAACAGTTTTTTGCCCCGGCTTTTTTGGTTTGAGTTTTCTAGCTTGATTGCTCAATCAATTAGGCAATTACAAGTTTCATCGTGAATGGGTTAGCGCTGACCTTTTCCACACTGATTTGTTTGCCGACGGCTCTCCGCCTTATCTCGGAGCGTGCGTCGATAGTCAAGGTTTCATTATGGAAAGTTTTCGCTCGTTTTCGTCTCAGTCAAACGCATCATCAAACTCGTCACAGTCTGTAAGTGTCAAGTGCGCCCAGCTTGAGCAGCTTTGGAAAACCCCTGCTGTAGATCGTAGACCAGCAGCTGTAATGCCTGCTGAGCCTTTGCTGAAGCGTTTGGGGCGATGGCTGTATGGGTCAATGACAGACACTCAGCAGCTGCGGATTTGGACTAAGAAAACTCGGGATGGTGTGGTGTGGTGCGCTTACGATCCAAGATGCGATCGCGCCATTACCTGCAACTCAGAAGCGTCTCTACGTGCATGGTTAGAGCAGCGTCACCTGAGCTAGCGCTAAAGGCCACGACCTAGCAGGTAGTATCTGGTGTGAAGCGACGCTTTCTCGTCGTTATCCACACCAGATTTTCGCCATAATAGGCGTATAGTAAGCGGGATATTCTATATGTCTAAGAAAGCAGCTTCTACTATGGGCAAGGTATTAACTGACCTAGTCGTGACAAACCGGCTAGATCAAGGAATGGCGACCAAGGGATTAATCAACAATGATGATGTCCGCTCGATCCTGTTGACTAGTGTTTTAGTGGATACAGGTGCCACAACACTCTGCCTGCCCGCTGAGACTATAGAAAAACTAGGCTTAGAACTATTGAAAGAAGTTCCTGTTGCTACCGCAAATGGTGTGAGTCAGGCGCGCATTTTTCAAGATGCCAGCGTGTCAATTTGTGGAAGACAAGGAACTTTTGAATGTTTAGAATTGCCTGGTGGACAGTCGCCTCTACTGGGTGTGATTCCTCTCGAAATGCTCGGGCTAGAGCCCGATTTGCAAAATCAAACCCTTAGAAAGCTACCTTTAGAGATGTCGAACACTTACATCACGATTCTCTAGCCCTCAACCGTCTATGATAGTTGCAAGCAAAGCTACGTGTTGAGGAGTGGCGTTATGTTTGGGTTGGGCGTTCCAGAAATCGTAATTATTGGTGTGGTCGCGGTGCTCGTCTTTGGCCCTAAGCGAATTCCTGAACTGGGTGGCGCCCTCGGTAAAACGCTACGCGGTTTTAAGGAAGAAATGGACAAGCCCAACGAAGAGGAAGAGTACTTCGAAGACGACGAAGAGAATTAAGCTGAGGTTTAGAAAGCCCCTCATCTCAGATAATGGAGATGAGGGGCTTTCTACTGCCAGTCCCATGTTGCGCTCATGAATAGTGAGATTTTTAGAGACTGAATCTTTAGAGACTCAATCTTCAGACACTTAATCTTCAGACACTTAATCTTCAGAGACTTAATCTTCAGAGACCTATCAGATATCTAGCCGCTGGTAAACCTTGTCTAGATTGCGTAGCTGGTAGTCGGGGTTAAAGCACTCCGTGATTTCTTCGGGGGTTAGCTTTTCTTTGACCTGGGGGTCGGATTCGATCAGTTTTTGGAAGTTGCCGCCGGGGGTATTCCAGGCTTCGTGGGCGTTGGTTTGGACGATGCGGTAGGCGTCTTCGCGGCTGATGCCTTTGTCTACGAGGGTGAGGAGTACGCGCTGGCTGAAGACAACGCCGCCGTAGAGGTTCATGTTGCGCTTCATGTTTTCGGTATACACCTGGAGGTTTTTGATTAGCCGGGTGGTTTCGACCAGCATGAAGTGAGTGAGAATGCAGGTATCTGGAAAGATGACGCGCTCGACGGAGCTATGGGAGATGTCGCGTTCGTGCCAGAGGGCGACGTTTTCTAGAGCGGCGATCGCATTGGCCCGTAAAATCCTCGCCATCCCTGTCAGCCGCTCAGACTTAATCGGGTTGCGCTTGTGAGGCATCGCAGAAGAGCCTTTCTGACCCTTGGCAAAAAATTCCTCCACTTCGAGTACGTCGGTGCGCTGCAGGTTGCGAATCTCTACCGCAAAACGCTCGATAGATGCGCCCACGCCAGCCAAGGTCATGATGAACTCAGCATGGACATCGCGGGAGACCACCTGAGTTGACGCTGTATCTGGCTTTAACCCCAGCAGCTGACAGGTGATTTCTTCGACTTCGGGATCGATGTTTGCATAGGTGCCCACTGCGCCAGATACCT
>JBCBKQ010000295.1:0-6562 GCA_038521595.1 Cyanobacteria bacterium J06627_28 | reverse complement strand
ACGGAGTGGCCCGCCCCGAAATCAATGACACAGTTCTGCAGCGTAGCGAGCAATCGCTCTACGGCATGGGCCTCAAATGGATTCCAGTATTGGTTTAGGCTCCAAGCACCTTCTGCTCGCTTTTGTTGTGCGATCGCATCGTCATACCCGATCTCTTTGTAGTAGTCCCATCGACGCTCATCCATAGAGCATTGCGGCAGCCCTAATCGCTGGGAGAGAAGCTTACCTATCGTCGATTTACCAGCACCAATAGGCCCAATCAAAACGATATCTGAAGGCATAAAAACTGTGTAGTCTCTTAAAAACTGTGTAGTCTCTAAGCAGGCCTAGACTTCCAACGTACCACCATATTTTACAGGCAGCTGATCTTCAGCAGATAAGCCCATCACGTCACTGTAGAGCTTGATGTATTCCACAGCAGACTTTTCCCAACTAAAGCTCTCGCCCATGGCGCGCTTTTGCAGGGCACGCCAGGCAGGTGTAAATCGATAGGCCTCGGACGCTCTCACCATGCCAGTAAATAGATCTAGTGGCTCATAGCGGTCAAAGCAGTATCCCGTACCTGCATCATTTGTAGGGTCGTTGTGACTCACGGTATCAACTAGGCCGCCCGTACGCCGCACAATCGGGACGCAGCCGTAGCGCATGGCAATCATTTGGCTGATGCCACAAGGCTCGAAGCGAGACGGCATCAGGAAGGCATCGCAACCCGCGTAGATTTTACGAGCAAGTGAATCGCTATACATGATGTAGGCAGAAGCTCTGCCAGGGTAGCGAGCCGCTAGCTCCCAAAGCTGATTTTCGTAGTAGCGATCGCCCGTACCCAGCACCACAAACTGCGCATCAGAATAAGCCAAAAAGCGATCCATTGTCTGCAGAATGAGATCGATGCCCTTTTGCTCAACCAGGCGACTCACTAAACCCACCAAAAACCGCTTAGGTTCTACATCTAGCCCCATTGTTTTTTGGACGACGGCTTTATTTTTCTCTCGGACGTCTAGGGTTTTAGCGGTGTAGTTGTGCTCAATTTTTTTATCTGTACTGGGGTCAAAAGAATCTAGGTCAATGCCATTGACGATGCCGCTAACTTTGTCGCTGATAAAGGACAGCAGCCCTTCTAATTCCTCACCATATTCAGCCGTCTGAATTTGCTGCGCATAGGTTGGCGATACGGTATTTACTCGGTCGGCATATTGCACAGCCGCCGCCATGGTGTTGTGGCCTTGCATATACCAGGGGCACCAGGCAAACTTTTCGAGCTGCCAGCGCCATGGCCCTTGGTAAGCCAGATTATGAATGGTAAACACGGTGCCAATATCAGAGGTATCGTGCATCCATACCGGAATCATGCCGGTATGCCAGTCGTGGCAGTGAATGATATTGGGCTTCCAGTGATTCCAGGCAAATTCGGCTGCGCCATTGGCAAAAAAGGTAAAGCGCCAGCCTTCATCATCGCCGCCATAGACATTGTCTGGATCGAAGCAAGGGTGACCAAATAGATATAGCGGTACGTCACTCTCTGGCAGGGTTGTCTCATACACCGCAAACGAGTTGAACATGGCATATCCCCACCAGATAGGCTCTTTTGGGATGTCTATCTTGCCATTGAGCAAGCCGTAGTAGGGCATAAATACGCGGACATCATGGCCCATGGCTTTGAGCATTTTGGGCAGGGTGCCGACGACATCTCCCATGCCACCCACTTTGGCTAAGGGCTCGGCTTCAGCTGCCACAAATAAAATCCGCATGTTGTGTCGCCCTAGTATAAAAAAGGTTGCCTGATCCCAAGTTTATAGCGATATGGGCGCAAGCTCCTATCTCAAAGCGCTTATCCATATCGCAATAACCAGCGAAACATCCAGCGCAATCACCAATAAAACGCTCCGGTAGCAGTCAGCCACCGGAGCAATTCAGGTTATTCGTACGGCGTTGTCTACACTCAGACATGGGCTGATACAAGCTAAACAGGCGTTACACCTAGCTCGCTAGCGCATCTGCTGCAGGTACATCCAGCTCTTCTAATGGATCAGTCGGCACGATGACTTCTCTAATGCCAACGGCATGGCGATCAACAGGTTCTTTTTGCTGTTCGTTGAGGTCTTTTAGCTGGCGAAAAGCAGCTTCAAAGGCGTTACGAATGACCGCTTCGATGGGTGGGTACTGAGTCCCTTCATCGGGGCTTTCATCGACAGCAATTTCCCGATTTTCGGGAGCGGTAATGTCGATGCGAACCCGGTAAGGTGAACCACTGCTGGGGTGGTCATGGATCTTTTCTACAGAGACGCTACAGCTGTTGATGCGGTCGTAGAACTGCTCTAATTTTTCAATTCTATCGGCGATGAGCGCTTCTAGGGCGCTGGTCTTATCGACGCCTCGGTAGGTGATTTCGGGAGTAACTTTCATATAATTTGCAGATAGTCATTGTATTTAGTGTGTGCGATCGCACTTCTACAAAACCTCCATCCACAGACAGTCTTCAAACCAAAAACTACCGTTTAAAGTTCACTCAAAAGACCCCTTACGATCTATTTTGCTCATTAATCGCGTCCAAGATTTCCTGTGCACCTTGCGATCGCAGTCGTTTTGCCAGCTCTTTGCCCATGCTTTCTGCATCTGAGGGCGCACCCGTAACCGTGTCTTTAATCAGCTGCTGACCATCTAGGCTCGCAACGATGCCATCTAGCGTCAGCGTGTCACCTTCGATTTTGGTATTCACACCAATAGGCACCTGACAGCCACCTTCTAGCTCCCGCAAAAAGGCACGCTCGGCGTAGCAGCGCTGAGCTGTGGGCGTATGCTCTAACACCTTTAAAACGGAGAGAATTTCTTCGTCACCGCTGCGACATTCGATGCCCAGTGCGCCTTGACCGACGGCGTGAAGAGAAATGTTTGAAGGGAGGATTTGGTGAATGCGATCGCTCATATCCAATCGATTCAAGCCAGCCGCCGCCAGCACAATCGCGTCATACTCACCCTCATCCAGCTTGCGTAGACGAGTATTCACATTGCCGCGAATGTCCTTGAACTTGAAATGGGGAAAGTGATGACGTAGCTGAGCCAGTCGGCGTAGCGAAGACGTCCCAATGACCGCACCTTCAGGCAGCGTATCGAGCTGCTTATCCTTGTGCTTTTCATGCACGACCAGCGCATCGGCAGGGTCTTCGCGCTCGGTTACGCAGCCGAGCATCAGGCCTTTAGGCAGCTGCGTGGGCAAATCCTTGAGCGAATGCACCGCAAAGTCGGTGTCGCCTTTGAGCATGTCGTCTTCTAGCTCTTGGGTAAAAAGGCCTTTGTCACCAATTTTTGAGAGGGCCACGTCCAAAATTTTGTCACCCTTGGACTCCATGGTGCGCACTTCAAAGTTGATATCTGGAAAGGCTTTGCTCAACTCTGCTTGCACCCAGTGGGTTTGAACCAGAGCCAGCTGGCTTTTACGAGAACCAATTCGAATGGTACGGGTGGCAACGTTAGAAGACATACTAAGACGAGCGTTTGCTATGGTGATTTCGCTGAGGTATCGCTGTGCAGTAAGACTACGTGTGCAGTCGCCATCCATCAGCATAGAATCACCAGCGTACCGCAATAAGAGTCCCCGATATCCTGTCAAACCCGTTCATATAAAGTTCTGCAAACAACTGTGTACCATCGTTTACGTAAGGCCTTTGCCACAGGCTCACCTCCAAACTTCATCACAGCGGCGATGCTGGCATCGCTATCGAGTTTGGTGCTGGGTACAACGTGGATAATTGCGCCTTGCACAGCCAAGATAGAAGTCGAGACAGGCATCTGCGAAGCCAAGGCACAACAGCTCGACCCAGAACTCCGAGATGACTTTTTAGCCGATCCGTTAGAGGAAGAACCTCGCGATTTGATTCTGCCTAGGCTCAGGGTAAATAGACCCTACAGTCCTCTAGAGCTGCAAGCGATTGAGCGACGGCTAGATCGACTAAACCAAATCGCCAGTGAGCAGCTGAGCCAAGGAGAAACGGATACTGCCTTTGAGCTTTGGCAGCGTGAGCTAAAGCTCCGGCGCGTGCTCGGAACGCAAGCAGAATTCACTGCCATTCAGCGCGTGGCCGCACTGGCATGGGAACAGCAAAGGGCGGTAGAGGTTCGCCTACTCACGCTGCGCACCCGCGAAATTTGGGAGGCGGTGAAAATGTCTCTGGGAGAACCGCCAGCGGAAGGCTTTGGCAGCGGAGAGCCTAGCGATCCGGCAGATTCCTTAATTAGTGGCGCGGCAACAGTAGATATCGAAACGCTGGCGGCACTTGCACAAACCTTTGAAACGCTGCGTGATATTGACTCTGCTGTAGAAGTTTATCAGCAGGTCATTGAGCTGAGTGCCGGTAGAGACGAAGCACAGACTTTGCAGCAAGAATCGCTGGCAGAACTGCATCTAGAGTGGTTCCAGTTTGCAGATGCCGCCGATGTCTATCTCGCACTGCTATCAAAGGCACGCAGCAGTGGTGACACTGTGACAGAAATTGCCTATTTAGAACAGCTGGTATATGGCTATGAGCAGGCGGATGCGTTGCTAGAGGCGGCGCGGGCGCAGACAGATTTGGTAGCGCTGTATCAGGGGCAGGGTGAGGAGGAGAAATTACCGGGGCTTTTGGTTGCGATCGCCCAAAACTACCGCACCCTAGACCTCACTGACTCCGCCATCGAATACTACCGAGCCGCCTACAGCGCCGCCCAACGCTTCGAGCAATTTAGCTTTTCTGCCCAGGTACTCACAGACCTTGGCAGCCTCTACGAATCGCTAGATCGTCCAGACGATGCCCTTGGCGCGTACACATTGCTCGTTCCTGTGGAGCAACAGGCTTACAACGACTACGGCATGATGAATGCCTACGACAGTATTGGCCAGCTTCAGCGACAGCAGGGGAATGACCGAGAAGCCTTTATTGCCTTTCAGCAGGGGCTTGCGATCGCAGACAAACTAAACATTCGCCAAGACTACTTCATCGAGCAAATTGACTCCGTCTCAGGCACAGACAGTCCGTAAGCCACAGCGGTAAACTAAACGACAATCCGAACGCTAATCCAAACGCTTAAAAACCAAACCTTCTTAGACAAGTACCATCATGCTCAACAGTCAGCCCCTTATCGCCGTCACCTCCATTGGCTTTGCCAGCGGCTTTCTCATTAGCCTGCAAGAGGTCGGGTTTGACTACCTAATCAACAGGATCTGGATGGGCTGGGGCATTACGCTCAAAAAGTTTGCGTTTAGCATCTGTAGTCTGAGCTTTTTGTTTGGCATTGGGGCCTATTTATTGCTGACCTGGGAACCACTGCGATCGCTCAATATTCCCCCCACAGACATCGTGCCTCTCTTCTTCAAAACAGGCATCTTAATCAGCATCGTCACCCCGATTAGTGGCCAAATTCGCACGGCGCTTTCACAATCATCAGACTCTACTGAAGATACAGCCAGCTAGGAATAACATGGACTATCTGACGGATGTCGATAAAGTCATTTTTTTGGCAGGTGCCATAGGGTTGGGAGTAGGCCTACTGATTAGCACTCAGGAGATTGCATTTACCCGCTGGCTAGATAATGACTGGAAAGGTTGGGAATGGGCGATCTCTAAATCTGTTGTGAGCGCGATCGTTTGGGCGCTGGTGTTAAGTGCGATCGCATTTATCACCATCTTGTACGCGCCAGCAAAGCCGTTGAGTACTATCAGACGAAGCGAAATTTTATTCGGTCTATGGATGGGGCTTTTATCCCCTGGCATCACTCGACTTGGCCTATGGGCCACAGACAAACTCGGAAAGCTTGTCAGGCCAGATCAGGGTTAGCCCTGCTCAAGATGCCATCAGATTCGTAGTAAAGCTTGCGTCAAGATAGTACAGACGATCTTTTTTGGCAGACTTTTGAATTAAACTTAATAGAATGAGGGTAGTGTAATGGAACGCCCAAGGCGGCTACCTGTTTATCAAAAGAAAAAGGTTGTATGTTCAAGGCTGTCGAGGTTGCCCACTATTTTTTATGCCAGTTAGACGCTGAAGCAGGTGACTTAATCTCCAACCTGAAGCTTCAGAAACTTTTGTACTACGCACAAGGATTTCACCTAGCACTCAACAACGCCCCCCTGTTTGAAGAATCCATAGAAGCGTGGACTCACGGACCAGTTGTTGTTGAGGCTTATCATCACTTTAAGGAATACAGCTCTGACGCCATTCCTTGCCCTGTGGGCTTCGATTTCAGCACCTTTGATACTGAGACTTCAGAACTGCTAGATGAGGTCTATGCAGTTTATGGACAATTCTCTGCTTGGAAGCTACGAGAAATGACTCACGAAGAATCCCCATGGATTGAAACCCCTGCGAGGCAGGCAATATCGCATGATGCGATGAAGCAATACTTTCAGACTCAATTAGCTAGCGAGAATGTCTGATAAACGCAGCAAAAAGCTCAAGAAGAAAAGGGGCAAGGGCGGAGAAAGAATCTTAGCCCCAAACACAAAAAACACGCCTTCTTCAGATCTCGCTTGCCCCGTTTTTTCATTTGAGTATCTTCAGAAAGGTTACTGCATCAGAGACTGCCAGGTTT
>JBCBKQ010000294.1:0-6585 GCA_038521595.1 Cyanobacteria bacterium J06627_28 | reverse complement strand
TCAAGCTGCATTTTTGCAATTTCTTCGACAAACAAAAATGGAATTTTTAGCATGAAATTCCATTTGAATATGACGGAGTGGAATTGTGGATGCAATTTTTCACTGCGCCATATCTTTAATCATCGACATACACCCCGCCAAATCCTTCTTGCCCACCCACCGTGGTGCCCTGGCTAGTTACTAGCTCTATGCGAGTGTGCTCGCTTCTAGAAGGGCCATAGACTTCTTCCCATACATTGGCTAGTGCTGTCGCCATTTCCAGCCTTAGCGCTTTGGGCTGCACGATGAAGGCTGAGGTTACGACTACTGTTACATAGCCATCGGAGTATCCTGACCCTACCCCACTGATTAATGAGGTCACGCCATCAATCGTTTCTAGCTTGGCTCTGTACGCCTCCAGCGCACGCAAATGCTTTTGGCTAACTTGCAAGCCGCCAGATGGGTTGTTGGTCGTTTCGGGTGCTGCTGGGGCAGATGGCTGTGGGGCGACGGCGACAGGTTCAGGACGACGTTCAAAGCTAGGGATCAGTGCACTGAAGGCAACACCTTGCTTGTGCATTTGATAGACAAAAACGCCGCCGCCTGCGACAAGAAGCGTGAGAACGGTTGAGGCGATCGCAATCTTTTTGCCTTTATCAGTACCGAAACTACCGAAAATATCGACGGAGAATTGGCCGTCTTGAGTTTTGGTGATTTTCATTGGCTTACCTAAGATTTAGGCTTAGAATCCCCTCGTATCAACAGGTGATCGCTAGGTGCGATCGCGGCTCTGCGCATCAGAAATCTGCTAGCTAGCCTGCTCCACATCTTCTACTCGTCGATTTATGTCAGCCTTTCAAATTCATCTAAAATAAGACTTTCTTTTCTGCTATGCCAACGATTACAGCCCAAGGAAAAACGTTTGAATGTGAGCATGGCGCAAACCTACGCCAGGTGCTCATGAGCAATGGAATAGATCTGTACAGTCCTCGGGCGAACTATGTGAACTGCATGGGAATTGGCACCTGTGGAACTTGTGCGATCGCCATTGAAGGCGAAGTCTCTGACATAAATTGGCGCGACAAAGCTCGCCGCTCACTACCGCCACACAACCCAGACAAACCCCTGCGCCTTGCTTGCCAAACCAAAGTCCTCGGTGACCTACGCATCACCAAATACACCGGCTTTTGGGGCCATGAGCCTGACATTGCCTGGACGCCTGACACATAAAAGAGCCCAATCAGAACAAGGCCACACCAAAACAAGACCACATCAAAACAAGGCCACATCAAAACAAGGTTCAGTACAGAAAGGGTTGAGTAAAGAGATCCGCCAAAAAGTCCTAACGAAAAAGTCCTAACGAAAAAGTCCCGCCGAAAAAGACTGAACAAAAAGGACTGATTTTGTCAGCGACTTGGGCAACCTTTACCTTGATTCGTTAATGAAAGAAAACCGTAATCTACCCTAAAGCTCCATAGCATAGGGGTATAGTTTTAACGAAATCCATTAGGATATATCAGAGTGGGGATGCGCCTACTCTGCGGGCTGTTTATTAATTGTGTGGCGAGTGAGACCAAAGCTATGAATCGAGATGGAATCAATAAATACGCCCTCGGCGGCGTAATACTCGGCATCTTTTTACTGTCTATTTTTGGCATTCAAAGCGCATTTACTCGCCTCAGCAGCCAGCCAAATGCCACAGGCCAATCGGCTAACAACAATGCCCAAACCAGCAGAGTCAACGGCAACCTCACCATAGAAGATGGCGGCTTGGCAGAAGATATCCAACCTAATGAAAACACCCGCAGCGTTACAGGCGACAACGGGCAGCCCACGGCAGAGCCATTTGCCCTGACCACCCTAGAAACAGCAGGCACTTACATTCAACGGCAAAAAAGCATTGAGACCGACCAAGTCGTCGCCAACACCAGCGTTGACGTAAAGGCAGCGACCAATAACACAGCGACCGCCACGCAAAGCGACAGCCGCGTGACTCAGCCCACCGCTCAAACGAGCCAACCAGCTAGCCAAGAGAGGCCCGCATCTGCAGCCCCTGCCTCTACCGCAGTTCCCGCGCTCTGGTAGGTTCATTTCACGGTAGGTTCATTTCGCGGTAGGTTCATTGCGCTGTACAGCCACTTCGCGATAGACCCACTTCGCCGCAAATTTATTTCGCAGGGTTAGTCAACCCACGTCTTCATCCACTTCACTTTCAAACCGACTTCCAGCTATGGGTCAGGCAGACGTCATCATCGTAGGCGGCGGGACTATGGGCCTAGCCATCGCCCTTGAGCTGCACCAACAGGGCACGAGCGTCACCGTTCTTAGTAAAGATTTTGCCGAGGCTGCGGGCCACGCCGCTGCTGGAATGCTCGCCCCCAGCGCTGAAAAGCTCACGGCTGGGCCAATGGCAGAGCTTTGTCTACGTAGCCTACATCTGTATCCTACCTGGGCCAGCAAGCTAGAAGAGATCACCGGCAAGGACACCGGCTACTGGCCCTGTGGCATTCTCTTGCCTCGGCTGACACAGCCTGAAACGGCTCATTCGATAAGTGCCTCTGCGATAAGCGCCTCTGCGATAAGTGCCTCTGCGATTCACACCTATCAGGCAGGGCTGAGCCCAAACATCACTGGCGGCACTTTTTACCCAGAAGACGCGCAGGTTGATAATCGCGCCCTTTTGCAGGCCTTGCGTTTGGCTGTGCAGAACGCGGGCATTGAAGTGCAAACGGGCATCCGTGTAGAAGGCTTTGTACAAAAGGCTGGGCGCATTATCAGCTTGCGGACGACTGCCGGAGACAAACAGGCTGAGCGGTATGTACTAGCCACTGGCGCTTGGTCGGGCGAGCTGTTGCCCATTCCGGTTAGCCCTCGAAAAGGGCAAATGTTTTCGGTACGGGTGACGGCTCAAAACGGACAGGTGCAGCCACTGCGCCGAGTGCTCTATGGAGAGCAGGTTTACATCGTCCCCAGAAAAGACGGGCGCATTGTCGTTGGCGCTACGGCAGAAGATGTCGGCTTTGCACCGGGCAATACGGCGAAGGGATTGGCGCAGCTATTTGAGGCAGCGATCGCACTCTATCCGGCCATCGCCCACTACCCCATCGAAGAAACCTGGTGGGGCTTTCGGCCTGCCACGCCAGACGAGCTGCCTATTTTGGGCCCCGGCCCCTGCGAAAACCTCACCCTCGCCACCGGCCACTATCGCAACGGCATTTTACTCACCCCCATTACCGCAAATCTCATCGCCCGCCATCTGCGGGGCGACACCGACCCACTCCTACAGCATTTTTCCTACAAACGCTTCACCCCCTCTACGACCCATCTTCATCCCCCATCCCCCATCCCCCATCCTCCATCCCCCCCATTCCCCATGCAGCTCCTCGACACACCCCCAACAACCACACCCTCAGACACCCTCACCATCGCAGGTCGCTCCTTTAGCTCACGCCTGATGACCGGCACGGGCAAATTTAACAGCCTAGAAACCATGCGAAAAAGCTTTGCAGCCAGCGGCAGCGAAATAGTCACCGTCGCCGTACGCCGCGTACAGACGAACGCACCCGGTCACGAAGGCCTAGCCGAGGCCATCGACTGGAAAAAGATTTGGATGCTGCCCAATACCGCAGGCTGCAAAGATGCCGATGAAGCCGTTCGCGTCGCAAGGCTGGGCCGCGAAATGGCTAAGCTGCTGGGCCAGGAAGACAATAACTTCGTCAAGCTAGAAGTGATTCCCGATGCAAAATATCTGCTGCCCGACCCCATCGACACGCTCAAGGCCGCTGAGCAGCTCGTCAAAGAAGGTTTCGCAGTACTGCCCTACATTAATGCCGATCCGTTACTGGCAAAACGCCTAGAAGAGGCAGGCTGTGCGACAGTCATGCCCTTGGGCTCGCCCATTGGCTCTGGTCAAGGCATTCGCAATGCGGCCAATATTCAAATCATTATTGAAAATGCCAAGGTGCCGGTGGTGGTCGATGCGGGCATTGGTACGCCGAGTGAAGCTTCCTATGCCATGGAGCTAGGGGCAGATGCATTGCTGATTAACAGCGCGATCGCACTTGCAAAAGACCCGGTTGCCATGGGCCGAGCCATGGGTATGGCCGCAGAAGCCGGACGCCTCGCGTATCAGGCCGGACGCATTCCGATCAAAGCCTACGCCAGCGCGAGCTCTCCTACGACGGGAACCATCGGCTAGATGGGTGAGACTAAATGGGTAGAACTCAATGGGTGGATTTAATATTTATTTAATATGTGGCGCAGCATTTAAGGATCAGGGTTTTCGAGTATTCGTACTTAGTCAAAAGGCAGATTTTTGGCACAGAGATGTGAAAAATGCCGCGTCTTTTGTTAACATTACTTAATAACTCCAACGAGAGCTTAAATATATGCGTTACACAGAAGAAGATCGCGGCCTGCTAAACAACTTTGCTGTCGAGCCCAAAATGTACGAAGCTGAGCCACCCACTGGCAATGAAAAGCGTAACTACATTATTCTAGGCAGCATTGCAGCAACACTAGTAGTTGGTCTGTTTGCGATCGCAACTGTCGTCTCCTAGATATTGGCAGTCTAGTTTTAAGCAAGACTTTCCGCCCAAAGCTGACAAGCAATCAAATCAAATTTTGAATGAAGGCTCGCCATTTGGCGGGCTTTTGTTTTGTTTGTGGGTGCTCTGAAGGGCGCTAAGTGCGCAAAGCTATATCATTTTGCGAGAGTGCAGATGTATTATTTGCAAATACAGCACAAATACAGCAATAGTTCTCCAGCAAACTGTGCCCCGTCGTTCACGTCATGCCTAACCCCGAACCCGCCACTTCTGAGTCACATCCTTTTTCTAAGACACAGTGGGTTACGGGTGCGACGCGTAGCGGGAAAACTCAGCAGCTGATTGACTTTGCCACTACCGTTGGCGCGCCTCAGCGACAGCCGTTTATCGTCTTTGCGGCCAATGGTGACAATCGCATGGTGCTGGCCAATCGACTGGCCGATGAGTTGAGCGATCGCGTCGCGACCCTCACCACCACCCCCGCAGGCTTTATCCAAGACGAAATCGTTTTGTTTTGGCCTTTGCTGGTCAAAGAACTAGATCTCCAGGCTCAGTTTCCGCTGAAGCTACGGCCCGAAAATGAACAGGTGCTGGCAACAGCACTCTGGCGATCGCGCATAGACAGCGGTGAACTCCAGGTAGAAGGCTGGCGCGAAACCCGCATGGTGCGCCGTAGTCTGGACTTTTTACAGCTAGCCTCTCAGGCCTGCATTCCCATTGAAGACATTGCCGACATGCTAAAAGCGGGGTTACCGGGCTCGCTTGCCCCTGCTGCTATGTGGGGAAACGTCGGACAGGCGCTCATCGACTGGCAGGCCTGGTGCCTCGCCCGTGGCTTTTTGACCTATGGGATTATGAGTATGCTGTACTGGCGCTACCTGCTGCCAATACGGCAGTATCAGCTACAGCTATTTGCCCGATTTAAGGGCGTGTTAGCAGACGATGTCGATGAGTATCCGGCCATTGGCACTGCCGTTTTTTCCAAATTTATCGAGGCGAAGCGTCCTTGCCTATTTACCTACAATCCACAGGGCAAAGTACGGCTGGGGCTCGGGGCAGATCCGGCTGCTCTGTTGCCCCTAGCGGCTCGCTGCCAAAAGGTGACACTGCCTAAGCCAACAACAGGCTCGCTGGGTAAATGGGGCGACGACTTTGCCCAGTGGGTGGCCGATCCGCTGGCGATACCAACGCTGCCAGACACGGTCTCTCTACTGCAGGCAACTTCTCGTGGGCAAATGCTCAGGATTACAGCAGAAGCGATCGCCCGCGCCATCGAAAGTAAACAGATCGAAGCCCAGGATATTGCCGTGATTGGCCCTGGCCTGGATGCCATTGGCCGCTATAGCCTAATCGAAATTTTGGCGAGCCGGGGCATTGCGATTGAGTCATTAAATGATCAGCGACCTCTGGTTAGCTCGCCGATGGTGAGAGCGCTGTTGTCTTTGCTGGCGCTGATTTATCCGGGATTGGGGCGGCTGGTAGATAGGGATGCGATCGCAGAAATGCTCGTTGTCCTCAGTCAAAATATCCACAGCCTGCCAACCAATCCAGACAACAAGACGCCAGAAAGCACCGCCCCCTGGTTTGATCTCATTGCCATCGATCCGGTCCGCGCTGAGCTAATCGCCGACAACTGCTTTATTACAGACATCGAGCATCCGCACCTGCTCGAAGCTCAGACCTTCGACCGCTGGGATAGGCTCGGCCACAAAACTGTCAGCGCCTACCATCGCATTCGAGACTGGATTGAGGCGCAAAAAACGTCTCGGCAGCAGCGCCTGACGCCAAGCCCAGTCATTACCATTGACCGCATCATTCAAGACTTTTTGTGGCGAGGAAACCATTTACCCTACGACCAGCTAGCCACGCTGCGTGAGCTAATGGAAACAGCGCAATACTTCTGGGAAGTGGAAGATCGGCTGCGGCAGTATGAAGAACAAAAAACAGGAAAAAAAAGCAGCCGTAAAAACGCAGGTCAAACAACAGCTAATGCAAACAAAGACAATACGCTTAGCGACGTAGGCCGGTTTATCCAGCTAATTCAAAAAGGCACCGTTTC
>JBCBKQ010000293.1:0-6677 GCA_038521595.1 Cyanobacteria bacterium J06627_28 | reverse complement strand
CCAGCAAACTCGCTCGCACCTACAGCCCTAAGCATGGACTCAAAGCCCTCGTACAAGAATTAGCCGGCATCGAACTCGACAAGTCTCAACAAAGCTCCGACTGGGGCAACGCCGCCGCCCTCAGCGAAGAACAGCTAAGCTACGCGGCCAATGACGTTCGCTATCTACATCAGCTACGTAGCAAGCTTATAGAAATGCTGAAAAGAGAAGAGCGGTTTACTCTGCTAGAGCAGTGTTTGACCTGTTTACCCACCTTCGTAGCCTTAGACCTCCAGCAATATAGCGGCATTTTTGAACACTAGATTGAACTAATAGAAGATTGAACTAATAAAAGATTGAACTAATAGAAGATAACAAACATGGCCACCCCCGGCTGGAATCAACCACAGTCTCCTTTCCACCCAGGCGAACTTGCCGTTCAGTCCCGGTTGGGTTTTCAGGTGCAGGCAGACCGGCAGGGGCGGCGGATGATTCGCACGTATCTGACGGAACAGCATCGACAGTTTTTTACGCAGCTATCCTACGTAGTTGTTGGCACCTTAGATCAGGCTGGTCGGCCTTGGACGTCTCTTTTAGTTGGGCAGCCGGGTTTTTTGTCTACGCCAGATGCGCACAGCTTACAAGTGGCGACGTCTTATCTTGCGGGAGATCCGCTACCTCAAAATTTACAGCAAGGGTGCGATGTTGGCTTTTTGGGCATAGACCTTGGCACCCGGCGACGCAATCGGCTCAATGGCAAGGTTACAGATATTCAAGCAGAAAGCTTCACTGTGCAAGTGCAGCAAAGCTTTGGTAACTGCCCACAGTACATCCAGTCGAGAACGCTTCAAGAAAACACGTTGCACGCCTCAGGCATAACATCCTTAGGCGTGGCAGCCGATAATCCCGTTCACGCCTTATCGACGCTTTCTCCAGCAGAGACAGCTTTAATTACCAGCGCCGATACCTTCTTTATCACCACTGCGTACCAGAGCCGCTCAGCCGGACTTGCCAGTGGTGTTGATGTTTCTCATCGCGGCGGGAAGCCCGGCTTTATCCAGGTAGAAGACAACTGCACCCTCACCGTTCCAGATTTCTCAGGCAACAAGCATTTTAATACGTTTGGCAATCTCGAACTCAATTCGCGGGCTGGGCTTCTTTTCATCGATTTTATCGATGGTCACTTACTTTATCTGACGGGCCATGCAAAAGTAATTTGGGATGGTGCAGCGGTAGAAGCCTTCGAAGGTGCAGAGCGATTGCTACAGTTTCAGCTAGAGCGGGGATACTGGGCTGATGGCAGCTTACCCTTACGCTGGTCTACTCCTAATTTTTCACCCTATTTAGCAAACACAGGCATCTGGTAAATGGACAAGCGTATTGCGATCGCAAGCTGGGCTTTTTTAATCGGGTCAGCGCTTTTCACCGCAGATGCAGGCTTTGAGGTCGCCACACAGCAAAGCCTGATCTCGTTTGTGCACCTTGCCGAAGGCCTTTTGTTTTTAGTCGGGTCTTTTTTCCTTTTACCGGCTGATGAGTCCTAACCCGTGAGTTATGAACCGTGAGTCCTAATGGCTCATATGAAGACAGGTTGATAAATATTGAGTTACTCAACAGAGATGGCAGGAAATAAGAGCAGATTTGGTGCGATCGCATAAGCTTAAGGCCAATATTCCTAGACGAATGTTCCTAAACAACTATTCACTAGACGAATATCTACAGGCTCACCATAGGGTAAAGGAGGTCACATGCCAGCATCTCTCATTCCAGATCTTACCGATTTCTTCTTTTCGCTCTCTTCAGAGGTCAGAGAAGATTTATTCTCGCGCATTCCCATCCGTAGAGAGACCGCCCTCAGTCGGCTGAGAGAAACGCTGCCAACCACCTTTGATCTGCCCTACATTGAAAACGTCATTCTCCCGGCGCTAGTCACCACCGTCTTTGATGGAGAAGAGCCTTCACTTCCTATGATTGACCCGACGCATCTCACCAAGGAGGAGGCACTGCCCTTTTTCCTATGGGGGATGCTATACGACAGCTGGAAACCAAACCTCACAGAAGACGGGCTCTCTGTATTTATTCAGGGCTACGAAAACCGGGGCGATAACAATCTGCGCAAAAAAATCTACGCCTCTGCGATGACGCCCGATTTATATCAGCCGATGTATCAGCAAAAGGTTGTCTCTTTTTTTGATCGGCTGCTGGCACCAGAGCGAGCTAATAAGCCACTCATGCGTCAGTATTTAGACATCTACTTCAATCTGTATTGGAATTTGCACGTGGGCGTTACGGGTGGAGACATTCCGTTAGAAGTTAGGCAGATTGGAGAGAGTTTTAATACGGCGCTGGCGTACCTCATCCCGCTTAGAGACATTGTCCATGACAACTATGTCAGAGTGCGTGCCCTGCGGCCCATTTTGACCCAGTGGATCGCAGAGCGGGTAGAAGATGTGGCGCAGGGGAGAGTGGCCAATCCTGAACAAACGATGGTGTATTACTGGCTAAAAAATGGCGAAGACGGGCCAAACTTTCGCCGTAAGGATATTGTTTTTGAGTGCTTTCACAACTTTGTTGCCCTCAGCCAGTGGGGCAACACCATTTACAACATTATGCTGCGCCTCAGCACCAATGCAGGCGACCCAGCCGTAAAAGACTGGTTCACTCGCACGATGGAGAGTGATTTTGACCAGATAACAGAGGGCGCGTTCTCTCCTCTAGATCGCTTTGTCATGGAGCTGTTTCGCACGATTTCACCCAATAGCGGCAGCATCTCTACCGTGCAAGAATCCGAACAGCTTCCGCCTGTTTTTCCCCGGTATGGATATGTCTCTACGCCTCACAAAATCACCAGCTACGAAGAAAGATTTTGGACAGATCCCACAGTCTTTAATCCAGATCGGTACCTGAGTGCTCCGACTAGCGACCAAATGAATGAAGAGAAATCAAAACAGATTGGCTTTGCCCAGTGTCCTTTTCACAAGGCAGATTTTCCAGTAAAAGACGGACGTAACGCAACCCTGACCAACAGCATTTTTGGCACGGTATATGGCGAGGTCAATAACCAAACTCAACCCGTCGTAGACTATGCCGGGTACGCCCCCTTTGGCTTTGGCTATCGCCGCTGTCCGGGCGAACTTCTCACTGTCGATTTGTTCAAAGACTTTTTGAGAAAGGTCTGGGCGGATAAAATTCAGTTTCAGCAGCTGACAACCTCTGGCTTGCAGCCCGTACCCGTAGGCCCAGCGACGGTTGTGGATGACGATATTGTCTTTTCACGAGGGGCTGCATAAAGGAAATAATGGGGATTGGGCCGTCATCGCAGTATTTAGACTACTATGCTCACATAAATTGCGATCGCACACAGCTCACCCCAGCTCATAGATGGAACTCAGTCAGGTTATTTCAATCATTGGAAAAGCGATCGCACCGGCTGCCGCCAAGCAGATACAGCGCCAGCCGCTAGTCATCCAAACCCTAAAGAAATGCGGGCTAGACCCAGAACATCCACCGGCAGAATTTAGCGCGGTATACAACTATGCGCTGGTGGAATATGCCTTAGGAGATGAAGAGAATAAACCGGATGAGCTATTGCAGCTGTTTGCAGATAAACAGGTGAGGGCGGCGTTCAGACGGGCTTTTGATGAATGGAATCGAACACCTCTCGATGAGGCAGTTGATGCACGGCTAGATTGGGGGCCTGCTGACAATGAATGGAATGTTGTCGGCAATGCAATTCGTGACCAAAAGGTAGATGTTCAGAAGGAGATCAGACTTTTCTTTGCGATTTTTCTAAGGGTGGTCAGGCGCAGTCAGCTACCAAAAGAGCAAATGCAAACCCTGCTGCTACAAAATTTGCAGAGGGATATCAAACAGCTCAAGGCTCAGCTCGCGCAGGTCAACAATTTTGCAACGTTACCTGAGCAGTTGGGTGAGCTGATTGGGCAACAGCTCACAGGATGGTTGTCAGCAACAGCCGCAGCGCAGACGAGTGGGGTTCTGGCGTCACTGTCAGAGCAGCTAGCCGCGTGGTTTGAAGTGTTGGGCTATGGCACAGAAGAGTACCGAGTTGACGAAGACAAACATTTTGAGTGCCTGATTACAATTCCGGTGCGGCGTAAGCGGTATGACCGGGTCGTAGTGAGCGGGGTAGAAGGGGAAGCAGAGCTATCGGATCTGCGAGCATTGCAAGCGTCTGTCGAGGCGCAAAAAGCAGATGAGGGCTGGCTGGTTTCTAATATGCGGGTAAGCAGTAGTGTCCGCAAAGCAGTCGAAGACGAAGCGGCCTGTGAGGATATTTCTTGCTTCACGCTAGATGAACTACTCGATGAAGATGCAGACTTTAGCGGCTATGTGAAATGGCTAGAAGACGAGATTATTTCGAGAGGCATTGATCAAAATTACATGCCACTTGGCTGCTCAAAAGAAGAAATCGATCCAAAGACGAAAGTACCTCTAGGAAAAAGCCATTATGGTGAAGAGGAAGGCTGGATTGAGGGCTATGTCGATAAGTGGCTAGAAGATTCTTCTAAAGAGCATCTATCGGTACTAGGAGAGTTTGGTACTGGGAAGACCTGGTTTGTGATGCACTATGCCTGGTTGGCATTGCAACAGTACCAAGCAGCCAAAAAGAAAGGCGTTGCCAGACCTCGGCTGCCGCTAGTCATACCGCTGCGAGACTATGCAAAGGCGGTGAGTATGGAGTCACTGTTTTCAGAGTTTTTCTTTCGGAAGCATGAGATTCCGGTGCCGAACTACACAGCCTTTGAGCAGCTGAACAAGATGGGGAAGCTGCTACTGATTTTTGATGGGTTTGATGAGATGGCAGCAAGGACGGACTTGCAGGCCATGATTGATAACTTTTGGGAGCTGGCCCGTGTGGTGGTACCGGGGGCAAAGGCGCTGCTGACCTGTCGCACAGAACATTTCCCGGATGCCATTGAAGGGCGAGCGACACTCAGCGCAGAGAAAAAGGCTTCAACTGAAAAATTGACAGGCTTGCCGCCGCAGTTTGAGGTGTTGGAGCTGGCAAAGTTTAACGATGAACAGATTGCGGAATTGCTATGGCGAAAGGTTCAGAAGATTGCAGCAGAGGAGAAGCGAGAGCCGAAGGAAGAGACTGTTCAAGTGGTGATGGGAAATCCACAGCTGCTAGATTTGGCGCGGCGTCCGGTAATGGTGGATCTCATTCTGGATGCGCTACCGGAAATCGAGGGTGGTGCGAAAGTAGATATGGCACGGGTCTATCTATATGCGATCAAACACAAAATGGAGAAAGACATCCGCAGTGAGCGAACGTTTACGTCACTGGCCGATAAGCTCTATTTTCTCTGTGAGCTGTCTTGGAAGATGATCTCAACCGATCAAATGACGCTGAACTATCGGGCGTTTCCAGATGAGCTACAGCAGATGTTTGCTGATCGCGTAAAGGATGAAAAAGAGCTAGACCACTGGCGCTACGACATGATGGGTCAAACCATGCTCATTCGCAATGCGGAGGGCGACTACAGCCCGGCGCATCGGTCACTGTTGGAGTTTTTTGTCGCTTATAAAATTGTTGCCTCACTAGGGGCGATGGCAGAAGACTTTACGGCAATCGCACAAGCGCAATCCCATCTTGATGAGTCATTGCCAAGGGCTAGCTACACCTGGCATAGCTACTTCAAACGGGACTGTGATGAGCAAGGCAATCCGATTAAAATGGCTGGGCTAGCGCAGTTTGAGAGTATCGGAATGGATGCACTGCTGCCGATGTTAGGCCAGAGCAAGTTGGCCAAGGCGGTATTGGATTTGGCACATCCCATGCTGCCAACGGCCACAATGAGATCCCAACTGTTGCCCCTACTGCAAGCCACCGCACAAAGAAAACTAGGAGAAGTTGGTTATCTGGGTGGCAATGTAGCACAGCTCATGCTGGCACAGACGCCCCATGCCCTCAGCGATAGCGACCTCAGTGGCGCGAAGCTGCAAGGCGTAGACTTTAGCCAGACGTATTTGCGCCAGGTAAACCTGCAAGGTGCACAGCTCGCTGAGACCCCCTTCTCTAAAGTATTGGGTAATGCTTATTCTGTCGTCTACAGCCCGGATGGCGTTCATTTAGCTATTGGCGATAGCAAAGGCATTCTGCAAGTTTGGCACGTAGCAACGGGCCAGGTTGTTCTATTTTGTCCGGGCCATACAGCAGCTATTAACTCAGTGGTCTATAGCCCCGATGGAGCACAGCTCGCCTCCGGTAGTTCTGACAAGACGGTGAAGCTCTGGAACGTCGCTTCTGGCCACTGTGAGAAAACCCTCAAAGGTCATAAAAATGCGGTTCTGTCAGTGGTCTATAGCCCTGATGGCGCACAGCTCGCCTCCGGTAGTTCTGACGAGACTGTAAAACTATGGAACATCGCTTCTGGCCACTGTGAGAAAACCCTCAAAGACCATGAAAACTCAGTTCGGTCTGTCGCCTACAGCCCCGATGGTAACCAACTCGCCTCCAGCAGTGATGACAAGACGGTGAAGCTCTGGAACATCGCTTCTGGCCACTGTGAGAAAACCCTCAAAGGTCATAAAAATGCGGTTTGGTCTGTTGCCTACAGCTCCGATGGTAACCAACTCGCTTCTGGTAGTAATGACAACACGGTAAAACTATGGAACATCGCTTCTGGCCAATGTGAGAGAACTCTCAGAGGTCACTCAGCAGCCATCAACTCAGT
>JBCBKQ010000292.1:0-6714 GCA_038521595.1 Cyanobacteria bacterium J06627_28 | reverse complement strand
TCAATGCCGTAGCAGCTCTAGTCACATCATGCAGGTCAAGCGTTCGCGAATAGTTTTCACTGGTTAACATGGCCACTATGGATGCGTCCGCTGTAATCTTATTAGGTGAGTCGCCATTGGCCGTTTAGAACGCGGCGATGCGGTCTATCAGATTACAGCGGACGCATCCATAGTGGCCATGTTAACCAGTGAAAACTATTCGCGAACGCTTGACCTGCATGATGTGACTAGAGCTGCTACGGCATTGAATGGGGTCGTCACACGCACGCCATTACTTGAGAACGCTGATGTGAATGAACAGTTGGGCGGTCGCTTGATGATTAAGGCTGAGTGCGCTCAGAGAACAGGAGCTTTTAAGCTCAGGGGTGCCTACAACTGCATCCGCCAGTTAACAAGGGCCGAGAAAGCCCGAGGGGTTCTTACTTATTCATCGGGCAATCACGCACAAGGCGTAGCCTTGGCAGCCCGACTGTTGGGAACGTCTGCTCTGATTGTTATGCCTTCGGACGTTCCACCCTCCAAAGTGGAAGCTACCCAGGCCCTTGGTGCCAAGATTGTCACCTTTGAGCGCGATCATGAGAATAGCGATGAGGTGGTTGAGCGGTTACGCAGGAAGACCGGGCGGGTCGAGGTGCCACCAAGTGGCGACCTGCGGGTGTTGGCCGGGGCTGGCACGGTGGCGTTGGAGATGTATCAGCAAGCAAAAGCGTTAGACGCAACCCTCGATGAGGTGTTAGTGCCCTGTGGTGGCGGTGGTTTAACGGCTGCGACGGCTGTTGTAATGCGTGCCGTCTCACCGCCAACGCAAACATTCGCCGTAGAACCTGAGCTATTCGACGATACTCGCCGTTCGTTAGCGGTGGGTCAGCGGGTGATGAACTCAGTTGGGCGACGTATAGACATCACAGGGAAAACAGTGGCTACCGTGGCTATCGGTGGGAATATCGATCCAAATCGGTACTGCAACATCCTGAACAATCCTAACTTAGCCAAGGAGTAATACGATGCTACGCAGGTTGATGGCTGAATGGTTAGGAACTTTTACATTGTTAGCAACTGTTGTCGGCTCTGGGATCATGGCTGAGCGGCTGGCGGACGGCAATATTGCGATCGCCTTACTGGGCAACACCATTCCGACCGGCGCAATCCTAATGGTACTGATCCTGGTTTTTGAGTCGATCTCTGGGGCGCATTTCAATCCTGCTGTCACGCTAGCCTTTGCACTACGTAAGGAAATCTCGGTTAGGGAATCGTTGCTGTTCGTAGTGGCTCAGGTGGTCGGCGGCATTACAGGCGTATTGGTAGCTCATGTCATGTTTGATAATCCACTGATCGATCCTTCCACCACAATGCGCACAGGGCTGGGGCAATGGGTGGGTGAATTTGTCGCCACCTTTGGCTTAGTCGGCACGATCCTAGGCTGTGTCAAGGCCCGCCCTGAAGCCGTGCCCTATGCTGTCGGTCTCTACATCACTGCCGCTTACTGGTTTACCTCATCGACCTCCTTTGCAAACCCAGCCGTGACGATTGCGCGTGGTTTTTCAGATACTTTTGCTGGAATTCATCCGGCCAATGTAGCGCCGTTTATAGCTGTTCAACTGGTCGCAGCTGTGTTAGCCACTGTTTTTTTTCGTTGGTTGCTAATGGAGAAAACCTCAACAATCAGAGAAAAAAGGAGATAACCTCAGCCAAAGAACTGTTTAATTTTGACGAAGAGATTAGCCAGCGTGTCGTTCCTGCGCTCAAAACGAACCCTTATCGTCCTCAGTGCCGACAGAGAAAAGGTGAATACGATGTCGCCGTGTTCGTAGCAGGTCAATATATGCCAACGCACCTACCCTAAGCAGCCAACGGCAGTGGTTCCTCGTAAGCTCAAACTGTCTCCTAACTATCAGACAATCGGGGGCGACCTACCGATAGTAGGTAGAGCGAGAACACCCAATTTGTTCGCAGATCTGATTTATCGTCAGCTCGCCCGCTTCAGCCAGTGCGATCGCCACCTTCATCTTAATGAGCGATCACATAAGAAAACCGTCTCATTAAGAACATTTGCGAGAATAGGGCGATTTTTTGGCATGTATTGCGCAACAGTGACACGGTCGGGTTATGAAAGACGGTATTGTTGTAATGACTGCATGCCAATCCTGACAAACCAGTTACTCTTCTCAAATGACTGTTTCTTCTATTTAGAGAGACTCAGCTTTGTGCCTTAATTTCCCTCCTTGACCTAGAGATTTTTAGTAAACTAAAGAAGTTATAGGGAAAGCTTTAACCACCTCACTCAGAGGTTTTCAGGCTCTAGTAAACTTGTTGTATATTTGTTCTTGTAAAATCAAATAATTACATTTATTTGGACTATGCAAAAAATCAGACTGAAAATAAAACTAGATTGGTTGGGGTACAATAAAGCCTGTCGCCATTAGCTTTTGAGCCTCTGGTTTGAAGCAGACTTAGGTGGCGAACAGGACTGAGGTTCATATACTGACTGGAGCACCATAATGCTTGAGCAAATTAGAACGGTCGATGGGGAAAATCTACTACCCATACCTGCAGACGCACTGGCGGCGCTCGGGCTACAGCCAGGCGGACAAGTAGAGGTCACCGTGGTGGGTCAATCTTTGGTCGTACAGATACCAAAAGACGAGAAGCCTACTGAATCCGAGTTTGTGCAAACCTCTCAGGGCGTGATGGAGAAGCGCCGTGATGCCTATCAAGAACTGGCTTAGGGGAGCAGATTAGGCGTGATGAAGTTTCCAACGCTTTCCGCTGCAACCTATGCCTATCACCTATGTATGGCGCATGCTTTCGTAGATGGGAATAAGCGGGTTGCAGCAGTGGTATCGGAGACGTTTTTATTAATCAACGGCTGGCAGTTGGGCTTAGAGAATGCAGCACTGGTAGATATGTTTTTGAAGATTGCGGACGGTACTCTATCGAGAGACGAGATAGAAAATATGTTTCGGCATCATGCTGTCGAGATAAGGGACTGAGCGCTTATGCCTCGTCGTGTTGATAAGCAATGCGTTGCCTGTGCCTAGCTCGCGGTAGATGCACGGCAACTGCATGGAAAGGCTGGCGACGGTTGCTGGCATGAGAAGCGTTGCCCCCGGAGGCGCTCTCCATTACCGCAATCGTCAGCGCCTGTATGAATAGCGACGGTTGCAGTATCAGCAGCAGGTTACTGATGTGACTGCGAGCGAGGGGCCAAGTGGAGACGGTATCGCTGCCGGTGGCTGAGGGGTCGATGCCTTACGCCAATTTATATATGTGGCGGGAGAAGCGGAAGGATGCGCCGATTCATGCGATCGCCGCGTCAGTTTTTCAAAATGGTTCCAAGGTGCTGGAAGTTGAGCCCATTTAGAAAAGTTTGAGAAAGTGGCTACCCGTAGTCCCTTCGTTGAATTCTTCGGAGAATTTAATGGCCGCGGTGACCACACTGGCTATGCAGTAACCGCTGATGGCCAGTTTGAATATGCTCAGTTTTGTCTAGAGCTAGCGGCAGAAGGTTTGGACGTGATCGCGGAAGACAGGCCGCTGATTGACCAGCAGGGCTATGGGCAAATTTACTCATGGGATAGGGAGATTTTTGTGTGACTTAGAGAATCGAGAGGCCTTGTAGCTGCATGGCGATCACCTACGGCAAGCTGCGCGATCTCACTGTCTAAGTCCAGATAGTTGCACTTA
Organism: Cyanobacteria bacterium J06627_28; assembly: GCA_038521595.1. Classification (GTDB taxonomy): domain Bacteria; phylum Cyanobacteriota; class Cyanobacteriia; order Phormidesmidales; family Phormidesmidaceae; genus Phormidesmis. The sequence continues at coordinate 3,030 of JBCBKQ010000292.1, read as the reverse complement.
TCTATAGTTGAGACGATTTAGCTCCTGCCACGAGTATATGCTCTACCGCTGAGTGGTAGATAACGACGGAGAATGTGTAGGAAAAGGATATAGCTGACCAATCGAACAGTCTAGAGCTGTCAATCAGCGCTTTCTTGTCCTCTTCTTTTTTCTTTGCGGCGGCTGTGTGCCAAAACCAGACTTCGCTTGGGAAGATTTGCGTCCCTTTGTAGAAAGGCTTCCTCGTCCAAACTGGCTCAGCTTTGAGCCAACGGCAGTGAGTTTTGGAGTTGCTGAGACCTCCTGCTGTGACAGTTCCCGTAGTGCAGCGATGGCCTTGATAGAATCCATCCATTCCGGCTCTTTGTGTCGAAGTTCTTCTTCGGTGAAGTCATCAGCTGTTGCGAGACCTAGCTCTATCTGAACCCTTGCCCAGCTACCGCAGACCATCTCGTCCATTGGCCCTTCTTTATATGCTTTCTCGATCACATCGACTGCTTCCACAGCTTGCAGATCGAGCAATCGACCGACTAGATTGCCGTTGAGTTCAGGCGGCTGATGCTGATGATGAGATAGCACATCAGTTATCAATCCTACGCACTCATCTCTATGCTCAGGATGGCGAACTGCAATCTGCTCTAATCCGCCTGATGCCGCGACCTTACTCCAGATGGATGGTTCTGTGCTGTTGAGATAAATGGAAAGGGGAGGAATAGAGGCCGGGCCTATCATGCCAAAGATAACGGGCAGCTCCTCCATGAACCAGTCATTGTCACGGTCAGCCAGCAGCGCAATCATCGCTTGAATAGCGGGCTCTGCTCTCAGTTGGCCCAATGCACGACAGGCATGAATAGGGGCGTAGCACTCAATGTCATCGTCCCAGTCAAGCTCATCCTCAACAGCGAGTTGAATCAGGTCGGGCACATCTGCAGCTGTCAGGCCATACTCCTCAACGTAGTTAGGCCATTGGCTACATCGCGTAGCCTTGGGTCTACCGCATGTGAGCAGTTGAGAGACCGGTGGAGTATAGTCAGAGGCGGACATACTGGCTTATGAGTGCGTTGGTTGAGATTATAGGAGAAAGCGTAGTGCATCAGCACTTGGACGCTAAATGCCAGAGCCAAGCGCATCATAAGCTTGCATAATCGTTAGGCAAAAACCAGATTGATATTCTCAGCGAACACTAGGGCGATCCCACACGGAAGACAGGCGTGAACAGCCGCCGGTTGTAGCTCTCTGTAGTAGTCTCGAATGATATCGGCAAACGATTCTCGTTGAGCGGTTCGAGCAAGTTCTGAACGGTAAGGCGCGTTCCGGCAGCACAGGGTTTGCAAAAGTGAACCTGTGGACCGACGGTAATTCTATTCGTGTCCATATGTGCCAGCGGGGGGGCGGGTAGGTCGTGAGCGTTACCACTCCCTTTCCCCCACTGGTCCAATATCCTCACTATCGATAGCCTTGACTCTACGACGACAGACCCCTTGGTCAGAGGCAGATGATCGCTCAATTAATGTTCCTTTTTGCGATAGATTAAACGTCTAGACTCAAGCACTGGTGGGTGATTGCGCAACCCAAGCAGTAGTATTTCAGACCGCTAAGTTAACGACCATTTTTGGGACTCTAGTTCGCCTTTGTTTAGACATGGAGAAATTTTGACAGATCAGGCTGAAACGCCTTACTAGCAACGGTTTAACCTCTAAGTATTTGTGCTTATCAAAAAATATATCTAGACTCAAAAATGCTTGGGACCCTCGAAAAATCCTTGATAAAGTCTGAAACAATGAGCTTGTCTGTCAAGATTTCTCGGCTTCTATGCACAGGCCCCCTTTTCGCTCAGCAGACGCGTTCTTGAGTTGGAACCGCTACTGGAATCTAGCATTTCTTCCTGTAAGAAAAGTAAACAATACATACACAAGAGAAAGCCTAATGATATATTCTCGTATAACAGATCTTTAGGTAGATTGTTGTGTCATGAATCGTGGCACGTGAGACCAATGTCTCAGCCTATGCTTCCTTACTATAGCGACTCTAGTGATGTTCTCTAACGTCTACGCATTCGCAAAAGAGTACCTAAAGGTCTGCCTTCAAAACTTTCAATCACTAGACTAGAATGTCAAGTCTATCGGACTTACAGAGTGCAAAGTCCATTGGTGACATAGCCCGAATTCTTGGCTTTGAGAAGAAAAAACTAGCATATTTAATATACAAGGAAAAAGATTCACTTAGATATGAGAAATTTTCTATACCTAAGAAATCAGGAGGTACACGCACTATCTCCGCACCTCGTGGAGGGCTGAAGCTTCTACAAAGAAGGTTAGCAGATAGCTTAGAAGTCTGTATAAAAGAGATATCTGATCAACGAATCTCTGATAATGACGGTAAATATCATCACGCTTCTCATGGATTTTCGCGCAACTCATCTATATTCACCAACGCAGAAAGACATAGAAATAGAAGATATGTATTCAATCTCGATATTAAAGACTTCTTTGACGCAATAAACTTTGGCAGAGTTCGCGGTTTTTTTATAAAAGACAAAAACTTTAAGCTCGATCCTAAAATAGCTACACTGCTTGCCCAGATTGCATGTTTTGAGAATAAGTTACCACAGGGTAGCCCTTGCTCCCCTGTAATCTCTAACCTTATAGGAAATATCTTAGATATTCACATGTTAAAGCTGGCGTGCAAAACACGGTGTACTTATTCAAGATATGCAGATGACTTAACTTTCTCTACGAATAAACGCTCTTTTCCGCAAAGCGTAGCTGTACAAAGCGATAGTGATAGTCATATTTGGTTAGCTGGTACAGAGCTAGTAAGACTTATCAACAGATCTGGATTTGAGATAAACCACAAGAAAACGCGAATGCAATACTCGTTTTCTAGGCAGAGCGTAACCGGATTAGTTGTTAATGAAAAGATAAGTGCTAGGGGCGTTGTTGCACAAATAGGGGTTACGGAAGGGGCGCTGTGACGGTAAGTTTTAAGTAACCACACAAAAAAGCTAAACCGATGAGCCAGCGCCGCATCCGTAACTGGTCAGAGTATAAC
>JBCBKQ010000291.1:0-6743 GCA_038521595.1 Cyanobacteria bacterium J06627_28 | reverse complement strand
GGCGGCTCACCCACACTCACCCCACCAATGGCATACCCTGGCAAATCTAGCTGCGCTAAATCTGCCGCCGCCGCCGCCCGCAAATCTAAATACGTCCCACCCTGCACAATGCCAAATAGCGCCTGATCCGATCTTTGATGCGCCTGAATACAGCGCTCTAACCAGCGGTAGGTGCGATCCGTCGCACTGACCACCGCTTCTCTGGAGGCAGGATAGGGCGGGCATTCATCAAAGGCCATAATCACATCGGCCCCCAGCTGATTTTGAATTTCAATCGAGCGCTCTGGTGGCATTTCAATGATGCGACCGTCACGGGGAGACTTAAACGTTGCACCTTCGTCTGTGATAGTGCGCATCTTGCTCAGGCTAAAGACCTGAAACCCACCCGAGTCGGTGAGCATGGGCCCATCCCAATTCATAAACTTATGGACACCGCCCGCCTCGGCAATCAGGTCTTCACCTGGCTGCAGGTGCAAATGATACGTGTTGGCCAATACCATCTCTGCATTACAGTCTTTCAGCTGCGCGGGCGTGACCGTTTTTACATTTGCCAGCGTCCCTACGGGCATAAACCGAGGTGTGTGCACTGGGCCGTGGGGCGTATGAAAGACACCGGCACGCGCTTTGGTATGGCTGCAGTTGGCCTCAAGGCAATAGGAAAAGTCTGTCAAAAGAAGGCACTGTCAAATGAAGCTACTGTTGCAGACTACCGGACAGACGAACCATCGCGCCAACGTCAAAAAGAGAAAACTAAAGTAAAGAATCCGTAGAAAGAATCCGTAGAAAAAAGATTGCTAACTATTGCGATCATCGCTGTCGATAGAGGCATCCCAGCTAGCCGCCAGAGCTTCTGTAACGATTGCCTCTAGGGCAGCCGCATCGAGCTCCTGGTGGTGATAGCGAGACTGCGACTTTGCAATCGGCGTCAGACACAGGCAGCGATTGTCCTGCACGAGGGCAAAGCTGGTTTCTTCACCGACTTTGATCATTTCTAAATAGTCAAAGCTGTAGACATTTATATGTAGGGCATGATTTGCCACAAGCGTCGCTTCGGTAGCACTTGCAAAGGCTTCTACGACGCAGCCGTCACCTGTGTTAGTGATTTCATCGTCCTGTCTGTGAATGTAGCGGACATGATGCAATCCCTTTAGGAGCCTGAGCATGTCGGCTTTTTGAATCACAATGCCATTATCTACGATGCACGGAGCGGGAAAGTCGCTGGAATTTTTAGGGTTCATTTGAAAGGCTGGACGAAGGCCAATAAATCAGGTGAAAGAGGAAAGACTCCTCTACAGATATACAGACATTATCGAATGTTGAAACATCGTAACTCCGCAAATATACCCTCACAATAAACGAATTTTTGAGGTTTGCAATATCAGATTCGTAAGATCTTGAAATACTTTATCGGGGTGATTTTGTCTTCACAAACCAAACATCGCTAACGTATCAAAAGCAAATGAGAAAGGTGCAATGTGCGCAGTATCAATTATTTTTTTCAAAAGCGCTCAAAGCATCAGCAAATTATGCCGAGATTAAACCCCATTCAATTGCAGTAAGCCATTCGAGTAAATAACTCGACCAGAATTGAACAAAAGGAAAACAAAAGGAATTTAACGATTGAAACGAGCCAAAAAGAGAATGACGCTGCTCGCCCAGGCCTGGGCGAGCTGGCTAGGAGCGATCATATTTTATACCTGCCTGCCACTGCCCCAGCACTGGCACATGGAGTTTCGCTGTATTGCTCGCTGGGCGCCGTGGGTGGGCGCTTTGATTGGACTCATTTTAGGGTTGTCAGATGGCTGGCTAGGCCTAGGTGGAATGCCGCTTTTGGTGCGCAGCGCTTTGATTGTTGCGATGGGGCTGCTATTGACTGGCGGGCTTCATGCAGACGGGGTAGCAGATAGCGCTGACGGACTGGCGGTGCCAGATGCAAGTGGGCAAAAGACTCACAGGCGGCTGGAGGTAATGGCCGACAGCCGTATGGGCGCCTTTGGCGGCATGGCAGTAGTCGTACTGATTTTGCTTAAGGTACTGGCATTAGGCGCGATTGAAGACTATCGCCTATTTGTGTTGGTAGGCGTTTCTATGTGGGGGCGCTGGGCACAGCAGTGGGCGATCGCCCGCTATCCCTATCTTAAAAAAGACGGCAAGGGCGCATTCCACAAGGCTGCCCTACCAACCCTTGGTCACACAGTGCCATGTTTGCTGGGCTTACTGGGCATACAGACTTTATGGATGGCGCTGGGCTGGATTTCGTTGCCCCTAGGCTTGTTGATGATCGCAGGTGGCGTTGTCCTCTCACTGCTTACCAGCGCCTACTTCAACTGGCAGCTCGGTGGCCACACAGGCGATACCTACGGCGCAGTCGTTGAATGGACAGAAGCATTGCTTTTATGTGCACTCACCATCAGGCCATGATGGACATCGAAGTAAAAACGGTATCTGGCAGCAGTATCTGGCAGCGGTATTTGGCAATAACAATGCTTTGCAGGCGCAGCGAACCGTCTTTAAAGCACTTCATTCCTTCAACATAATTTCAATATAAATTGAAGAGATCTAACGATTGACAACACATTTCTGCCGGTTAAAGGTTGCGTAATCAGATTAAAGGTTGCGTAATCAAAAGATAGATTGGTAAGAACCAATTATTAATATCAATGACTAATCAATTATTGATAGATAGAAATCAAACCTCAATAAAATTTAGCCTGTTTGATGGGTTTTAGTTCATACATCCTATTTCTGTTGACTTATTGAGAATAGGTTTACGCGTTTACGGGTTTTCTGGTTTGATTGAGTTTGATTGGGTTCTTTCTGTTGCAAATAAGGTTGCGAATTAAGGTTATGGGCGATTCCTCTCAGGTTTGTGCGGTTACAGGACGTGGCTTGCCGCTCGTAGGTAACGACATTGACACCGACCGCATTATTCCAGCCCGCTTCTTAAAGGCGGTCACTTTCAATGGGCTAGGCGAGCAGGTTTTTGCAGACGACCGGCAGCAGTCACCGGAGCACCCGTTTAATCAGCCTCAATATCAGGACGCACAGATACTTGTCGTCAATCGCAACTTTGGCTGTGGCTCTTCTCGCGAGCACGCGCCCCAGGCGATCGCACGCTGGGGCATCAAAGCACTCGTCGGCGAAAGCTTTGCCGAAATCTTTTTTGGCAACTGTGTCGCGATGGGCATTCCCTGCGTCACTGTAGATAGCGAAGGGGCAAACCGCTTGCAGGCCATCGTTGCCGAAAATCCGACGGCAGAACTCACGGTGGATTTGGAGTCAATGACAGTTAAATCTGGCGATGTTTCTATCCCGGTAACCATGGGCGCAGGCCCAAGGCAAATGTTTTTGAAAGGGACTTGGGATGCCTGCGGGCAGCTCGTGGCTGGGCAGGATGCGATCGCACAAACCGCCAGCCAGCTGCCCTACGTCAATTGGGCTGCCAGCTAGCGTAAGGCGTCTGCACGAGGCTGGCATTGTAGTACTTCGGGTCGCCAGAAACTTCTTCGCCAATCCAGTCGGGTAGGTCTACCGCTTGCTCCTCTGACTCCACCTCGACTTCAGCCACAATCAGGCCCGCATTTTCGCCCTTAAACTCATCGATTTCCCAGGTGACAGGACCAATGGGCAGCCGATAGCGAATCTTTTCGATCAGGGGCTGCTGGCACAAGGTTGTGAGCATCTCTCTGGCATCTGCCACTGGAATCGGATATTCAAATTCTGAACGACTCAGCCCGGTTGCTGGGCCTTTGATCGTTAGGTAGCCATGGGCCCCAGCAATGCGAACCCGGACGCTTTGCCCCCTGACGGCAGTGGCTAAATAGCCCTGACAGTAGAGTTTACCCGTTGCCTCAGCTCGCCAGGCGTCACTAGTGACGAGAAATTTTCGTTCGATTTCTTTTGCCATAAGGGAAACGTAATTGGTTTTAGAGATGATTGGTTTTAGAGATAATTGGTTTTAGAGATGATTGGTTTTAGAGATAGTTCAGTTTAGATATAAAAAGGCTTCGATTTCGTTGGGGGTAGGAAGGGCTGCGATCGCACCCGGACGTGTCGTAGTCAACGCGCCCATCGCACTCGCATAGGTCACGATTTTACGAGCCGTGTCCCCATCGCCTAGCGCTGATAATTCTCTTTGTAGCAGCTGATGGACAAAGCCTGCGGTAAACGCATCGCCTGCCCCCGTTGTCTCTTCGACGTCTACGTCAAAAGCGGGTAGATGACCACTGATGTCTTTGAAGCAGTACTGGCAACCTTTGCGGCCAGCTGTAACGAGCACGCCCTGGAGGTGGGGAAGCTGATGTGCGATCGCCCCTGCAGAGCGCGTCCCAAAAAGCCAGTCTGCCTCATCGTCAGACACTTTCAAAAACTGTACCTGCCGCAGCAAATCATAGATATAGCCGGGCGCGTTGGCGGGCTTGGGCCAAAACATTGGTCGCCAGTTCACATCTACCAAAATAGGCATGGCACTGTCATTTGCCGTTTTAACCGCTTGTAAAACAGCCTCGCGAGTATCCAAATACGCCAGCGAAAGCGTACCTAAAACGAGAAAATTCGCCCCGGTAAACACCTCCAAATCCAACGCGCTAGCAAATAAGTGCGCATCGGCAAAGCATGTCGGATCGCTTTCACTAAAGCCAGCAAAGGTGCGATCGCCCTGGTCGTTTTGTGTCACATAAACCTGACGAGTCGGCGCTTTGTGCCGGTACTGCACTCCCCGTCTGCCCACCTTCATATCGTCTAGCAGCGTGACCAAGGCTTTACCCCAGTGATCTTCACCCACCGCGCCCACAAACTCCACAGCATTGCCCAGCTTAGCTAGCGCACAGGCAACATTTGCAGGCGCTCCTCCGGGCAGTGGATTCCAGCTGGTTACTTCACTACGGGGCAACCCTGGCTGCTCAGCAAAACAGTCAACTAAAATCTCACCCAGACAAATTGCGTGGCTCACGGCGCGTTGATCAGGCTCTTTGGGGCTGGTCTATATCGAGTTGACCGCCACCTGACGCCGTCAAGCTAGCATCCTGGGTCAGACTATTTCAACCGGCGTAAAACATACTCTGAAATATCTTGAAGCGCCTGACGAGACTCAGATGGTGGCAACTCATTTAAGCACTCTACAGCATGCCTTGCATGACTCTGCGCCAGCATCCTTGATCGCTTAATGCCCTGACTGTTGTGCACCAGCTCAATTGCCTGCTCAAAGTCTTCGGCTTCTGAAAAAGCACGCTCAATCAGCGTCTTCAGATAGGGGACCTCTTCCATTGCGTACAGTACAGGTGCGGTCAGGTTCCCACTGCGCAAATCTGAGCCAGCAGGCTTACCCAGCACTTCTTCGGAGCCGGTAAAATCTAAAATGTCATCAACGACCTGATAGGCCAGCCCCAGGCTGCGACCAAACTGGTAGAGATTTTCGGCCACGGCTTCGGGGACATCGCTCAGTACGCCCACCGCTTTTGAGCTATTGGCAATGAGGGTGGCCGTTTTGTAGTAGCTCTTGTCCAAATAGGCTTCAAGAGAAAGCGACGTATCAAAATGCTTTAGCCCTTGGCGGATTTCGCCCTCGGCCAAATCCATAATGACCCTCGAAAGGAGCTTGACCACATCTAGATTGTCAAGGTTAGCCAAGTACCAAGAAGACTGAGCAAACAAAAAATCACCGGCCAAAACAGCGACTCGGTTGCCAAAGCGACTATGCACCGTTGACACCCCTCGCCGCGTTGCTGACTCATCGACAACATCGTCATGAACCAAGCTAGCTGTATGAATCATTTCTGTGATTTCAGCCAGGCGACGATGACGCGTCGTAATACCGCCATCGGGCTGAGTCGCCCTAGCCAGCAAAAGCACAATGGCCGGACGTAGGCGCTTACCGCCTGCACCAAATAAATGCTCGGCAGCAGCATAGAGAATCTTGTGGCGAGCGCCGACAAGATTTTTGAGATTGTCTGTGAGCTGATCCAGGTCGGCTTCTACAGGAGAAAAAAGAGAGGTGACTGAGGTCATGGAGAACGCGACTCAGGCGAATTAAGTTACGAAAGTTTAAGCTGTCTTTCTTTATTCTAAGCCATTGTGCTGGCAAAGGGGTCGTTCTCTTGTGGGAAAGCCCTGAAGCCCGCTTATAGAAGGCAGCATGACTTTTGTTGAGCAGCTAAAAAACATACTAAGTTATGTGAACAAAAATATCTTAGATAACTAAAGCTTATGTTAGCTTAGGTGTATTACAAGACTTTTCATCAAAAGCCTGATGACGCCCCGATGACACCAGGCACTCGTTTCACTCAGAGTGCTCTAGTACGGGAGCTGTCTAAGCGTTTTCACAGCAGATGGCAGGTTCTTTTTTAGCACCTGTCCAAAACTGCTCTAAAGCTGTTTTGAAACTGCTAAACGCACCGCATTGTTAAACGCACCGTCATGACGGAGTGGACAACCGCTTTGCAGTCATGACTTCGTCGTCGCTTTTTTGCAACGCGAATTAGGGCCTCAGCTACGCCGACGGCGTCACGCCGACCGTAGGTTTGAACATTGGGTTCAAATTTTGAGCTTTACTTTCGCGCTGGACTTTCGCATTAGGGCACGACTCAGGCAGGTTTTTGTACGCTACGGCGATCGCGCCGACGGTAGCTTCTTACGCGCTACTAGATGGGCTCCTTTTATAGGGCTCTTTTAGAAGAGCAATAGATAGGCTATCTGTCATTGGTGACAGCAATTGACGCCCTATCCTCACATAGCGCTGCAATTGC
>JBCBKQ010000290.1:0-6808 GCA_038521595.1 Cyanobacteria bacterium J06627_28 | reverse complement strand
GTGAGCCTGCTGCACTCGGCTCATCGCCCCAATATAGGTCCGCCCCTCTGAGCTTGCTGCACGCTCATCGGCTCGGGCTGCAGCTGCCATCATCCACTCACTCAGGCTGTTCCAACTATCCCAAGCATCCGTAAGCTCGGCATTAAGAAGGCCCGTTACGTCTGCATTGAAAAATCGTGTGTAGCTAAAGTCAGCCCCCGAGGCCTTAGTTTCTGCCAGTAAAGCATAGCTAAAATCAGCCCCAGAAAAGTCCGCATTCTGCAAGTTAGCGCCGCTTAGGTTTGCGCCACGCAGCACCAAAGGTCTCGTCAGCCGTTGCAGAGAGGCTGTGTAGGTAGAGTACAGCGATAAACTGTCAATCGTTTCTTGTGTGCAAACATCTGTAGAATCACCAAACGCAGTCTCAGCGATTGATCCAGCTAATTCAACATCTTCTACACAGAGTTCTGAGAGCATCTGAAAAGGCAAAAACTCAAGCACGCACGATTCCGGATCTTGAGAGTCTCCCCCAAAGTCAGCGTCACAAAAAAACGGACTAGCCGCACCAGATAAATTTGCATTTTGCAAATTTGCGCCCGTTAGGTTGGTACTGTTTAGACGCGTTCCACTCAAATCAGCCGCTGCTAAATTTGCACGGGTTAAATCAACATCCTGCAAATGGCTGCCGCTTAAGTTTGCACCTTGCAAATTTGCATCTTGCAAAGCCAGATCTTTAATTGAGACCTCGCTCAAATCACACTCTGGACAGTCTCCGGTCGTCAGCAACTGGGCTACATGCTCTGGATTGGCAGCGTCAGCCTGCCCGCCGCCCCAAAACACAACAGTTAACCCTAAAACAGCCAGTCCTAGCCGATAGTTCATCATCTTAGTTTCATCAATCAAACTTGTTGCTAGCTTTCCCAAACCACACCAAAAACTGAGATGACCCCATCACCTATTCTTCCATCACCCATCTAAGTAGGGAAATCCGCCAGCGGTGTGCCACTCCCATCTTTAGGCACATTTGATAGACTGAAGGGCAAAGATATCAAAAGGACTTGCTTCTTATATGACAGCCGCTACCTTTGAACAGCCCTTGCGCTTAGAGCAGATTCCTTCGCTCAGCTACACCGCAACCACAGACAAGTTTGACGACACTTGGAGAGCGCCTCTCTCTACGCTTTTGGGTCTGGGTCGCGCCGTGGGTGCTGACTTTGTTGAGTTTTTTCTAGAGCGCAAAAACTACATCAGCTGCCTTGCTGAGGACGATGCCATTACCAGCATTTCGCCTAGTCTCGTGTCAGGCGCTGGCGTGCGCGTGTTCAAAGGCGGCGCTGATTGCTATGTGAGCACAAACGATCTGTCCTTTGATGGGCTCAAAGATGCGCTAGAAAAAGGTCTTGCCATCATGGGCCTTGAAACTCCGGCGGCCAGCGCTAGCGTCCCCGAAATTAACTTGGAGCCTCTGCGCGACTACGGCGTTACCCGCGCCAAAGATAACTGGCTCGCCAGCTGCCCCTCTATGCAAACCATGGGTGATGTGCTGCTAGAGGCCAACGCTGCGCTAAACGAAAAAGCCGATCACGTACAGGCTCGCCGCGCTTCTTACTTTCGCGATTGGCAAGAAGTGCTTGTTGCCTCTAGCGACGGTACCTTTGCTCGCGATGTGCGTCTTACTCAGTCTGTTGGCTTCAATCTGCTTTGCGCAGACGGCGAGCATCGCTCATCTATTGGTGAGCGACTGGGCAACACTGGCGATCCTAGCTTTCTCACTGCTTGGGACTACAACGAGACAGCCGCAAAGGTATCTGAAGCCGCTGGCAAAATGCTCTACGCCGACTATGTAGAGTCTGGCAACTATCCTGTGATTATGGCGAACCACTTCGGTGGGGTCATTTTCCACGAGGCCTGCGGTCACCTGCTAGAGACGACGCAAATCGAAAAAGAGACGACACCTTTCATGAATAAGAAAGGGCAGAAAGTGGCTCACGAAAGTCTCACTGCTTGGGATGAAGGACTCTCCACTGAAGCCTTTGGTACCATTGACATGGACGATGAGGGGATGCCGGTTCAGCGCACGCTGCTGATTGAAAATGGCATTTTGAAGAACTTCATTTCTGACCGTGCAGGCGAAATGCGCACGGGCCATCCTCGTACGGGTAGCGGTCGTCGTCAGGGCTACACCCATGCGTCGGCTTCACGGATGCGTAATACTTACATCGCCCCTGGTGAGCACTCTGTAGAGGAGCTGTTTGCCTCGGTAGAAAAAGGCATCTACTGCAAGAAAATGGGCGGCGGTAGCGTTGGCCCCACAGGTCAGTTTAACTTTGCGGTTGATGAGGCGTATCTGATTGAAAATGGCAAGATTACGAAGCCATTGAAGGGCGCGACGCTGATTGGTGAAGCGACGGACATTATGAACAAGATTTCGATGTGCTCGAATGATATTAGTTTGGCACCGGGATTTTGCGGGTCTGTGAGCGGCAGCGTATATGTGACGGTGGGTCAGCCTCACATTAAGGTGGACGACATCACGGTCGGCGGCCGATAGAAACGCTCTCCTATCCAGCCTGAGGTAGATCCCCTCCAGAGGGGATTTACTTCAGGCTAGGGGAAATGAGGTTATTTCTCTTTTTTAGGCATTTCGGGACAGGAAAAATGCCTGTCTTGTAGACAACAATTCTTCTCTAATTTTCTCCATGGCAAAGATTCAAACTATTGCTCAGCAAGCAAGCGCGATCGCACAAAAGCTCAGCATCGCTAAATACGACATCTATGGCTCTTCTGTAGATGAAACTAGCGTCCAAGTAGACAAAGGTGAACCCAAACAGGTCAAAGCCTCTAACCGCTCCAGCGTCATCGTTCGCGTGTGGAATGACCAAGCCCAAATTGGGGTGACCTCTACCACCGACACCGATGAAACTGGGCTAGAGATGGCGCTCAAAACCGCCTACGAGGCCAGCGCCTTTGGTGTGAAAGAAAATGCGCCAGACTTTAGCCCACAGGCAAAGTCGCCCACGGCTGAGGTGAACTTTACGAAAGCGGAAGCAGCGCCTGTGCCTGAGCTGATTGATGCTTTGGTGGCAGCAGAAAAAGGGGTGTTGGATGCGCATGATGCGATCGCATCTGTCCCTTACAACGGCATTGCCCAGCGGGACATCGAACGCTTCTACTTAAATAGTGACGGCGCACAGCGTAGTGAAGAGCGCACCTACGCCTCTGTCTATCTCTACGGCAAAACCGAGCAAGAAGGGCGCAAGCCTCGTGCTGCCGGTGCCATGCGATTTAAAAATGGTCTCGCACAGCTAGACGTAGACAGCTGCGTCAAAGAAGCCGCCGAAAAAACAATCAGCCATCTGGACTACGAGAAAATTGCCTCTGGCAAATATCCAGTTGTCTTTTCTGCGGATGCCTTCTTGAGCTTGCTTAGCGCTTTCTCCAATATGTACAACGCCCAGAGCGTGCTAGACAATCGCTCTTTGTCTAACGCTGACTCCATTGGGACAGACGTGGCTAGCAAGCTACTCTCCGTCTATGACGATGAGCTGCATTCTGAGAATGTCTCCTCCGAGACATTTGACGGTGAAGGCACACCCACCCGTCGGCTGCCCTTAATTGAAAACGGTACGCTCAGGAACTTCATCCACAGTGCGGGCACCGCTAAGCGCATGGAGACAGAGCCGACGGGTCATGCCAGCATTGGTGCAAAAGTAAGCGTCGGTCTTAACTACCTAGAAGTGCTACCAGGCGAGAGTGCCGATGATAATTACAAGCTAGATACGGCTGATGGCGTCGTCTTGATTGACGACTTACAGGCGCTGCACGCTGGTGTCAATGCATTGCAAGGATCTTTTTCTCTACCATTTGATGGCTGGCTAATCAAAGATGGCAAGCGCATCAGCGTGGAGTCTGCGACCGTTGCTGGAGATTTTCGAGAAGTGCTCAAAAACATTTCTCACATTGAGCCTGAGGCAGAGGTTACCCCCGGCGGCGTTTGCCCTCGCATCTGGGTGAGTGAACTGTCGATTACCGGCGAAGCTTAGGCACAGCTGCTAGTCACTTTGTATCGGTGAACGGATAACCGTAAACATAAGGCCCCAAGCGTACGTATAGTCGCTTGGGGCCTTATGTCATGAGAATGTAGAAAAGGCTGAGCTAGATTATCGTAGATGAGAGTACGTCGCCCAGCGCCTTTAAAAAGTTGCCTTTGAGCGCAACACTAAGAATGCCAAAAGTGACAGGTATGATAGCTGCGATCGCCAGTTTCCAAATCTCGTAGTCAAGCCAAGACATATGCGTCATGTACGACGACATATCAAGCCCAACCCCCACAGGAATACAGCCAAAAAAGATACCAAGCAGAAAGTTTTGGAACGGCTTGTATTTTTCAGACGCAGTCCGAGATAGCGCGCTGCTCTTATCTGTAGAAGGCGTTGATTGCTCTGTCATAAAACGCTCCTGCAAAACATATTTGCCTACTTTACTCACATCAGCCAACGTTCCAAGCGTAGCTAGAGTCCTTAAGAAAACGCTATTAGCTGTGTCGCTGAAAAATGTGGAACGAATTTAGGGTCCTCTAAACTTTGTTGAAAATTTTATTGACGATCCCCACTAAGATGCCTACCAACTTATTTGCAGCAGGGCTATGTCATCGTTTGCTCTAGAGGTGGCTAGGGGTGGCTAGGGGTGGATGGCAACGCCTGGTCTGGCCCTATGCTGATTGCGCTCTAATAAGAAACATTGATGTTATACCTAGCTGCTACGGTGAATTTCGGATAGCAACATTTACAATTCGCAACTAAACTAGATAACGTCCACTCAAAAATTAGAGCCTGAGGCCTCTACGATTCCACCATGATTAGGCTGAAGTTCTAAAGCTGAGATTCTAAGGGTAAAGTTCCAAAGCTGAAGTTCTAAAGTAGAGTCCATAGCTGACCTTATTTCACCTTGTAAACTATCCTTTGGCGGCAAGCGCTACAAAAATAGCCAGAGGGTTTCCACTATGGCTTTTGGCACCTTGCTTTGTGCAGGGCAGCTTTTTGTGAGTCATGCTCGTATGGGTCATACGCATCAAGATAAAGCAAGCAGGCATAGGCTTTCTCTTTCAAAGTACATATCTGCACTTCGATTTTGAAAGTCGTCCGTTTGATAAAAAAGAAAAATTACTAATGGTTCCTTCTAAAATTAAAGAAAAGAGCGATATCAAGCCTGCTGATATATCTCTCACCGATAGCGTTGAGACCGCACCAGAGAATCCCGCCTTCCGTAAGGAGGTCGCGATTGAAACGCTAGTGCTGCACCTGCTGGCACTGTTGGCATTTTTCCCTAGATTTTTTAGCTGGCAGGCGGTCGGGGTCGCCGTTTTCTTGCACTGTCTCACTATTGGCTTTGGTATTTCTCTGGGCTTTCATCGCCTTGCAAGCCATCGCAGCTTTCAAGTGCCCAAGCCATTGGAGTACTTCTTTATTTTGTGTGGGACTTTGGCCGCTCAAGGCTCTGTAAAGGGCTGGGTGGGCTATCACCGTATGCACCATCGCTACACAGACGAAACGAAAGACCCACACAACTCAAAGAAAGGCTTTTTGTGGAGCCATCTCACTTGGGTTATGCACAGAATTCCTAACGAGCCCGAGCGGCTGCGCCTTACCAGAGACATTGCCAACGATCCTTTCTATACCTTCTGCCACAAATACCACACGCATCTGCAGGTAGCGCTGGGTTTCCTCCTTTACGCACTGGGTGGGATGCCGTTTGTGGTATGGGGTATTTTTGTTCGGGTGATTGTGGGCTTTCACAGCACCTTTTTTGTCAACAGCGCGTGCCACATGATTGGCTATCGTAACCACGACACCGCAGACACCTCAACAAACTGCTGGTGGGTTGCGCTCCTAACCTTTGGCGAAGGCTGGCACAACAATCATCACGCTTCTCAGTTTTCAGCTCGCTTTGGCTCTCGCTGGTGGGAGATCGATCCGATGTGGTGGGTTATTTCTGGCCTAGAATCCCTCGGTTTTGCAAGACAGGTTAAGCGGGCAAAGTAGACTAAAACAGCCCCTACTTTTGGAAGGTTGTTTCAGCCTCTACTCTCGGGAGAGGATTGGGGTGACGATTGAGCTGGAGATTTGACTGAGGGCTGAGGTGAGGGTAGGCGAGCAGCGTTACGACTCCACCACCATGCCATTGCTCCTACGGTCACGTTTGCCACCGTTGCGGCTCCAAAAATACCCACTGGCCCTAGCCAGCGGCTGCCAATGTAGGCCAAGGGAATGTAGAGTGCGAACATTCGCAGCACGGTCATCACCACAGCTGGAATCGGCTTGCCTAGGGCATTAAACGCTGAGCTGGCTACCTGGATGATGCCTGCGGTGCCATAGCTGATGGGGACTAGCCAGAGATATTGAGAGGCGATCGCAATTACTTCGCTATCGCCATTAAACAGCGCTGCAATCCACCCAGCGCTCACCGCTAGCACCCCAGCCATCAGCAACCCCCACCCCAAGCAAAACCAATAGCTCTGCCGCAAAGCTTCTAAAACGCGCTGCGCCTTGCCAGCACCCCAGTTTTGCCCTACAAATGGTCCAATGCTCGCCGACAAAGCGAGCAGCACAATCATCGCAAAAGATTCTACCCGCGAAGCCACTCCAAACCCTGCCACTGCCAGCGGCCCATGTACCGCGAGCAAACTTGTAATTACTCCTATTGAAATGGGCGTAATCATATTCGACCCGGCTGCTGGCGCGATGTGCTAACGGTAGGCTTGCCAGCAGCGGGGTCGAATATGATTACGCCCATTTCAATAGGAGTGATTACAAGTTTGCTCGCGGTACAT
>JBCBKQ010000289.1:0-6844 GCA_038521595.1 Cyanobacteria bacterium J06627_28 | reverse complement strand
TTCGGCAAACTAAGCTCGTTGTGATTGGACATGAGCTAGACGCTGAAAAAATTCAGGCTCGTTTTCAATAATTTAGAAGCGCTTTAGACTCTGCCGTATGGGCATGGTATGAATAGATGTCCATACGGCAGAGTCTAAAGCGCTACTAAATTATTGAAAACGAGCCTGAATTTTTTCAGCGTCTAGCTCATGTCCAATCACAACGAGCTTAGTTTGCCGAAGCTCATCTGCTTTCCAATGCCGATCATAAAAGTAGTCAAAGCGTTGGCCAACACCATTAAGAACCAGACGCATCGCCTTATTGGGGACCGAGACAAATCCCTTAATGCGATAAATTTCTTGGTTGCTAACCAGCTGAGTGAGCATTTTGACGAGCGCTTTCGGTTCAAATGCCTTGTCGAGAGTGATGGGAATAGAGCTGATATCGTCATCATGATCGTGCGCTTCTTCATGGTCGTGGTGACTATGGCGATTGTCTAAGTCTTCTTCGACGGCAGCATTAAAGCCAAGCAACACATCTGGACTAATTTCACCATTTTGACAAGGCAATATTTTTACCCCATCGGTTAGTTCTTGAGCCAGCCAAGATTTGACCTTGCTCAAGGCAGCTGCCTCCACCCGGTCTGCTTTTGTCAGCAGGACCATATCTGCGCAGCCAAGCTGATCTTCAAACAGTTCTTCGATGGGCGTTTCATGGTCTAGTTCTTCGTCAGCCTGACGTTGGGCTTCTAAAGCATTTAGATCACCCACCAGTTCACCGTTGGCAAGGGCTTCGCAATCAACGACAGTGACCACCCCGTCTACCGTGGCACTTGTGCGAATTTCAGGCCAGCGAAAGGCTTGGACAAGGGGCTTTGGCAAAGCTAAGCCAGAGGTTTCGATGACGACGCAGTCTAGTTCATCGCGGCGCTCGATTAGGGACTGCATGGTGGGTAAGAATTCTTCCTGCACTGTGCAGCACAAGCAGCCGTTAGCGAGCTCTAAAATGTTGTTGTCAATGGTCTGTTGGGTCTCTGTTTCGTCACAGACTTGGCAATCTTTTAACAGGGCACCATCAATGCCAACTTCGCCAAATTCATTGACAATGACGGCGATACGGCGGCCTTGATTGTTTTGTAGAAGGTGGCGCAGCAGGGTTGTTTTGCCTGCGCCTAAAAATCCGGTCACGACAGTTACGGGAAGCTTGCTCATAGGGGCTACCGGGTTGGTTTTTTTAGTTTTTTTGAGTTGTTGGAGTGTGCAACAGCAACAGCATTCTTTGTGGTGTCGATGCTTTGGCTGCGCAAGTTGTTGATCAAGGCGAACTAGTGCTCGTTTTTTGGCAGTGGCTACACCAAAAGACCACCTAGGAAGGCTGCGCCTGCGCCTAACACCATGAAGCCTGCGTGGCGCACAGAAATGAGTCCGGCGGAGTAGTCTTTGTTGACTGCGCGCTGAGATAGGCAGTATGTGAGGAGCGCGATCGCACCTTGAATCCCAGTAAACCCAACCAAATAAGCCACCAGAGGCGTTGGTTCTGCGCCTACTACCGCTTCACCATAGGCATAGCCATGGAAGACACCAGCGAGGGTTGCTAGCAAGGCAATACTCCAGGGATTTAAGCGATCGCGCATAACAGCGATCGCACCAAAAATAACCACAGACAATGAAATCACCAGCTCCGGTGCAGGCAAATCTAGTCCTGCCAAATGAATGCCTGTTCCGACCAATGTCGCGCCCACAAACGCAGCCGGAATTGCCAATCCACCACGCACTACAGCGGCCAAGAGACCCGCACAAATAACAAAGGCCAAATGATCTAGCCCAATGACTGGATGGCCCGCGCCAGAAAGCAAGCCTTGGAAAATCGTTTGTGGCGCTTCGCCGCCGAAGGGATGGTGTGCCAAGGCGGGCATGGCAATGCTGATTGCTGCGATCGCGCCAGCTAGGCTTCTAACCAGTACGCCTTTAGTGAGTGCTCTGTTGGTTAATATAGTTGATGCTTTACTAGCGAGAACGCTATCGACGGAAAAACGACGGCGGATTAACGGATCTCTTTTCATTGTCTACCTCCTCTGCTCATACCTCGCAAGCAGAGATTAAATGACTGGATAAAAAACGAACGGGCATTCTGGCTTAGGTGATAAATCACCATTACAGCTGCGGGACAGCGCCGGTTTTTCACCGAACTTTCCCCGTGATTAGTCCACTAGTTTCTTGCTACGAAACGGTTTGTCGTCAGGAAAACAAAAGTGGCTAATGGCATCGTCTTAGGCTAACTAGACTAGCACGGCATCTAAAGACACAATGATGAAGGTGTAGCAAATGACCTGATGCATTAGGCCATTTGCTTTCGAAGAGTTGCTTGTTTGCTATTAGTCGTAATCGTTAGTTAAGTGTCTTCAGCAACTCTTCGAAAGCTACATGTGGCATATATCCTTCGTTCTGGATTGATAGTTTTTATGGTCAAAGCCGTTATTTTCGATCTAGATGGCACCCTTACAGATAGCGATAAAGTTCACTTTCAGGTGTTTCAAGAGATTTTTGCAGGTTACGGGATTGCACTGGACAAGGCACTTTACAAAAAGCAAATTAGCGGACGACAAAATGCGGCAATTTTGGCTGATTTTTTGCCTCAGCTGTCGGCAAAAGAGGGCGAGGCGTTTAGTGAACAAAAAGAGGAGACTTTTCGCGATCGCGCCAAAAATCAGCTCACCCCACTCCCCGGCCTCCTCGACTTACTCGCTCAGCTCAAGCAACAGTCTCTATCGGCCGCCGTTGTCACCAATGCGCCGACGAAGAATGCAAACTTCATGCTAGAAACGCTCAGCCTCGACAAGGCATTTAATCCTGTGGTGATTGCCGATGAGCTACCGAGGGGCAAGCCCGATCCGCTGCCGTATCAGACGGCTTTAGATAAATTGGGCATTGAGGCTGAAGAGGCGATCGCATTTGAAGACTCTAGAGCAGGCATTCGCTCCGCCGTCGGTGCAGGCATTCTTACCATTGGCATGACCACAACCCATCAAGCAGACGAGCTCAAGGCCGCAGGTGCGACTTACGCCATTGCTGACTTTACCGATCCGCTCATTCAAACGCTACTGTAATCATCGCGGCTGTAATCATCGCGGCCGTTATCCTTTGGTCTTATCCACCTGATTTTTGCGTCTGCGGCAGCGATCAGAGCAATATTTCACATCGTCCCAGCACTTCTCCCACTTTTTGCGCCAGGTAAAAGGGCGACCGCACACTTGGCAAGGCTTGGAAGGTAAGTCAGATTTTTTACGTTGGCGGGCCATGAAAGGAAACAATGAAAAGACTGTAATGATGATCGTATCGAAGAATGCTTTTTAAGGTGAGGAAATATGGGGCAACCGTCTACTAATCAAGACGCATTGGCCGCTGTGAGAATTGTATTGGTCGCGCCAGCAGGGCCCTTAAATGTGGGCTCGGTGGCGCGGGTGATGAAAAACTTTGGGCTCTCACAGCTGGTGCTGGTCAATCCTCAGTGTGACCCGCTGGGCGTGGAGGCGTTGCAAATGGCGGTACATGCAGATGATATTTTGCGAGCGGCAAAGCGGGTAGAGACGATTCCTGAAGCATTAGTGGGCTGTGAACGTGCGATCGCAACCACCGCCCGCGCTCGAGGCTTTGACGCACCATTGCTCCCGCCCGAACAAAGCCTGCCAACGCTGCTGACTCAAAGCAACAGCCAAGAAAATTGCCATGCCGCTCTTCTCTTTGGCCCCGAAGATCGCGGACTCAGCAACGAAGAACTCACCTACGCCCAGCAGTTCACCAAAATTCCCAGTAGCGACAATTACAGTGCGTTGAATCTGGCCCAGGCGGTTGCGGTCTGTTGCTATGAGCTATATCGTGCCAGCCTAAGGCCCTCTTTGGCTGAGTCCAGTAATTCCACCCGTACTTCGTGGCAAAGTGTGTCACCTACTTTACAAAATGCCCCTTCATCTGTTAAACAGACGAAATCTACTCACTCATCCACTCGCCCGCCCGCTCACACACCCAAAGCCACGCTCGACGAACTTGAAGGATATTATCAACACCTGCAGTCTCTGCTGCTAACCGTGGAATATCTGTATCCCCACACCGCAGAGAGTCGAATGCGTAAGCTCAGGCAGCTCTTACACAGAGCCGAGCCAACGTCTAATGAAGTCGCTTTATTGCGCGGCATTATCAGACAGGTAGAATGGGCAATCTCTAACGCGCACAGCGCAGACACCAATCAAGGTTAACCCTGCTATGACGGATGCCAACGGCACACGCAATTCACGCAACACATATATCGGGGGCAGCCCTTCAAATCCAGGTGTCAATAATACGCCTAGCGCCAGTACATCTAGCACCAATACGCCTAGCACCAATACGCCTAGTGAAAACGGTCCATTCGTAAGGCGCTCACCGCTACCTCGGCCAACGTCAAAATTTTTACCTACGCATAAAGGTGATTCCAACGCGAATGGAAGCTCAGATACACCAAAAATCGGACAGAATCGTCAGCCTGGTCAGCGGCCAAATCGTCGTACGCGCCGACCTAAAAGCAGCCTCAAAAGCAGTTCTAGTACATCCGAAAAACGTCGCCTCTTTGGAAGCGGCCCAGACCGCATTAAAAGTAAGTCAGCGAGCAGAACTCGCGCCCTAAAAGCAAAGGCCACGCCTGAGTCTACAGCGCGTCCACAGAGCAGAATTTTAAGTCAATCCTCTAGTCAGGCTGCCGGTCAGCCAGTGAGCAGATCTGCTGCTAGCAGCAGTAAGGTCAGCAGTATTGGCCGACAAACCAGCGCAACCGCAACGCTGGCTAGAAAGCCCACTGTTGGGAAAACCGCCGCTGGCAAGCAACGCTCAACCATCGTCAAGCCGTCTTCTTCGGGGCGAGTACCCCCTGCGAGAGGAGCCGTCCGCCGCCGTCGCAAAAACAGTCAGGCTCAAAAGGGTTTACGTCGTCTGTTTAGCCTACTTGTATTTGGGGTGGGCATTGCCATTATTGGCGGGACGCTGCTGCAATCGTTGTCTGGGAATGAGGCCGCCACCACAGAAACCGTAGAGCCGGAGACAATCGCCGCACCAGAGCCCGTTGTGAAAAGGTTTCCGGTACCGCTAAATCAAGAAATTCCCGCACTTAAGGCAGAGCTGCAAGAGTTACCCAATCTGTACCCAGGCCTGACAGCCAATATTTTTTATACAGATGTAGATACCGGGCGATATATCAGCATTGAAGGCAGTCAGTCGATTGCAGCGGCCAGTACGATTAAGCTGCCTATTTTGCTAGCCTTTTTTGAAGAAGTGGATGCGGGCCGCATCGATCCCAATCAAGCTATGCAGATTCAGCCTGCGCAGATTGCAGAAGGCTCGGGGGATTTTCAAGTGGCAGAGCCGGGCACTCAGTTCACCGCGTTGGAAGTTGCCTCGCAGATGATCATCAATAGCGACAACACCGCAACCAATATGATGATCGACTTGCTCGGTGGCCAAGACATTCTCAACCTACGGTTTAAAGACTATGGGTTAGAAAGCACGCAGCTTAGCAATCCATTGCCAGATCTAGAAGGGACAAATACGACCAGCGCCAGAGATTTGGCCCATACGATGTTGCTGATTAGTGAAGGGAGTGATTTGAGTGTGCGATCGCGCGACCGTGTCCTCAATATTCTCAACCGCACCTACAACAAAAGCCTACTGGCAGGCGGCCTAGAAGAGCAGGGCGCACTTACCTTCAATAAAACGGGCGACATCGCTAGCGTTCTGGGTGACGTGGCCCTAGTCGATTTACCCAACGGCAAGCGCTACGTGATTTCTGCCTTGGTCAAACGTCCAGAAAATGATGGCCGTGCCCGTGAGATGCTCCGACGAATTTCTGGCCGAACTTACCAAGAGGCTGACAAAGCCATTCAGCCTACGGTGACCCCTCTGAGGAATGGCGACGGTTCCACGATGGAAGAGTCAGGAGAAAACGCATCACCGTCTGGCACATCACCGTCTGACGCATCACCATCTGGCGCATCAAATACAACGCCGACCTCTGCGCCACAGACAGAAAATCGCCCAGCCTCAACTGGTGCGGGCAATTAGCGACGCCTAACGCAGAGCCTAAGGCAAGATATCAAACACAAATTTATTGCGCTCAGGTAAAAAGAAAAGCTGATGGCATGGCAATATATCAAAGAAATTGGGTAAGCTGCTTACGCAGGTGAACCGATGTTTAAAAACTAACCCTTCGCCCTCATGCGAAGGCTTCTAATATTGTTTGCCACTTAGCTCTGTGCCTGTCCAAAGGGTAAAACCCTCGATACCTATAGAGCTAGATGGTCATCAATCACCAAATGCATCTGGTGATTGATGAATAGCAAAATCGGCCTTTCCCGGCTTATCGAAAACTATTTTTGAAAAGGCCTATCCATGATGAGTGCACTGCGAACATCAGAGGAGTCGCTGCTTTTAGAGTCTTCGCCTCTAGAGGTATCAACTTATCAGATTGATTTTGCTGGATTAGACATACAGCAGCTGGCCGCTGAGGGGTATTTTCAGGCGATCGCATACTGGCTAAACGAACTGCTCATTCCGCAGCAGGTATACGCTCAGGTTTTGGCCGCAGACGCACCAGGCAAATTAAAAGTCCTCGTTGAGTTTGAGCGAGCACCCCAGAAACAACGCCTGATGAAGTTCATCTGTGCTCGTCTGTATAAGCTCAATTCCAACGTTATCGAAGGCGTTCATCTCATCGTTCGCGCCCTGGGCTCTGGCACCACAGATTGGGAAAAGCGCATCCGCATTCCAACGGCGCTTCAGCGTCAGGCAAAGGCAGCTAGTCAGCGCACTAATAAAGACAGAGAAGCTAAGGACAAAAAAG
>JBCBKQ010000288.1:0-6849 GCA_038521595.1 Cyanobacteria bacterium J06627_28 | reverse complement strand
GGGATTTATCGCTTGGTCGCCTATGGGTGAGTCCAATGCCTCGCTGATGACCTGCGAACCGATTTTGTATCGGCCACAGTGGAGTAGCTTTGGCAGTGCGCCCGCCGCGACCTCTGCTTGCTTTGTCACGCAGCTAGCCATGGAGCGAGGCCTCGCTGACAAGCTAGATCTTAAAAAAGAACTCTTGCCCGTCAAGAACACCCGCAATCTCAGCAAATCAGATATGTTGCACAACGATGTGTGCCCTGAGATTGAAGTTGATCCTGATACGTTTCAGGTGCGGGTCAATGGAGAGATTGCCACCTGTGACCCGGTAGATAAGGTGCCGCTAGGGCGGCTATATATTTTTCGCTGATGGTTGTTGCTGATTCAAACTTATTGACGCCTCGGCCTGTGGGAGAGAAAGCGGCACTGGAGAGAGAGGGCGCGCAGCTTTCTCTTCGGGTTGCTTGCGCTGCAAATAGGCGCGGCACTGGTCAAGATCTGGAGCGTTCTTTTGTTGCGCATCAATATGCAACCTATCCGTTTAGACTCTCTAACAATCTCTCTTTAGACCCGAGGGATCCTGGTAGAGTGCATGCCTACATTATGAATGCGGGGCCAGGACTACTGGCTGGGGATGATTTGCGCGTTGTTGTGGAGGTGGGCGATCGCGCTAGCCTTTACCTCACGGATCAATCTGCCACCAAAGTACACAGCAAACCACCTGCGGCCTCGCCCGCGCAAATGACTCACACCTTAACGGTTGGCAGTCAGGCCTATTTGGAATATGTACCAGAGCCCATTATCTTCTTTCCAGACGCAGCCCTAAAGCAAAAGACACACATCACTCTGCACCCTCAAGGCCGTCTATTTTTCAGTGAGATGGTTGTGCCAGGGCGATTGGCCAGAGGAGAATTTTACGAGTTTGAACAGTTTGAGAATCACTTACAGATTAACGCGCCTGAGGGAACGCTGCGCTTTGTCGATAGGCTAAAGCTACCGGGCAAGTCCAATCCATTTCGAGACCATGCCTTTCTCACCGACTATCCCATCTTGGGGAGCTTCATTATCATCGCGCCAGAGATTGATTTAGCCTCGATCTTTCAGGCCATCAAAGCCATTGATATATCCAGAAACACCTTACAGTTTGGCAGCTCACCTTTGCCAAACTGTCACGGATTAATCGTCAGGGCCATGGCCACTCAGACCCGTGTGCTCAAGTCCTTTCAGACTCATCTGCTGAGCACGCTGCGCCAGCAACTTAGCCAGCCGTTGCTACCAGAAATCCCTAAATAAGAATCCCTCAATAAGAGTCCCTCAATAAGAGTCCCTGAATAAGATTGGCGGTCCGCACGCTCTAACCTCGCATTCACTCAAAATGTTTTTCCGTAAAGCGCTTTGTAGTATGCTTCGTACTCTGACGATAGCAGCGGCTCCCACCATCTACGATTGGCCAAATACCAATCCACCGTTTGCTTCAGTCCAGAGGCAAAATCGTACGTCAAAGCCCATCCCGTTTCTCGCTGAATTTTTGTAATATCCATTGCGTAGCGCAGGTCATGTCCTGGGCGATCGCGTACAAACGTAATCAGCTTCCTGGGCTCTACCGGCAATAGTTCTCCCATCGCCTCAGCCATCAAATCACACAGCCTCTGCACCACCGCCAGATTAGTCATTTCACTGCATCCGCCAATGTTGTAAACCGAGCCAGGCTGCCCCTTCTCCAGCACCGCCGCCAACGCCGAGCAATGGTCATGCACATGTAGCCAATCGCGAACATTCTGTCCATCTCCATAAATCGGCAACGGCTTACCCAGCAAAATATTGAGACACATTAGTGGAATCAGCTTCTCTGGAAACTGATAGGGACCATAGTTATTCGAGCAGCAGGTGATGATCGTCGGCAATCCATAGGTCTTGTAATAAGCCCGTACTAGGTGATCCGCCCCTGCCTTTGATGCGGAATATGGGCTACTCGGACAGTACGCATCGGTCTCTACCGATGGGGCTGCATCCATATCTAAGCTGCCATAGACCTCATCGGTTGACACCTGCAAAAAGCAATAGTGGTCTGGGTTGCCCTGGGCTTGCCAGCGATCGCACATCGCCGCTAGCAGCACACCTGTACCGACGACATTAGTGCGCACAAATACCCCTGGCCCCAGTATCGAACGATCCACATGGGACTCTGCCGCAAAATGCACAACCGTATCAATGTTGTAAGTCGCTAAAAGTTGTTCTATAAGGGCGCGATCGCACACATCCCCTTCCACAAAAACAAAGCGAGAATCCTCCGTGTCATTCTGTTGAAAACCCGCTAAATTTTGTCGATTGCCTGCGTAGGTTAGCGCGTCTAAAACAACAACCCTATCGCCATAATGCTTGTACCAATAGCGAACAAAGTTGCTGCCAATAAACCCTGCACCCCCCGTAACCAACAAACTCTTTGCCATGGGTCTGCCTGCTTTAGAAGAACAGCTTACCCAGAAGACCGACGCCCTTTGAGGATGGGCTTCGATGCGTTGGACTTGGGCCGCGCTGAGCGAGGACGGCTATGGCCATTACCACCGCGACCACGGCCACGGTTGCCACCACCGCGAGAATTGTTGCGGCCATTGGGAATCGGCTCGAGGGGAATAGAAGGATCGGGCTCGTAGCCAGAAATGACCTCTTGGGGAATGTCTCGTTTTAGCAAGCGCTCGATGCCTCGCAGCAGATACTTTTCGTCTATGCAGACCAGTGAAACAGCCTGCCCTTCATTGCCCGCACGGCCCGTACGACCGATGCGGTGTACGTAGTCCTCAGCAACATTGGGTAGCTCAAAGTTGACAACGTGGGGCAACAAGTCAATATCTAAGCCACGGGCGGCAATATCTGTAGCCACTAAAACGCGAACATCGCCAGACTTAAAGGCAGCTAGGGCGCGGGTGCGAGCACCTTGGCTTTTGTTGCCGTGGATGGCGGCGGCGGTGAGGCCGTCTTTTTGAAGATGTTTGGTCAGGCGGTTAGCGCCATGCTTTGTACGGGTAAAGACCAGTACCTGTCGCCAGTTGCGAGAGCCAATGATGTAGGAAAGCAGCTCGCTTTTGCGCACCCGGTCTACAGGGTAGACAACCTGATCGACGGTTTCGGCGGCGGAGTTGCTGCGGGCCACTTCGACGAGTTCGGGCGATCGCAGAAAACTATCGGCTAGCTTTTTAATCGGGTTAGAAAACGTCGCAGAAAAGAGCAGCGTCTGTCGATCTTCGGAGACCAGGGCGAGAATCTTGCGAATATCGTGAATGAAGCCCATATCCAACATGCGGTCGGCTTCGTCTAGAACTAAAACTTCGACCTGAGAAAGATCAAGGGTTCGCTGATTGACATGATCTAGCAGACGCCCCGGCGTAGCAATGAGAATATCTACACCCTGGCGGAGCTTAGAAATTTGAGGGTTGATTTTTACGCCACCAAAAATGACGGTAGAGCGAATAGGCAAGTATTTACTGTAGGCAGAGACATTTTCACCGACCTGGGCTGCCAGCTCACGAGTAGGCGTCACAATGAGGGCGCGAATAGGCCTGCGATGGGCTGAGCTGCGTCCGCCTTTGTGCTTACGAAGGACAGGCTTGGGTGAGCCGTTGCCTTTTGTCACTGGGGGATCGCCTGCCGGGCTGGGCATCTCTGTTTGAGCCGGTAGCGATTCACACAGGCGCTGCAATAGAGGGAGTGTAAAACCAGCCGTTTTTCCGGTGCCCGTTTGCGCACTGGCCATGACGTCGCAGCCAGAGACGACAAGGGGAATGGACTGAGCCTGGATGGGAGTGGGTTCTGTGTAGCCTTGGTCTGCGATCGCACGCAAAATTTCGGCCCGCAGACCAAGGGATTGAAAAGTCGTCATTAGTAAAAAAGGAACTGCTCTTGTGGCAACTCTGGGGTGCTCTATCTCAACAACAGCGCTCAAACGCCATCACACGAAACTAGCCTAAGAGCAATTCATCATCAGACAGTAAAGCTAAGATCTAAAAGCTTCAAAGTGAGCGGATGCACCCAGCGATGGAAGCATCGGGAAGCAAAGCACGGCTTTGAAGGTCGCTAGCACTGACCCCTACGCAGACTAGATGCGCAGTCAAGGGTTAATAGTAGCAGACTTTTTTCGATCCGATGGTCATAGCACGCTAAGCCATGTTGCAAGCTTGCGTCAGATTTCGCCGCTCTACCCAGCTGACCAAATCACTCACGACCTGCTCAGCATCCAAATCGTTGTGGGGTTCGTGGTAGCTGCCCGGATACACATTGAGCGTTTTATCTGGCGTTTTGATCTGATTGAATATTTGCTGGGTGCCCAGGGGCGAAACGACGGAATCGGCCTCACCGTGCGTTAGCAAAATTGGCAGGGAAAGCCGATCAATATGGGCCTTTACCCACTCTAGTGTGGTCAGGGTTTCACTCCCCCAGCGCAGCGTCACATAGGGATGGGTTAACGGATCTTGTTCGGTATTTTCAGTGATAGTTTGATCGCGAGACAGGCCACTGCCGTCTATGCCCATTTTGAGGGTAAAGCGGGGAAACACACCCGAGAGCAAACGAGCCAGCATAATGCGACTCGAACTAGCCGTGCCGCTACAGGGCTGAATGGGAGGCGCACTGACAATGACTCCCTGAATATCTAGTGACTCAAATTCGGGCGTTTGAGCATCGCGCAAGACATAGTCCAGCACGATTAGCCCACCCAAACTATGTCCCATCAAAAACAAAGGCGCTGTGGGTTCTTTTTCGCGCACGAGCTGTAAAAAAGCGCGCACATTGCTGCGGTAGTCTTGCCAGCTATTGATATGGCCTCGCTGCCCTTCGGACTTACCATGGCCCTGATTATCAAACCCAAAGACGGCATAGCCAGCAGCTGTGAGCCCCTTTACCACCGCGCCGTAGCGCCCCGAATGCTCACCAACGCCATGGACAATGGTCAGTACGCCTTTAACGGAGGATGCGGGCGACTGCTTAGCACTATCTGTACCCTTTTCAGTCACAGCAGTTGCGGTGATATTGGCAGCTGGATACCAGCTTTGGTAAAACAGCTTCAAAGCACGGGCACCGCTAAATGTTCCCTGGGTCGCTTCCTGAAAATGGAGGGGAATCGAGGTCATTAGGGTGGATAACACAGGAGGACGGTGCTTCATTAATCTATCAAGATTTGTCTATAGAAGGTTAGCTGTCAGCGTTGAAAAGATGAATGCAGGATATCTGACTATAGGATCTCTATAGTGCCCTGACGGCCGTCGATACGGACACGCTGCCCCGTGGTGAGCCGATGGGTCGCGTCGGTAACGTCCATAATGGCCGGAATGCCATATTCACGGGCAACGATGGCCCCGTGGGAAAGCTGACCACCGACTTCGGCAATGAGCCCACCGATGCGAGCCAGTAAGGGAGACCAGCCAGCATCGGTATAGGGCACAACGAGAATCGTTTGAGCATCAATATCTGTAAGGCTAGCGCTGAGATTTTCTAACACGCGAACAGTGCCTTCCACCTGACCTGCGCTCGCACCAATACCTTGGAGGGTGCCCGCAGACACGGAAAGCGAGGCTGTGGCAGTTGACGGCAGTGGCGTAGAGGCGCTCTGTCCATACACGAGATAGGGTACCCGGTACTCACCTTGCTGCTGCCACTGGACTTTTTGCAGCTGAACCTTGAGCTTGAGGTCAGCGGGCTTTTGTGATGTGAAGGCAAGATCAGCCGTTGTCGCATCGGCAGTGACTGGCTTCTCTACGTTAGCAGCGGTGCTATCTGCGGTTTGCGAGCGCAGGTGCTGCTGAATCTCTGGCCAGGAGAGAAAGAAGATATCGCCTTGGGCCTCTAGCTGACCCGCGCTGATCCAGCGGCTTTCTAGCTCCACAAAGCAACCCCGTAGCTCTGCGAGTAAACGATTGTAGATTTCGGCAATTTGGCCTTTGAGATTTAGCCGAGCCTGTACAACGCGGACTTTCCACTTGGCGCTTTTGGCCTTTGCTTGGTTCCTTTCTTGGTTTCTTTCCTGGTTCCTTTCCTGGTTCCTTTCTCTGCCTCCGCTAGGCTCTACATCAGCCGATTTAGAGGTACTTGGCTGTCTTGTAGGCGCTGTCTCTGGGTTGAGTAAAAACTGGGTCAGCAGTTCGCGTACGGGCTGGGGAGATTCTTTCCAGGTGGGAACGGCAATGTCGGTGGCAACGTCGCTAAGGTAGCCGTATTTTTCTAGGAACTGGTCGAGCTGGTCAAAGACAAGGGGGCCTTCTGGGTGCTCGGAAATGGCCGCAAAAAGAGAGGCGCTATTGTTTGGCGCTTGGTGAGTATCTGGGGTGATGGGAGATTTGAGGCCCAGTTCAGGAAGGCGCGATCGCAGCTGAGTGGCCAACAGCTTCAAATCTTCTAAGGCCTGAACCTCTGGATTTTGGCTGCTGTCAAGGTCGGCAAAATCAACTTTGAGAATAGCTTGGCGCAGGGCAAGGCTCAGGGGGCCGAGGATGTTGAAATAAGTGGCTTGCTTGAGCAGATCGAGGATGGCATCTATACGGGCTGCGATCGCAGGCTCATCCAGCTCGCCCACCGTCGTCTCTGTCCACGCTGACAGCGCGGGCGCAAACACCGCCTGCTGAGCCTGCGCGAACTGCTTCGGCAGACTATTTTCCTGGCCCAGTAGCCGCAACAGCCCTGGCGTATTTCGTAGCGTCGTCAGCAGCGGCGGCTTATTGAACTTGGCCCCCCTTGTCAAAAACTCCAAACTCTCAGGCGGCAACCCCATCCGCGTAAAAATATCGCCCAGCAGCGACGCAATAAAAAAGGCCCGCGCATAGTGCAGCGTCGCCGTCTGTGAAAAATCAAACCCGTTGGCCCGCGACTTTAGAACCG
>JBCBKQ010000287.1:0-6857 GCA_038521595.1 Cyanobacteria bacterium J06627_28 | reverse complement strand
TTTGCCGACCGCGATAATCTTAATTTTGGGAAAGCTTTGGCTCATTGGCATCGTTACAGTCGTTTTATAGCCAGCTGCTCAATGCATTGAGCAGCTGGCTAAGCACAAGCTTTATAGAACCAGGGTTGTAGCTGTACTAGGTGCAACAGGCTTAGTGCAGATTGCTACAAGTTAAACGAATTCACTAAGACTGCTTAGGGTCTAGCTTTCGCTCTAAGAGTGTGAAGGCCTGAGAGGCCAGCGCTGTCAGCGCTAGGTAAATCAGCGCCACCGCAAACCAAATTTCAAACGCTCTAAAGTTACGGGCAATAATCAGTTGACCCTGACGAAATAGCTCTTGATAACCAATAATCGCCACTAGGCTGGTGTCTTTGATCAGCGTAATAAACTCATTCCCGAGGGGTGGAACCATCCGACGCAGCGCCTGGGGAAAGATAACATAGCGCATCGTTTGATTCGGGCTCAATCCCAAAGACTCCGATGCTTCCTTTTGCCCAGATTCAACAGATTGAATTCCCGCTCGAACAATCTCTGCCAGATAAGCAGCTGCATTTAAGCTCAGGCCCAAAATTGCCGCTGTCCACTGGTCAAAAGAAAAGACGATACCCAGCGATTTAAATAGAGCAGGTACCCCGAAATAAATCATAAACAGCTGCACAAGCAGCGGCGTTCCTCGAAAAAAGTCGATGTACACGCGAGCGAGCAGCCGTAATGGGCTCAGTTGTGACAGTCTGGCAATGCCTAGTAAAACGCCGCCCAATGACCCTAGCAAAATAGTGCAAACCGTCAGCTGTAGCGTGATGAGAGTCCCTTGCAGAAGTGTTGGTAGGGCATCCAACATAAAACCCAGCGATTGATTCAAGTGTAGAACTCCCTTAGATAAAGCTTATGGATAAAGCTCAGTTTGTGATTCGAACGGTTGAATGAATGCACCCGACTGGTTTGTTTAGTCTTGCAGCGTAGGCAGCTATCTCAATCCACCAGCCCTAACGCTTCTGAGAAGAGTAAGGGTTGGTGGCCAAGCGCTAGCAGATTCACGATGGACGAAAAGGTCGTTCACCTTGATTGTTTTCATGGCAATTGTTTTTACAGCTCAGGGGGCTCTGCATCAAACCACTTTTTGTAGATTTCTGCATAAGTGCCATCTTCGATGATTTCACTCAGTGCGGTGTTTATTACTTCTACATTTTCCGAGCCTTTGGGCATAGCAATGCCGTAGAACTCTTCGGTAACCAGCTCCCCGACAACGCTGATGCCAGGAATATTGCCTGTTGCGATCGCATCCAAAGTTGCTGGCGCATCATTTACTACTGCGTCTGCATTACCATTGGCTAGCTCTTGCAGGGCTAGCGGCGCAGAGTCAAAGGTCGTGATTTGCGCGTCAGTAATGCCTTCAGCCGTTTCTGCCCCGGTAGTACCAATCTGCACAGCAATTCTTTTGCCTTCCAAATCGTCCAGCGATTGGATATCAGTGGTGCCCTCTGCCACTGCGATCGCTAGCCCCGCCTTAAAATAAGGATCTGAAAAATCTACGGTTTCTGCGCGTTCGTCCGTAATCGTCATTCCGCTAATGGCTGCATCAATAGAGGCTCCTTGCAGTGCCGGAATCAAGCCGTCAAAAGGCAGACTACTGAACTCGACTGTCTTCCCTGCCTTTTCCCCAATGGCAGTCATCAGGTCAATGTCAAACCCTTCCAGCTCGCCATCATCGCCCATAGACTCAAACGGTGGAAAAGCAGGCTCTGTGCCGACCGAGAGCACATTGTCATCTGTCTCGCCACCACCACCGCAGGCAACTAGCAAACCAGCCGTTAAAATGCCTAATGCTGCTGACTTTAGCGTCGTTTTAATCAGCTTAGAGCGCGTCAATCTCATCATGAATAGGGTTGCAGCAAAGGGCTGCCTACGAAAAAACAGAGTATTTACCTAGCCTTAACCTACTAAAAGTAAGCGTTTCAATTGCGAAGACTAGTGATTTTCTTTAGAAGATACTAATTGCACACCGCTTACTGTTGCAAAGCGTATCTTTTAACACCCATTAGAAGCGTATCTTCTACTACAAGATTAGTTAGCCAGTGACACAGTGATACGCTTGAGCTGAACTGCTGGGTGTTGCTTGGGTTGTAGTGGTTTTTGAGGATCCCTTGGAAATGTCAAAAGAAATGCCAGTTGATAGGTCAGCTGAAACGTCAGCTGCAAAACCTGTTATTGTTTGTGCCAATCTGCAAAAAAGCTTTGGTGACCTAGCCGTTCTCCGTGGCATTGACTGCCAGATTCATCAGGGAGAAGTTGTCTCTATTATTGGCTCCTCCGGCTGCGGCAAAAGTACGCTGCTCCGCTGCTTTAACCGGCTAGAAAGTATTACTGGCGGCCAGCTCATTGTGAACGATATTGACTTATCACCGGCCGCCATCAGCCGTCGTCGTCTGCTGGAGCTGCGCGCCGATGTTGGCATGGTTTTTCAGCAGTTCAATTTGTTTCCTCACCTGTCTGTTTTAGAAAATTTATGCCTCGCACCTCAAAAAGTTCTGAGCCAGTCGTCTGCTGAGAGTAAAGAAACAGCCCGTATGTTTTTAGAAAAAGTCGGCCTAGGGGCAAAAGCAGACGCCTATCCTGACCAGCTTTCTGGCGGACAAAAGCAGCGAGTTGCGATCGCCCGTGCCCTTTGTATGCGGCCTAAAATTATGCTGTTTGACGAGCCTACCAGTGCCCTTGATCCAGAACTCGTCGGCGAAGTTTTACAGGTCATGCAGCAGCTGGCGCAAGAGGGTATGACTATGATTGTAGTCACCCACGAAATGCAGTTTGCGCGCGAAGTGGCCAGCCGAGTGATCTTTCTCAATCAGGGCCAAGTCGAAGAAGAAGGTGATCCCAGTATCGTGCTCACCAATCCGCAAAGCGAGAGACTACAGGCCTTCCTCAGTCGTATTAATATGTCTGTCGCTGCCTAACCACTTTAGAACGTCTGACTTCGACAACATCTGTTGCCTCTCAGTGTTCTTACCGGCAATCGGTATAAAATTATCTATGCCCCTTTAGAAACCGGAACAGCTATCTGTTTTTCTGTAGTCACAGTAGTCTACAGTTCCTCAATCGAGGTCATAGGTCATTATGAAAGCTTCTCACCTATTGTCCGCCGCCTTTATGGCTTTGGGCCTGAGCGCCCTAGGTGGGCCAATGGCTGCGATCGCATTTCCCGAAATCGCCAGTGGAGACGGCATCGTCAATGCCGACATCAATACCTGCCTTGCGCGTACAGACGATTTTGTGACGACCCTAGATGTCAGCATTGAACGCGGGCAAATGGATCGCACTGGCTACTTTGGCGACGGCTCTTTCCGCATTCTTTGCTATCCCAATCCCTATGGCCAAGACAGTCAGAGCTTAGTGGTTATCTTTGCCGCCCACGAAAGTGACTTTGACGTTGCCGATACTTTTGTTCAAATTGCTGTTGCTGAAATTGCTGATTAATCAGTCAGCTTTGAGAGGTGCATTTTCAAAGATCTCAGCTGTTTTCTGGTGCAGCCATGTCTCAAAAATCATGCTCTAAAATGGCGCATCCCCGTCGATGAATCTCCTGCGCATATTCAGTCCAGTCGCCTTCACCCCAAGAGCGAAAGCAGCTTGTCTGCAGTAAAAGGTTGTGGAGCAGCGCATTGCGATAGCGGTGTTCACGCCTGCTTAGGGTAGACGTTGCCGATACACGCGCCGTCACCGCGTGAAATCGACTGCTAAGGTCGTCAATCAAAGCTAAGACATCACGCGGATGTGCTTCAGCTGCGTTTTCGTGCGAATGCCCAGAAGATAAACCAACTTGTGTCACTGGGCGTTTGATTTGGCATTTTGGTAAGTCGCTACTTTGGATACCTTTCATCGCTAACGCATTTAAATATTCTGTTCCATTAAAAGCCGTTATGCCTGCTGGCTGATTGCTCTGTTGGCTGTTGCTTATCGTGTGCCAAGCACGCTTAAAGGCACTCGGAAACTCGTTCATCATGACGCCTTCGTTTTCTCCATCGGCGATGCGAGTAATCATAGGGGGAACTGTTCTTCCATTGAGCACGATAGGGGCCAGCGCTTGAGCTTCCTGATATGGCCGCATCCTAGCAACTGAGCTGCTTTCGCTTTCTTGGGAATGAATGATCACGGGGATATTAATTTCCCCGCCCATGCTGTTTTGTGCGACCAGTTGATACGGATGCTGAGGCGAGATGATAGCGTCTCCTGTGATCGTCTCGACGGTTTCCTCTTCTACCAACATCCAGCGGTATCCGCAGGTCTTGAGTGAATGAATCAGGTGATAGAGCACATCAGGGTGGCTCGGCAGCTTCATTTTTGGCGGCGAAAAGCCACGAACGTTGCCGAGTGCTTCAGTGCCAAAAATATCTGCAAAATGATGTCTCCAAGCCTGAATATGATGCTTGATATCTGGCAGAGGAATATTGTCAGCAATGCCGTGGCCCCAAAAGGTTCCTAGCCACTCTACATGTTGGTAATACGCGCGATCGCACGTAATCCGCTTCAGCTTGTCCAAAATGTCAGTGCGTCCCATCTGCTGCAATCCCCACAGTAACGTGCCTGTGTAATCCAGCATTACCCTCGGATCGCACCCTTGGCTGACCAGCTCAGGGATAAAGTCTCCAATTCGGCTGTAGCAGTAGGCAAAATGCCCGGCATTGTAGTTGTCCCCTTCGTAAGGGTGCTCAAACATGTACTGCAAATTATTGATGAGTTCGCCTGTTTTTCCCGCTGGGATCGCCGGCTGATGCATATGAAGTGCAATTGCAAATCCACCGGAAACATTCTCAAAGCGATCAGAGCAAGTGGTCCCAGGCTCAAACGATGCCTGCTCAGACAGCGCCTCTCCAGAAATTTGCTCAAGCTCGTCTTCCCAACCGCAAATATTAGGAAGGCCTTCTACAAGTCCTGCCGATAATTGGTCACTGCGAGCAAACTCTGTAGACATCATCGTACAAACACCAGACAAGTTGGAATCTTATCCCTTCAACAGGGCACGCCACTATGGTGCACATATTATCTAATCGATTAAGCCTAACAGGACCTGCGAGGAACTAATCTGCTAGCGATTTGCTGACAGATAATCAACTCGCTAGCCTTCATAGTCCAGTTGCCCCGTCTGTTCGTCAGCCCTGCTTGATGAATAAACAGGTATTGAATAAACACTATTAATTAAAGTAAGTATTGAATTGAATAAACAAGTATTGAATTGAATAAATAACCAGGTCAATTATCAGTTGCTAGTCAATAGACCTTCTCAAATCAATTGCTAGCTCATCTTTCAACCAATTCAAAATCTGCTGTCGCTCACTCTCTGTCAAATAAAACTGACCCGAGTCCCTGGTCCGCTGATGAATATCTTCCATATCAGCTGGCGTCAGTAGCTCAGCCGTCAGCCCCACATCACACAAGATGTCGTCCTTTTCCTCTTGCCTCAGCTGACCATACCGATAGCGACTAATTTGCCTCTCTAAACGATCTAGCGTGTACGCATCAGCCGCTTCCAACCGCTCTCTACGCTCTTTTGCAATTGGCTCACCGCCTATCATTTTGGCGTAGTCCGTATCCAACATATTGATACGAACAACCTTGGGCTGCTCTGCGCCCTGCGCTGTAAACTGCTCTGTCATGAATGCCGTCCGCAAAATTGCTACGTTTTCTGCGATGTTTTATCCGTATTTACGGTGCCATCCCATTAATGCCAACAAGCCTAGTGCAATACATCAGCCTCTGTTGATAGCTTGTTTCGTAAGTTTACCTTTCCACCACTAACTTCACAGCTATCTGGCCCTAAGGCTTTCATTGCATTGCCTTACCTTATATGGCTCCGATTGCAGAGCCTCATTTTTACAGCCTTCACCTTACTGCTGTATTTACCAAAAGTTATCAGCGAATCCGCATACTGAGATCGAGCCAAGCAGACCGCGTAATTGGCGCACTCGTCGATATATAGTCAACACCTGTCTCAGCGACCCCTCGAATGGTTTCTAAGGTGATGTTGCCGGAGGCTTCGATTTTAATGCGATTGTTCACACCGCGAATCATTTCAACGGCCTTACGCATTGTCGTGATAGACATATTGTCCAGCATAATAATGTCTGCATTATGCTCAATGGCTTCTTTGACTTGGTCAAGATTCTCAGTTTCTACTTCGACACTAATAGGATACGGAATGCGATCGCGCACCGCCCTGACAGCCGCACCAATGCCACCCGCCGCTGCAATGTGATTGTCCTTAATCATCACCCCATCATCCAACCCCATTCGATGGTTTTTCGCCCCACCCATATACGCCGCATACTTTTCTAAGACTCTTAGCCCTGGCGTCGTCTTTCTCGTATCCACTAGCTGGGTTGGTAAATCAGCAATCTCATCTGCAAATCGCCGAGTTGCCGTAGCAATGCCACTTAGCCGCATCGTCAAATTCAATGCGACCCGCTCACCCGTCAGCAGCGACCCTAGCTCGCCCTCTATTTCAGCAAGCACAGTCCCATAAGAAACCCGTGCACCCTCCTCTATCTGCACGCGAAAAGCCACCGAATCATCTAGCAAAAAGAAGACTCGCCCTGCAACGGTTAATCCGGCAGCTATGCCATCCTCCTTTGCTACCCAGTAGGCTTTACCCTGCCTCGCCACAACACTCCCCAGCCCTAAAGTCGTTTGGTCTCCTCTACCAATATCTTCTTGTAGCCACTGCTTCAGCGCATCATCTAAAACTATCCAACTTGGCAACATGACATCCTCAGACGCAAACGGCTTTCGATCTAAATTTATTTCAGCTTAGACCTAATATTGACTGAAAACATGGCTCCTCCTACCTTTCAGACAACATAGCCAGA
>JBCBKQ010000286.1:0-6905 GCA_038521595.1 Cyanobacteria bacterium J06627_28 | reverse complement strand
CGGTTTGCCGCTACTTTAGGAGCTGTTGCTTTGCTCCTGGGGGCGGCTTGGTCACAAGGGGGAGCAGCGGTTGCTGTTGGCTTTACGCCACCTGCTGACAACGCAGCCCCTAGGAGTGGAACGGGCGGAGCTTCACGGGGTGGCTTTTTTGTGCCGCCTGCAGAGAATAGCTCGCCACAAAGTTCTACGGGTGGCGCCTCTCGAGGCGGCTTTTTTGTACCACCTGCGGAGAATAGCTCGCCGCAAAGCTCTACGGGTGGCGCCTCTCGGGGTAGCTTTTTTGCACCGCCGACAGACAATAGCTCACCTCAGCAGGGGGCTACGGGCGGGGCTTCTCGCACCATTGTTACGCTGACAGGCGATCACGGCCTTGACGGCAATGCTGTGCATGGCAACAGCTATGGCGCAACGAATTCTATCTCTGCGCTATCTCATGCTTCTATGATGGCCGTGATGCCTGAAAGCTTTTATGGGACGACGCTAGAAGCAAGGCCTACCATTTTGGTTTATGTGCCAGCGTCTGACGCAAATGAAGCTGTTTTTAGCTTGAAAGATGAAGCGAGAGAGCTAATTTATCAGATGACAGTGGCTGTGCCCCAAAACGGTGGCATTGTAGCCGTTGAGCTACCTGAGGCGGCTCCTGAGCTGGCGGTGAATGCAAATTATCAGTGGTATCTGGCAATGATGCTAGATGGCGCGTTGAGCCCGGCGAGCCCATTTGTAGATGGCTGGGTAAAGCGGATTGAACCCACTGAGACGCTGGCGAGTAGTCTGAGTGAGGGCGAAGGCCTCTCGGATGTGGCAGCACTGGGTGCTAATGGCGTGTGGTACGACACGGTAGCACAACTGGCCGAGCTACAGCAGGTTCAAGCTAGTGATGAGATTGCTGGTCACTGGTATGAGCTACTGGAGTCGGTGGGCTTGTCTGAAGTGGCAACTGCGCCGTTGGTTCTGTAGCTGTGGTTCTGTAGCTGCTGAAGCCCAAAAGTTGTGAGACGAATAAGAGGACAGTTGGGACAGATGGCGATACGCCTCTGTCCTTTTCTTTTGAGCTGTGCATTTGACGCTGATGGTTTCGATGAGCGGCTAAGCTATTAGGGGGCTAAGCTATTAGGGTAGGTACGCTGAGTAATCGGTCTTTTATGGCGGTGATAGGACAGTTTGATATTGGGCGGGTGTTGGCGCGATCGCTTGCAGGAAAAGATATTTCTGTTGAAGAAGGCGTGTGCCTATTGCAGGCGAGTAGCGCTGAAGAAAGAGAGGCCATTCGGGTAGCGGCGGATACGTTGAGACAGCGGCAGGTGGGTGAGACCGTTACCTATGTGCTAAACCGAAATATCAACTACACCAACATTTGTGAGCAGCACTGTAGCTTTTGTGCATTTCGAAGAGATGCCGATCAAGACGGGGCCTATTGGGTCGATTGGGGAGATATTTTACAGAAGGCTCAGGAGGCGGCTGCACTGGGGGCCACCGAAATCTGTATGCAAGGTGGGCTGAATCCGGCAGCGAAAATTGATGGATCTTCTTTAGCCTACTATTGCAAGCTGGTGGAAACGATTAAAACGGCGTCGCCGGATTTGCACGTCCACGCTTTTTCGCCCCAGGAGGTTCAGTTTATTGCGAGAGAAGATGGGCTGAGTTTGGCAGCTGTGTTACGTGCTTTGAAAGAGGCTGGTGTGGGGTCTTTGCCAGGGACAGCGGCAGAGGTGCTAGATGACAGCGTACGGCGAATTTTGTGCCCGGAGAAGACAACAGCGGCTGAGTGGATAGAGATTGTCGGGCTGGCCCATGAGGTGGGTCTGCCGACAACGAGTACGATGCTCTCTGGACATATCGAAACGGTGGAGCAGCAAGTTGTTCATTTCGAACGACTACGGAAATTGCAGCAGCGGTCTCTAGCGGCTGGCTATCCTGGCATTTCTGAGTTTATTTTGTTGCCGTTTGTGGGGCAAGAAGCGCCGAAGCCTCTGCGGAAAAGGGTTGGGCGCGATCAGCCTGTGCTGGAAGATGCGCTGTTGCTAACGGCGGTGGCGAGGATTTTCCTGGGCAATTGGATTGTGAATCATCAGCCGAGCTGGGTAAAGCTGGGCTTAGCTGGCGCAACGGAAGCGCTGCGGTGGGGCTGCAATGACATTGGGGGGATTTTGATGGAGGAGCACATTACTTCGATGGCCGGGGCGACCGGGGGCACCTGTCAGAGTGAGGAAAATCTGGTGGGGGCAATTGAATCTTTGGGGCGGCCTGCAAAGCAAAGAACAACGCTGTACGGTGAGGTCGCAGTGAAAGTGGCGGCGGCTTAGCCTTTTTTGCTTTTGCTCTCTAATGTGAGTTGTTGTTGTTCAAGCTTATTTAAGAGACTGGACAGTTCTGCTTTGATGATGGTGTGCGTGTAGTCGGCATCTGGATTTGACGGCTGGCCGAGCGGTTGAAAGTAAGGGCGATCGCCTGTGAGTTTGGATTGTGCGATCGCAACTTGTCGGGCAAATTCGCAAAAGGTAGTGGGTTCAGCCAGCATACTTTCAAGAATTTGTGTGAGGGCAATTAGCGGTGTATCCAGCTGACGGCTCACGCGAATATCGTCGGTGACCCAGGTAAAGAGGGTCGTGGCGAGTGCGCTGGTTGGTTTATTGAGGTGGCTATTTAGGAACTGCTGAATTTCATTTTTGGCTTTGAGCGGGCGGGGAATGGCGGATTCTCCTTTCATGAAGCTGCCGCCTTCGCGACCGATGGCTTCTGCTAGAGAGAACTTGCGTCCGGCTCGTATTTCTCTTTGAATTTCGCAGGTGTCTTGATTTTTATCTGTATTTTCATTTGCCGATTTCCTTTTCGCGGTTATTGCTGTCCCTGCAGACGGTTGTTCTGATTTTGGTGGGATAGCAGATCTGAAATAAGCGACAATTTTTTGCCAAAAAATCAGCATAGAAAGCCTTCTGTTTAGCTGGTTGCCTGTACTGACTGTGGCTGGGCAGTTGGCTGGGCAGTTGGCTGGGCAGTTGGCTGGGCGGCGGTTAGCTGGGCAGTCTTGCAAAAGTCATTGACGACGGCGGCGTAAGTATCTCCTTGTGCACTGCAAATGCCGTTGTGGTCTGCGTCGGGGGCTATCCACAGCTGTTTGGGATTGGGTGTGGCGGCATATAGAGTTTTGCTGAACTGCATTGGAACGTCAAAATCTTGATCGCCATGAACATAGAGAACGGGGGTTTTTAGAGTTTTGACTTTACTGAGTGAGTCGAATGGGTGGGCAAGCAGCTGCTCGACGGGAAACAGGCGGTACATTTTTTTGGCATCGACGGCGTCTTTCATGGTGGTGAAGGAGCTTTCGATGATGAGGCGGGCTACTTGTGGGTAGCGGGTGGCTAGCTCGATAGCGATCGCACCTCCCATGGAGTGACCGTAGACAGTAATGTCGTTCGGCTTCAGCTGCCGTGTGTTGATGAGATATTGCCAGGCGGCTTCTGCATCTGCATAGGTGCTGCTTTCGGTGGGGGCTGGACTATTTTTGGCAGTGAGGCTTTGGCCGTAGCCGCGATAGTCAAAGGCAAGGATGGAGAAGCCCAGGCTGTGATAGAAGCGAATTCGCTCTGTGTTGTAGCTGATGTTGCCATAGTTGCCATGGCAAAAAAGCAGCGTTTTTTGACTGCCGGGAGCAGGAATCCACCAGGCATGTAGTTTGCCTGCGGTGGGCGTACTGTCGGCTGCGCTGGTGAGGGGAATCCAAACGTCTTCGTAGCCAAGGCCGATGTCTGCGGGCGTCCGGATGAAGGTCGGAAGGGGGCGAAAGATCAGCTTGGTTTGGTAGCTGTAGAGGGCGAGGCAAATGCCTGCATAGGTCAGGGCTGCAAGGCCGCCTGCAAAAACGAGGGGAGATAGAACAGTGCTAGCAGCGGCTGGCTGGGCGAGCCAGTTTTTGGAAAGGGGCATGGGCTTTTGTATAGGGATATGTCGTGTGGGGATATCTATAGGGCTAAGCTGCTCGCTATTGATTTGCTGTCTTAGTCTATCGTCCTTGGCGCATTAAAAAAGGTGCCCGGAGGCACCTTTGGGTGGCGTGTGCTTGCTGAGGCTTATTTACGGAGCCACTTTGATGCGATCGCGCCAATGGCCGCACCCACTAGTGGATTGCTCAAGAATTTCAAAATTGCGGGCTGGTCGGCCAGGACCTCCTGAAAGATATCGGGATGAGCGGTATAGGCAAAAGACGCTAGCTTGCCAACATCGTCTGCGTTCATTTTGCGAGGCTTGTGGGTGGATAGACCAAGCTGCCTCTCTAGGGTTCGCTCATCTAGGCCACGCTCTTTTAGATGCTTAAAGAATTCGCGAGCAACGTCGTCGCGCTCATTGGGCTTAATCTTTTCGACGGCCTGACGTAGCTCAGGATCCATTTGCTCTGCAGAAACACGCTCAGGGTGAAAAGATCGCTTGATCAAACCGTGACGCTCATCGCGAGAAGAGCGATCTGCAAAGTCATCAAAACTGTTGTACTTTTTGCCCAGGGCATCGTTACCGTTTGGTTCAAGAATCTCTTTGTTTCCACCGGCAAGATCTTTCATGATCTCGCGCTTGTATTTATCACTGGTTGACATTTGGGGGCACGCTCCAAAAATAAAGAATAAATT
Source organism: Cyanobacteria bacterium J06627_28 (assembly GCA_038521595.1). Taxonomy (GTDB): domain Bacteria; phylum Cyanobacteriota; class Cyanobacteriia; order Phormidesmidales; family Phormidesmidaceae; genus Phormidesmis. The sequence continues at coordinate 2,286 of JBCBKQ010000286.1, read as the reverse complement.
AGCGTTGAGTTAATGGTTGATTGCTTCTAATTAGAGGCTGTTGTTTAATCCTTTGGCTTAATCCTTGGTGACAACCTTAATCTGGAACGGTGTATTCGACTTGACCAGACTGTGAGTCATAGTCTGCGGTAAGAATGGGTGCTTTGTCTGGAGCAAACATCAATACTTTGAGATCTTTGTTTGGGAAGCTCTGGCGGAAGCCCTGGAGCAGTGCCCGTGAGAGATCTCTCACTTCGTTGGGTTCGACGTCTGGAGAAATAACAACGCCAAGTTTGTTGTTATCACGAACGTAGGCATCGGTAATGAGACCCTGGGATGCGCTCATTACCCAGTCTCCGTACTCTTGGCCTTTGCTGGAGTTGCCGCGCTCTAGCTGAGAGTAGCTGACGTTGGCACCGGCGGGTGTTTCGGTGGTCGCCGCAGAGCAGGCAGTGGTCGAAACCGTCAGGAGCAGCATGAGGGCGAGGGCGGTTAGCCAGCGGCGAGAGCGTTGAAAGAAAGTCATGGTGTCTCCATGTCCCTTACTGAACGATAAGAGTATTGCAACATTAAAAATGTAATGGGTGACTGTATCAGTGGAGTGATATCTGCAACTTAATTAACACTTTTCAGGTAGAAAAAAGCCTTCGCAATTGCCCATAAAATCTGTGGTCTCTCAAATCTGTGGGGCAAGTTTTTAAGGCCTATCGCGTGTATCGCTATATAGCCATATATAAAGAGGCTTTACTGTGCTTTTGCTGTTTGCCAGTAGCGATAGGCGGCGTAGGCCATAGTGGTGACGCCTGCAATCAGGGCGGTTTCGTCTACTTCGAACTGGGAGTGATGGAGGGGATGGTTTTGACGATCTGGGAAGCCAACGCCTAGGCGAAACATGGTGCCAGGGGCAAGATCTGTATAGTTTGCAAAGTCTTCTGCGCCCATGGAGGCATCAGCTATCCATTGAATGCGATCGCGCCCTAGAGCTTCGGTGGCGCAGTCTGCGACTAGGCGCGTTAGCTTTTCGTCGTTCATGACGGAGGTGCAGCGGCGGGTGTAGTCGACGCGGCAAGTAGCGCCGTGAAGCTCGCAGACCTGGGTGACGATTTTTTCAATCCAGTCTGGGAGCATGGCGTGGGTGTCTGCATGGAGCGATCGCACAGTGCCGGTCAGACGAACTTTGTCAGCAATAACGTTGGAGGCCCGGCCACCAGAGATTTGGCCAATGGTGATGACAGCGGGATGTAGTGGATTGATGGTGCGACTGATGGCCTGCTGCAGCTGGGTGATGACCTGGGCGGCTATCCAAATGGCATCGGTGGCCTGATGTGGACGAGCGCCATGGCCAGACTCTCCAGCGATAATGATTTCGAGATCGTCAGCAGCGGCGGTGAGGGCACCTCGGCGTAGGCCAATGACACCTGCCGGAATGCTGGGAAAAGTGTGAATGCCCAAAATAGCGGCGACATCTTTCATGACACCGTCTTCAATCATCCACTTTGCGCCCTGGGCGGTTTCTTCGGCAGGCTGAAAGAGGAAACGGGTGGTGCTGGGGAAGGGCGCTTCCTCTACCTGGGCGAGTTCAGACAAAATCATGGCGGTGCCTAGGCCGACGGTGGTGTGAACATCGTGACCGCAGGCGTGCATAATGCCAGGACTTTTGGAGGCGAAGGGCAGATCTACCTTTTCAACGATGGGAAGCGCGTCCATGTCTGTGCGAATGGCCAAAACGTCTTGTTGAGGAGAGGCTTTGCCCTTTAGCTCAGCGACAACGCCTGTTTTGCCCACCATTTCTTGCACCTGATAGCCGCAGGAGGAAAGAACACCCGAGACATAGGCAGCAGTTTTGTATTCCTGGCCGCTGAGTTCTGGATGGGCGTGGATGTGACGGCGAATTTCAATGAGGCGCGGGGTGAGCTTATCGGCAAGCTTTTGAATGGTGGGGAGCATTTGGGAATCGGGAGAAGGGGAAAAGCGCAGAGGAGCTTTTTATTTTAGAGCTTTTGGGTGGAGGCGTATTGGCATAGAAATTCAGTAGCGCTCGGCTCCGTATGGTCTGATTTGTTGCGTTCGATTTGTGCCGAGCTCATGGGCTGGCAACATAGGCCCCGCTTGTATAAATAACCACTCTCAACAGGGCTCATCGTTGCGTTGCCTTCCAATCTGTCTTTTAAGAAGGACATTTTATAGCTTATCTTTTGTGTGAACAATGTTTGATTTATAGCGTTACAAATCAGACATTGTTCGCTGAACTAGCGAACTATTTCGCAACTATTTCGTAACTACGAACGGCATTTGAATGGCATTGTG
>JBCBKQ010000285.1:0-6924 GCA_038521595.1 Cyanobacteria bacterium J06627_28 | reverse complement strand
GCTATCTGATGCTTATGGGATCGAATTTCACCGTCAGCACACACTCCAAGCAGACGACCTTACACGCATCATTCATCTTGGAGAAGTCGAAGGCCTAACAGAAAAGCTTGAAACGTGGAACGCTGATCTGTTGTTTGGTTTTGCCTGTCATCTATTTATCACAACAGAACAACAACAAACCCGCGAGCAGCTAGCCACACTCCTACCAAAATTTGGGCCTCGCGCAGTCTATACTCTCATCCAACTCACTCACTTATTTCCAGCCACTCACAATATTCACAGCCTGGCACAACAAAGCTTAGAGGCCATGCCCCTCTATCCGTTAGTCATCGGCTTAGCAGATGCCATCCAAAGCATCGAAGAAGACAAAAAAGCTGAAGACATTATGCCAGCGTTGGTCACAGCCATCATCAAACTCATCTACTGCCACGATGGACAGCTACTCGATGAGCTTTCACAAAAAGTTTCCTCTCGCCAGTGGCAAACCATCGAAACACTGATGTTGAGAGTCGTCTCACAAACTCGAAGCAACAGACCATCTAAAGCGCAGATTCAAACCTCTCATCTGTATAAAGTAGAACTTGCACAAACTGCTTAAGGTCAAAACTAGCAGAACAAGCCATCACGAGCATCTCGAACAAAATCTCTGTACGGCTATCAAGTCGTATAGAGATTTTGCTTAAACAAATCAACAAAAACGGGGCTGGCGCGATTCGAACACATAACCTAGCGCTGAACACATAGCCTAGCGCTTAGAAGGCGAGACCGTTTGGCAACAACAGGGCGCCGCCTTTCTGCAAGTGACCTAGTAAAACTGCTGTTCAACGCTTATCTTCTGGGCAGCTTGCAGCTATTAAGCCTATGCAGATTGGATAGGGTCGCCATCTGGTGGATGTCGATTAATCTCTCGATCAGCTGCACGGATATTGATGACGCGCTCTCGATTGAGGTCGAGGGTGGCAATCGTAGCTCGTCCCATGGGCGTTACCCCCATGATGCGCAGCCCATCTGATGACCAAATGCAATGAGCGGCCCACTGATCACAACGAGGATTGAAAAGGGGGACTTCCTGGCTAGATTCTGGATCAATGCCTGTGATGTGATTCGATTTACGGCGATTGCAATGAAAACAGGCCAACGCCAAGTTATTTGGCTCGTTGCTACCACCTAAAGCTAACGGAACAATGTGATCTACAGTAAAGCGAACGTACTGCCACTTCTCTGAAGCATGGCAATATTCACACAAATGGTCAGCCCTGCGACGCACTTGGGCCTGAATAATGTCAGAAATTTTGCTGCGAGGCATTGGCTAAGATGCCTGTTGAGACTTAAGAATAAAGAGGTTTCGCACCGTTCGGTTTATGAAACTTAGGTAGTCATCAATTTCTTCGTAGCTATCTAGCTCTTGCTCCTCTTCCTGCGCGAGCGGGCTTTCTTTTTGCTTAAATAGCAGCTCTTCAATTCGAGATTGTACTGCGCTGGATACGCGGAAAATGGGAATGCCCTCTTCTAGTTCAATGCGAACCGCTCCATCCATCGGTAAAGCGTCAGTTAGCTTTTCGAGCTTGGGTAGAGTAGGCAAAATCATATTGTAGGTTGAATGAGCGGAGGGTTCATTCTGATTATAGAGGCGGTTCTATAGGGGAATAGGGCTGATTTAAGTAGGCAGATGTAAGAGGTGCGATCGCACATTGCCATTCAGTACCAATGGAGCATTCTTATAGATTTTTTTGGCAACTCCTTTTGATGTCCCATATGTTTCACTCAATGTGTTGAGGGAATGGAGGTTTCAGCGATTTATAGCCCAGTTTTGTCGAGCCAGGAAAATCGCTGAAACCAACGGGGCTGGCGCGATTTGAACGCGCGACCTACCGCTTAGGAGGCGGTTGCTCTATCCAGCTGAGCCACAGCCCCAGGGAAGCCATCATCAAGCGGCAAAAGCTACTCGACAGAAGCTATAGAGTACTATAGCAAGCCTTTTTCTGATTTAGACTCATCGCTTATGGGTCATTAACAAAGTTCCACTGCACCAACCAAGGACTGCCCCCTACTTCAAGCCCTGCTAGCTGGCTCGTCGCATCAATGACAACCTCACCTGAGTGAGTCCACAGCTGAACGCGCAGATTTCCGTGGGTTGTATCACGGCACAGCCACTGCAAACCATCGTGAGTAGGTACGCGCACTAAAGCCCCCTCATCGTTAGCCTTTCCGGTAATCTGCACTCGGTAGCGGTAATCATTGGCTGTGAGCTGCCAATACCCCCAGGGGTCAACCTGCCAGGTAAGCGCATTTTTTCTTGAGAAAAATTCGTAGAAGCGGCCTTGATAATGAATGCCGATCAGCCCTACGTCTTCTTGCCAGGTGAGTACATCGCGAATGCCGCCTACTGCTGTGATGCTTAAATCCGGTGCTGAGGGAAACGCATTGCACTGTAGCCAAAACCATTTGGAGGGAAACGCTCCGCCCCAGTTTTTCTCTGCGTAGGCAGGGGCATGGTCAAAGGTGTAGTGAGTGCCCTGCCAAATGATCCAGCCCGCAGCGTGGCCATGAGCCATGAGCACCTGCCAGCCAGGCTCAAAGACGGGTAGGTAAGAGAGCCAGCCAGCGGTCGATTTAGCCGTTGGCTGCCCCCAGCTCACCTGTGGGGTAATGGTAAAGTCCCACTCTGCCTGCACATCGCCCGCTGGGGTGAGCAGTCTCCCCTGATGGTGATGATTTTGGATTTGATAGCCTTCTGTGACGGTTTGAATAAAGTCCTGTGATGGGCAAGGCCCAGCTTTCTTGAGGCTGGCGGTGCGGTGATGACCGAAGGCCAGGGTGTGCGATCGCGCCCAAAACTTCCCGACCTCTGGAAACGTCCGACAACAATACGCTTCATCTGGCCCCAAAATCTGCGCTGCCCCACCACTATGGGGCTGACCACCCGCCGGATCGTCAATGGAATACATAAAGGCAAACGACTGGGCAATCTCAGGCAGCGTCAGCCGAAAGTACCATCCCTCAAAAAAGCGGGTAGATTGACCGCGCCAGTGATAGCCGCCATGGGGAGTCAGCTCGGGTGTCATACCAGACGTCACTTAGTCTCTACCCAGCGAGGCACATAGCGCCAAGCCGTCTTTAGCTCATTGCGTCGCCACTGATAGTCTGGCTGCTTTTCACCGACCAGATTCCAAAACTTAGCAGAATGATTCATGTGCACTGTGTGGCATAGCTCGTGCACCAGGACGTAATGCACCAGCGGACGGGGTAAAAAGAGTAGCTTGAAGTTAAGACTAATATCCTTGTGGCTAGAGCAGCTGGCCCAGCGCGTTTTTTGGCCGCGTACCGAAATGCGATGGCAGGGTAAGTCTAGCTCAAAGCCCAGCTGCCGCAGCCAGGGTGCTAGCTCTCTGTGAGCTTTGTGAGCGAGCCACTTGCGTAGGACGGCTTGGCAGGTTTGCAAATTGTCTGTGTTGCCGCTGAGGGTCAGGTGACGGTTGAGGCCGGGTACGCAGAGGGTCTTGTTGCCTGAGGTTTGCTGGTAGGTCACTGACCAAGATTCTATTTCTTTGGCATCTGTGTTGCACTCGTCTATGTCGTCTGAGTGGTAGCGAAAGTGAATGGTTTCGGGTTTTTCGATTTGCCAGTCTTCTGACGTTTGGGCGCGATCGCGCAACAATCGCGATCGCGTCTTATTAATCCAAGCCCGTCGCCGCTCTAAAATATCGGGCAGCTTGGCATGATCAAACTGAGGCGGCACCACAATTTCCACCTCTCCCACCACCGAAATTTTAATAGAGACATGCTTTGCCCTTGCACTCTCTCTAACGCTGTAGGGCGGCAACGCTGGCTCTACAGCATTCGTTTCTGGCGCGAATCCCTTCTTTGAAAGCTTCTTTTTTGAAACACTTTTCTTTGAAGGCCCGGTCGAAGGAAAAAGTTCTAGCTGAGGCATCACATCAAAAAACTCATCAGGCCGCTACAAAACCATTGAACCAAGCCAATAAAACTGACCGAGACAACAGAACTATTGTGCCGATCACGTAAAATCAGCCTACAAGGAAGCTTTTCACTAACTATTTTCACTAACTAATAGTACTGACCTAACAGTACTGACCTATTTTATCGCTTCTTCTACGAACTAATGCCAAACCTTCACCTGTACTCTGCCATTCAGCTGTCTTTACTAGGTCTATTGTCAGGCTGTGCAACCCAAGCACCACAGGTAGAAGCCCCCGCTAAAACGGTCACTGTCGCCAGCTCATTAGGCAGTGAGCCGCAGGCCCAGTTAGAAGCTGCGATCGCACCGTTTGAAGAAGAAACCGGCATTGATGTGGTCTATGAATTTGTTGATGACATTGCCAACGGCTTGATCGCTCGCGTTGACGCTGGGAACGCACCTGATATGGCCCTATTGCCCCAGCCAACGCTGATCAAAACCTTTGCTGATGCCGATGTGATCGCGCCCCTCTCCACTTTTTTAGAAGCCACCGATCTCAACAAAGCATATGCCGACACCTGGCTAGATTTGGCCACTGTGGATGATGAAATCTATGCCGTTTGGTACCGAGCCTCAGTCAAAAGCTTAGTTTGGTACAACCCCGCAGCCTTTGAACGCCAAGGTTATGACATTCCTCGCACCTGGGAGCAGCTAATTGCCCTCAGCGATCAAATCGTGGCTGACGGTGGTACGCCTTGGTGCCTGGGTTTAGAAAGCGGCCCCGCCACCGGATGGCCCGGCACCGATTGGATAGAAGACTTGATACTGCGTACCAGCGGCCCCGAAGCCTACCGGCAGTGGATAAACCATCAAATCACTTTTCAGTCAGAGCCCGTGCTCCAAGCATTCAACACCTTTCAAAAGGTTGTACTAAAAGAGGGCTACGTCAAGGGCGGAGCCGCTAGCACAGCTACTATTCCCTTTAGAGAAGCCGCCGATCCACTCTTTCAAGATCCGCCCGGCTGCTATCTTCACAAACAAGGCAACTTCATCGCCGCTTTTTTCCCGCCCGAGGTCGAAGCTCGCATAGATGTTGACGTCTTCCCGCTGCCTGCCATTGACGAAAGATTTGGCACGCCGCTCTTAGTGGCCGGTGACGCCTTTGTCATGTTTAACGACACGCCAGAAGCCCGCCAGCTGATGGAATACTTCACGACACCAGCACCCCACGAAGCTTGGGCAGCCCTCGGTGGCTTTATCTCGCCCCATCAAGACGTCAGCCTCGAAGCCTATCCAGACCTTGTCAGCCAAAAAGTCGCCCAAATTTTAAGCGATGCCGAGGTCATTCGTTTTGACGGCTCAGATGTTATGCCTAGCTCAGTTGGCGCAGGCACCTTTTGGACGGGCATGGTGGACTTTACCCAAGGGCAATCCGCAGAAGAGGTCACTAAAGCTATCGACGATAGCTGGCCTGAATAAATGGCCTGAATAGCCGGCTAAAATAAATAACCAGAGCAGTTTGAGATTGCCCACGATAAGCGTTATATCTAAAGAACTTTTACTGACCTGCTTGGGCGATCGCATCGCCCAGCCCTCTTTAACATATTTCCTATGACATCCCAGCTCATCCAAAAGCTCACCCACATCACCCGTTTGCCCATTGGCTTACCGCTCGCGGCAGCTCTTACAGTTTCATCCCTCGTCCTATCTGGATGTGGTGGCTCGGCAGATCCTGAGACTGAAGCCAACACAGTAACTATTTTGGGCGTCGTCGTTGGCGAGCAGCAGGAAAAGCTCGAAGCAGCCCTTGCCCCCTTCGAAGAAGAAACTGGCATTGAGGTGGTGTACGAAGGCACCGATGCCTTTGCCACACTGCTGCCCGTACGCGTAGAGTCTGGCGATGCACCAGATTTGGCCATGTTTCCACAGCCGGGCCTCATGACTGACTTTGCCAAGGCCGGTCAGCTGATTCCGCTCAGCAGCTTTATCGATAGCGCCACCCTAGAAGCGGCCTATCCAGACACTTGGCTAGATCTAGGAACCGTAGACGACGAAGCCTATGCCATTTGGTACCGCGCCTCGGTCAAAAGTCTCGTTTGGTATCAGCCTGCTGCCTTTAAAGCCAAAGGCTACGAAATTCCGACGACCTGGAAAGAACTCAACGATCTGAGCGATAAAATGGCCGCAGACGGCACTACGCCCTGGTGTCTAGGGCTAGAGAGCGGCGATGCCACCGGCTGGCCCGGTACCGACTGGGTCGAAGACATTATGCTACGCACCGCTGGCCCCGAAAAATACGACCAGTGGGTCAACAACGAGATTCCGTTTAACGCGCCAGAAGTTCAGGCTGCTTTCAACGAATTTGGCAAGGTACTACTCAATCCCAAATACGTTAACGGGGGCGCAGTCGGCGCAGTCAGCACGCCCTTTGGCGACTCTCCCAAAGGTCTTTTTAACGATCCGCCTAGCTGCTATATGCACCGGCAGGCAAACTTTATCGCCACCTTCCTCCCCGAAGAAAAGTCACCTGGCAGCGATTACGACGTCTTTGCGCTGCCGGAAATTAATTCGCAGTACGGCACGCCTATTCTCGTATCGGGCGATGCCTTTGGCATGTTTAACGATACGCCCGCAGCGCGTCAGCTGATGGAATACTTGGCAACACCGACACCCCATGAAATTTGGGCTGGCCTCGGCGGCTTTATCTCTCCTCACAAGAGCGTGGGTGCAGAGGCCTATCCTGACCCAGTGAGCCAAAAAATCGCGCAGATTTTAGCGGATGCAGAAACAATTCGGTTTGACGGCTCAGACATGATGCCAGGCGCTGTGGGCACCGGCACTTTTTGGTCTGGGGTGGTTGATTTTGCGGTAGGTGAATCTGCCGAAGATGTCACCGAGGTCATCGAAGCAAGCTGGCCCGAATGAAGCTTGAAGTAAAACTCGAAATAGCGATGTTGTGGTGATGCGCTTACTGTAACGCTCAACAAGACAATCCACTTTTGGCG
>JBCBKQ010000284.1:0-6952 GCA_038521595.1 Cyanobacteria bacterium J06627_28 | reverse complement strand
TCTGCTTATTGGAAACCATTTTCATTATGTACCGACTTAATTATAAAACGACTTTATAACTTTTTCAGTGATAATTCTGAGTAACTCAAATGTTTATGGACGCTTCCCCGCACAGAATTATCACTGAAAAAGTTATAAAGTCGTTTTATAATTAAGTCGGTACATAATGAAAATGGTTTCCAATAAGCAGAGCACACTTAGCCTGTCGGATACTTAGCCTGTCGGGTACTGACAAGAAATCCAGCCATCCTTGTCATGGAGGTGGCTAGTAGGCTGTCAGCTTTTGGCTATTTAGCACTGTATGTATGGGACTTCTGCCACTGGTACGTTCGTGAATCGTCTTAGTAAACATCAACAAGTGAATACGCCCGCTGTTGAATCTCTGTTTTCACAAGTGTCTGAAGTTACTGAGGAGACATTGCTAGAGCGGTTATATTGGCGCGCAGCTAATCAGCCTGAGCGGATTGCCTATCAGTTTTTGTTGGATCAGCCTGTTTCAGTTGCAGAGTCTGCTGTGGCAGTTTGGACTTATCAAGAGCTTTTCCGCAAGGTGGTTCAGGTGGCAGCATCTTTATTGGCAGCCTTTGATGGGCAGCCCGTCGCAAAGCGGGTGTTGGTGGTGTATCACCCAGGGCTAGACTTTGTTGCAGCATTCCTGGGATGTTTGGCGGCAGGTGCTGTAGCGATTCCTGTGCCACCGCCGCGACGGCATGAGAGTTTCTCCAGGTGGCAGCACGTTCTGACTGATGCCGACATCAACGGTGTTTTGACTAGTCAATCATTGAGAGAAAAGGTAGAGAAACTAGTTAAGTCATCGACTCATATGACAGAACGCTGTATGGCAGACAGTCTTGCTTTCTGTTGGTTGGTGACAGATGTTGAAAGCCGTTATGAAGTAGACCTTGATCCAAAGTTGTTAGTTCAGCAGCAGAGTCGCTCAAGCCATGGGGCCCAGCGGGGAAACGCAGAAGAGTCGCAGGCTCTGTTGGCGCTGCTAAGCCAGCAACAGAAAGTTAGGGATGTGGTAGCCTTCTTGCAGTACACCTCTGGCTCGACGAGTCAGCCGAAAGGGGTGAAAGTTACCCACGCTAACTTGGCCTCTAATTTGCAGCAGATTCAGCGGGCCTTTGGTCATTCTGAGCAAACGCGATGCGTTATCTGGCTGCCGCCACATCATGATATGGGACTCATTGGCGGCATCTTGCAGCCGCTGTATGGGGGCTACCCGGTCACGCTAATGTCGCCTGCTTCGTTTTTGAGGCGCCCTGTCAGATGGTTAGAAGCTATCAGTCATTTTAGTGCGACAACGAGTGGCGGGCCTAATTTTGCCTATGACTACTGCGTCAACAAAGTTTCGTCTAAGGTTTTGGCATCGCTGGATTTAACCACTTGGACGGTGGCATTTGCCGGAGCTGAACCGGTACGGACAAAGACGCTTTCTCACTTTTGTGAAGTCTTTTCTGAATGCGGTTTCCAGTCATCTGCTTTTTATCCGTGTTATGGCCTAGCCGAATCGACTCTGTTTGTTTCGGGGGGTAACCATAAAAGAGCACCTACGAAACTTTTGTTAGATCGTCAGGCACTTCTAGAAAATCGGGTGAGGCCAGTTAAAAATGAGGTTGATGAGGCTAACCAAGAGGGCGAAACGACTCAGCTTGTAAGCTGCGGGCAGGCTGTAAATTATCAGCTTAAAATTGTAAATCCAGAGACGAGAGCTGTTTGTGATCGCGCAGATATTGGTGAAATTTGGCTGGCAGGCAAAAGCGTCACCGCAGGCTACTGGAATCGGCCAAAAGAAACCCAAACAACCTTCTCAGCGACACTCCAAGACGATACTTCCACTCAGTTTTTACGGACGGGTGATCTCGGCTTTGTTCACGACGGGGAGTTGTTTATCACCGGGCGCTTGAAAGAGATCATTATCATTCGTGGACGCAACTATTATCCTCAAGACATTGAAAGCCATTCTGTAGCGGCTCATCCCGCTTTAGCCGTGGTTAATGCTGCTTTTAGCGTCACCGGAGATGACGGCGAAGAAAAGTTGATCGTCGCTCAGGAAGTGACTCGGGCTGCGGTGCGATCGCTGCGAAGGCAGGGGCTGTCAGTAGCAAATATTTTTGCTGCTGTTCGCGCTGCGATTTCTCAATCTTTTTCCCTGCCTGTAGCTGGCATTGTTTTACTCAAGCCAGGCCAGATTCCCCGTACCACTAGCGGCAAGATTCAACGGCAGCGATGCAGGCAGCTGTTTGTGCGATCGCTCTCCCAGTCGAACAACGCTCAGCCTGACCACAGTCTTGCGCGTTTACCAAATGAGTCTGCACATTGGGATGTCTTGGCCCAGTGGACAGCACTCTCCCATGGATCATTTGGGATGCCAGAAGCAGAACTACAGGCCGAACAGCAAGTCGTAGACGAGCTGATTCAGTGGCTCAGAAAAGCGGCGAGAGAGCGGATTAACTCTCGCCAAATGGATGAAAGACGTTGCCTCTCGCCTGATGTGGTTCTAGCCTTTGGCAATCAGGGGTTGCTGGGTATGCAGGTTCCAAAGACCTATGGGGGCTTGGGCCTTGGCCATCAGTCTATGCTGAAAATCTTGCAGCAGCTGGGCGCTATCGATTTGACCTTGGCACTATTTGTCGGGCTCAACAATGTGCTAGGCATTCGTCCAATTTTGAACTATGGCTCAGATCAGATAAAAGAAAAGTGGCTGCCGCTTTTGGCCAGCGGACGCGAGCTAGCAGCTTTCGCCCTGACTGAAGCTGTCGCAGGGTCTCATCCGGTAGGTATGAGCGCTCAAGCAATGCCTATAGAAACAGGTTGGTGTCTGGAAGGAGAGAAGATTTGGAGCGGGTCTGCAGCTTGGGCTGGCATTATCAATGTGTTTGTTCAACAGGTAGATGCTGATGGAAATCCTTTAGGGATAACCGGCTTTGCTGTTGATAGCCAATCGCCCGGCCTAAGACAAGGTGCAGAAGCACTCACCATGGGTATGCGCGGCATGGTTCAAAACACGGTCATTCTAGAAGAGGTTCCTGTCGATAAGCAACAGCAGCTAGGCGCTGACGGTGAAGGAATGAGCGTCGCTCAAGACGCTATGCGCTACGGGCGCTTGGCCATTGCAGCTGCCTGCGTCGGTGGTATGAAGCGTTGCGCGCAGCTGATGGTGCGATACGGCCAGCGGCGGCATATTTCTACAGGTAAGCTCATCAACAATCCGGTATTGCTCACACGGCTGAGCTGGTTACGGCATGCCACCATCACTGTCGAAAGCCTAGTAGAGCTGATTTCGACTCGTCTAGATGCTAACTTGCCTGTGCCGGAAGAACTCTACGCCACCTGTAAAATCATGGCGCCTGAGCTGTACTGGAAGGCAACAGATTATTTAATGCAGGCGCTCGGCGGGCGGGGCTATATAGAGACCAACCTGGCTCCGCAGATGATGCGAGATGCCAGAGTGCTGAGAATCTTTGAGGGGCCGACAGAGACCATTTCGATGCATTTGGGCGCTCGTATCAGCGGGCAAACTAGTCAGCTAAAGGCCTTTATCAACTCTCTGAAAAATCATGCAGCAGCAGCAGTCGGCAAGACTCTGTTTGAAGCAGCCAGTTCAATCCAAGCTCAGTCGCTTGAGCAAGTGACTGAGGCTTCTAATGGGATGAAGGCACGCTACCAGGCTCACTATGACATTGGGCAAGTCAGCGCATGGGCGATCGCACTGGTTGCACTCAAAGGAGCCAATGCTCCGCAGGAAACCTGTGATTGGGGACAGCAACAGTTTGAACAACAGATTGCACAGGCACTAGCAGCTGACCCGTATGACAACATAGCCTTTGGCGAAAGGGCGGCAGTTGATTGGATTCAATCCTGCCAGGACAGTATCGGTGAGGTGGATTCACAAATAGCTGCCGCTGAACTCGATACATTGTTGCATCCTTTGTCATCTGTCTTCAGCGAAAGTAGGCAGGCAGAGAAGAGAACCGATGTGGCTGATAAGGTCGCTAAACAGATCATCCTAGAGAGAACGGCAGAAACAAATCGTTCATCTTCTCCGGCCGCATCTGAAAAGTCGCTCACTCAGTGGATGGTGGCTTGGATCGCTGACAGATTATCTGTTGAGCTCGCCGTGATTGATCCTGAGCAGACGTTTGTAGACTACGGCCTAGATTCTGTAATGGCAGTCGAGCTTGCAGATGACTTGGGTCAACATTTAGGGCTAGCTGAGCCATTGGAAGCAACGCTAGCCTGGAATTTCCCCACGATTACGGCCTTAGCGAAGCACTTAGCCCACAGGGTTAATCGTCAACAGTCTCCTCGTCGACTTAAAGCCGAAACAATGAAAGCCGAAGAAGGTACAGCTGCGCTGGCATCTCTAACCGATGATGAACTTGCCAGTGCCCTGTCAGCTGAGCTGGCCTTGGCAAGGGGGCATAACTTATGACGAATTCACTGCCGAACTCATTGCCTATACGTAATCGCTATGGCAATCAAAAAACCTCAGATTCTTCGGAGGCAACGCCTGCTAACTATCGTGATCTTTTGCAAGAAGCTACGGTACAGATTCGCAAGCTGCGCCAGCAAGTTGACCATTTAGAACAACAAAAAACTGAGCCCATTGCCATTGTCGGTATGGCCTGCCGTTTTCCAGGGAGTGCAAATAGCCCTGAACAATATTGGGAACTGCTGCGCAATGGCACAGATGTTGTTTCAGAAGTGCCCAAAGCCCGGTGGGATGTGGACACCCACTACGATAGTGACCCTAATGTAGCCGGAAAAATGTACACCCGCTATGGCAGCTTTATCGATGACGTTGACCAGTTTGACCCACGCTTTTTTGGTATTTCTCCCCGCGAAGCGCATCAGCTAGATCCACAGCAACGCCTGCTCTTAGAAGTCAGCTATACCGCTTTAGAAAACGCGGGCCTCCCTGCTTTCGATTTGCAGGGGACAGCGACCGGTGTGTTCATCGGCTTATGCTTTGATGACTACGCTCAGCGCAGCCTTCACTCAGGTGATTTTAGCCGGATTGATGCCTTTAGTAGCTTGGGCAATACTCGCAGCATTGCCGCTGGGCGCATCGCCTACACCTTTGGTTTTCAAGGGCCGACGATGCAGCTAGATACGACCTGTTCGTCATCGCTGCTGGCGGTACATTTGGCCTGTCAAAGCCTCCGACGAGGTGAATCAAGTATGGCCCTGGCAGGGGGCGTCAACTTAATGCTGTCACCGGAGGTATCTATTGGCTTTTGTAAGCTGAAGGCGCTTGCGCCCGATGGCCGCTGTAAGACATTCGATGCAGCCGCCAATGGCTATGGCCGTGGTGAAGGTTGTGGCATGGTGGTGCTCAAGCGACTTTCAGATGCGATCGCAAATCAAGACAACATTCTCGCCCTTGTCAAAGGCTCTGCGGTGAATCATGACGGTCACAGCAATGGTTTAACAGCGCCCAGTGGAACGGCTCAAACCGCAGTTATCCGGCAGGCGCTGGCCAATGCCGACCTCTCGGGCGAGCAAATTCACTACGTAGAAGCCCATGGCACAGGAACTGCCTTAGGAGATCCCATTGAGCTTTTGGCTTTAAATCGTGCGCTGAGCAGCGCTGATAGTGGAGCGAATATTTCTCAAAACATTGACAAAAATGCTGAGGCGAACGGCGAAGAACAAGCCAAGCAGCGGCCCAATCCCCTGTACGTTGGCTCTGTCAAAACAAACTTTGGTCACTTAGAATCTGCGGCTGGTGTTGCTGGCCTGATTAAAGTGATTCTCTCAATTCAGCACGGCCAGATTCCCCCTCATTTGCACTTCAACAAACCAAATCCTCATATCCCTTGGGAGAAGCTCGCGATTCAAATTCCGCAGCGGCTCACGCCTTGGCCAACCGCTGAAATAGAGACATCAAAAGACCCCAAGCGCGCTGGCATTAGTGGCTTTGGCATGAGCGGGACAAATGTGCATTTAATCATTGAAGAGGTCACAGAAGAGCCTGAGTTGCCTGAAGACTTCGTGGCAGGCTCAGGCGATGAATCACTAATTGTTCTAGGTCGTCAGCAGAACATACTGACACTGTCTGCTCGTAGTCAGGCCGCATTGACCGAATTGATCCGTCGCTACAGCGAATGGCTTCCTCAGACAGCAGCATCTCTGGCAGACATTTGTTTTTCTGCTAGTACTGGGCGATCGCACTTTAAGTACCGTCACAGCTTCATCGCGTCAGATAAGGCATTTCTCCAGAAACAGTTCGATGAGTATTTAAAGAGTGCGACTCAAAGCAGTTCTCAAAACACTATCTCGCCAGCGTCTCACGCAACTCTTAGAAAGCTGGCTTTTCTATTTACAGGACAAGGCTCACAGTATGTGGGCATGGGACAGCAGCTCTATCAGACAGAACCGACATTTCGCAAAGCGCTTGATCGTTGCGGGCAGTTGCTTGCCGCTGAAGGCATTGATCTAATGGGTGTTTTATACCCGCGATCGCAAACAAACACTTCTTCTCTTTCTCCATCTCCCGCCGCCATTCATCAGACGGCAAACACACAGCCAGCCTTATTTTCTATTCAATACGCGCTTGCCCAGCTTTGGCAGTCTTGGGGTATTCAGCCCGAGGTCTTGCTGGGCCATAGCATAGGAGAATATGCCGTAGCCTGCACAGCAGGTATCTTTTCACTAGCGGATGCTATTCAATTGGTTGTCGCTCGCGGACGGCTGATGCAGGCGTTACCTACAGGTGGCGGAATGCTTGCTGTAATGTCTACACCAGAACAGATTTTGCCCTTGTTGCCGTCCGGGGTTGAGCTAGCGGCTATCAACGGCCCTGATAATACGGTTGTTTCTGGGACTTTGACAGCATTAGACACATTAAAGCGTGACTTAGAAAGTAGAGACATTCAAGTCACACCGCTAAGGGTTTCCCACGCCTTTCACTCAGCGCTTATGGAGCCAATGCTTACTGAGTTTG
>JBCBKQ010000283.1:0-6966 GCA_038521595.1 Cyanobacteria bacterium J06627_28 | reverse complement strand
GTGCCTGATTTGCTAATTTAGGGAAGACGCCCCTGCCAAAATGGAAGAGACTGTTTAATCCTAGAGAGCGTCTCGAGACGCTTTAGAGATAAGGGGGATGTTGGTCTTTCTGTCTAACTTCTGTCGAACCAAAGGCGACGGGTGCAATCGATTCCTGCGGCTGCGCCAAAGGCAGCTTGATAATCAATTCGGTGCCTCGCCCTACCGTGGAAATGCAGTCAATATGGCCCCTGTGTTGGTCAACCACAATTTGATGACTCATGGACAGCCCGAGCCCTTTGCCTTGGCCCACATCTTTGGTCGTGAAAAAGGGATCAAATAAGTGTTCTTTCGCTTTTGGTGATATGCCCGGCCCGTTATCTGCAATGCAAATGATGACCTGTTGATCTTCGAGCCTGGTGGTAATTGTGATCGTTGGCGGGTCGTTGGTGGGCTTTTCGAGGGCGTCGAGTGCGTTGTTGAGCAAGTTCATAAAGACTTGATTAATCTGTTTGGCGTAGCACTCGACCTTAGGCAGCTTGCCGTAATTTTTGACAAGGCAGATAGTTTTGCCCCGTGTTTTTGAGTTGAACCGATGCTGCAGCAGTAGCAGGGCGCTGTCTAACCCTTCATGGAGGTTGACTGGTTTCATGTCGGCTTGGTCGAGCCGGATAAAATTTTGTAAGGACAGTACGATCTCTTGAATACGAGCCGTGCCGGTATTCATGCTCTCTAGCAGTTTGGGCAAATCATCTTGTAAGAAATCTAGATCAATGTCTTCTGTAATCTCTTTAATATCTTTAGTCGCTTCTGGATATGTTTCGGTGTAACAACCGAGTAAATCGAGTAGGTCTGTAACGCCTCTATGGAGGTGCCCCAGATTGCCGTGGATGAAGGTCACTGGATTGTTAATCTCATGGGCAATGCCTGCTACCATGCGCCCCAGACTAGACATTTTTTCGGTATGGACCAGCTTTAGCTGCATGGCTTGGAGATCGCCAATGGCGGCTTGAAGCTCGTGGGCCTTGTCTTGTGCTAACCGGGCTGCGCTCTGACTTTTTTCGTACAGCTCGGCCTGGTCGATGGCAATGATGAGCTGGTTGGTGACTGTTTGTAGCAGCTTTACCTGATCGGGTTCCCAATGGCGGGGTTGACTGGTAGCACAGCACAGCAGACCTACCTGACCTGTGCGGGTCATCATCGGAAAGGCCAAGAGTGCTTCACATTGGTTGCCTTGTAGAAACAGTTTGATGGGCGAGTGGGGGAGCTGGCTGGCGTCATCTATCTGGATGACCTGCTGCTGGTAGATTTGGTTGAGAATGTCTTCTCCAATCTCGTCAATGTCGTAGCTGCCGGTGATGGTGGGCAGCGATGGGTTTTTAGATTCGCTGACAATGGCGATATGGGCGTCGGTCGATTGCTGCTGATTGAGAACGCCGGGCAAGCTGGTTTCGACGGCGCTGCGCTGCCACAAAAAGAAACAGCGATCTGAACGGAAGGCGGATTGAATTTTTTGGACGGCAGTTTGTAAGGTGTCAGAGAGATTTAGCGAGTGGCGAATTTGTCCGGCTAGCTGAAAGAGCAGCTCATTTTGGCGGCTTTCTTTGAGCTGTTTTTCGTTCATGAGCACGCTGATGACGCTGGCTGTATAGGCACCCAGGGTGGCCAGTAGCTTGAAGTCTTCTGCGCGGTATGGATCTAGCTGGGTGCGATAAAGTGCGATCGCGCCAATCAGCCTATCTTTGATCTTTAGCGGTACACAAATAAGCGTATGACAGGCATAGCCTTGCTCGGCCGCTTCTGCAGCTACATAGCGCTCGTCGTTGATCACATTGTCAACAATTTCCCCACGATTGGTCGCAATAATCTTGCCTAGCAGCCCCTGTCCTAATTTGATTGGCGAAGAAGGTTGCTCATCTGCAGGATTGGTTTGAAAAGCTGCAATCTGTTCTAGGACTTTGGTCGTCTCGCTTAACAGCATGAGCATGCCACCACTAGAGGGCAATACCTGTCTCGCCTCGTCCAAGACTAATGCTGCGATCTGGTCGATATCGAGCGTTTCTACAATCTGTTCTGACAGTCGAAATAGCAGCGTGAGTTCTTTGTATTTACCCAGCAGCTCTTTGGTGAGGGTTCTTTTTTCTAGCTCTCGGCTGGCGAGTCTAGATAGCAGCTTTGCGGCCGTATGGGCCTTGCTACTGGTCTGGCTATTGGTCTGGCTATTGGTCTGGCCGCTGGTCTGATTACTGGTCTTTGGGCTCTCGTCTGTTTCACCGCCGCTGACCCAGCCGATGATGTCTTCCTCTAGCGTAATGGCAGCTCTGTGCTCGGTCGTTTCCTGAGGCTGCGCTGTCCCGTCTGGCGCTTTGCCAAGTAGATATTTGCCATCTTCGTCCTGGATGCATAGATGACCACCAAGCCCCTCAATCACTTCTGTAATGAGGGCCATCTCTTTTTTAAGGACAAATTTCTTGAGGCGCTGCTGCGGTGCCATGTATTTGGTAGACGAGTGCATTCATACAG
Source organism: Cyanobacteria bacterium J06627_28 (assembly GCA_038521595.1). Classification (GTDB taxonomy): domain Bacteria; phylum Cyanobacteriota; class Cyanobacteriia; order Phormidesmidales; family Phormidesmidaceae; genus Phormidesmis. The sequence continues at coordinate 4,464 of JBCBKQ010000283.1, read as the reverse complement.
CCATAGTGTGCCCATCGATTTTTTTGATTTTTAGGGGGTGAAAGAGTTCCGCAAGCTTACTGATAGCGTTGTATAAAATAAGTTACTTATCTCCTGCCATGGCAGGAAGGAAAAGTGCATGATTTTGTGGGTTGTCTTTGGGGTGGGGTTGGTGGCCGGCTTTGTCGATGCGATCGCTGGTGGGGGTGGGTTGATTATGCTGCCAGGGCTTTTATTTACGGGGTTGCCTGTGGGAAATGCGATCGCGACCAATAAACTTTGCGGCACCTTTGGCGCACTCACTAGCTCTCTAAAATTTGCGTTTTCGGGTCAAGTAAACTGGCTGGCCTGTGTGGCCATGGGCATACCTGCCATTATGGGTGCTGCGTTAGGAAGTCGCAGCATTGATCGGCTCCCCACTACCTGGGCAGAACCCATTGTGATTGTTTTAATGGTTGCGATTACGCTATTTGTTGTTTTCAATCCCAACCTTGGAATGACGCCTATTCCTGTGGAGGCCACTTCGAATGCAAAGCCTAGAGATCCACATTCTTTGTGGCGTATTGCTGTGGGTTTGCTGGCTGGGTTTGTGATTGGCTTTCACGACGGTTTCTTTGGTCCAGGTACCGGCGTTTTCTTGGTATTTGTTCTACTCTCGTTATGGTCGTTAGACTTTTTGAAAGGAACTGGGACAACAAAGGTCCTCAATCTAATGACAAACCTGACGGCGCTGATTACTTTTGCAGCCTCTGGCAATATTGATTATACGAAGGGTGCCGCAGGTGCCTTTGGCGTTGGACTAGGCGCTTATGTGGGCGCAACATTTGCTACAAAGCGAGGGGCGCAGCTGATTAAACCTCTCTTTATTGTTGTTACCACTGCGCTAATCATAAAACTGCTCGCTAATGCTGTGAGCTAAAACTGTTAGCTAATGATGCTTGGCGTTAGGCCTAATACAATGAAGTCTGCAGCCATCCAAATGATTTGTAGGCTACCTGTTACAAATAGAATTAAAAGACAGGCGGTTGCCGCCGGATGATTGCGAATACCTTTAAAGCTTGGAAATAGCTCGCTGAAGACGGTAAATCCATCTAGAGGAGGAATAGGCAGTAAGTTGAAAAGGCCTAGCCCAACATTGATATTAGCTGCTAGATAAAAGAACTCTAGGCTGATTGGCACGGCATACCACTCGGAAAATAGATGAATGACAATGATGCAGACTGCTGCGATCGCAAAATTAGTCATGGGACCTGCTGCAGCAACCATCATATGCCCTACACCGCCATCTCTAAAACGCTGAGGTCGAACAGGCATTTGTCCCCAAGCCATGCCCATCAAACACAGCATAATCAAAGATGGCCAGCCCATATGCACCACCGGATTCCAAGTCATATGACCTGACTCAACGGGTGTTTGATCTCCCTGATAAATAGCGGCTGCCCCATGCCCTAGCTCATGCAGCGTGATAGAAATGATGATAATGACAATAAAGCGAAGAACGTAAACAGGGTTGGTTGATAGTGACTGCAAAAGCATGATAGAGACAGAGCGATGATGTGTAGAGTCAGTTAAAAACAGCAGAAATTAGGGAACAACCGAAACGGTTGTTCCCTAATTTCTGCTGTTTTCTATTCTTCAGCTAATTGTTTTCTGGCTGCTAAAATAGCGCGGCTATTATCAGCTGCTGCGACAGTGGCCGTCCCTATCCCTAAAACCAGTCGAACCGTTTTCTTGTTTAGATTGAGCGTATCGCCTGCCTGTAAGAGCGCCACGAGTACAATCAGGCTGCTTCCTACAAAAAGACCTAACGCTTTGAATCGCCCGGTGTAGCCATAGCCAATCAGGGGTGAAATAGCGTTAAAAAGAATCGAATAGCTTATTTGACAGCTGGCTAGCTCTTTCGTTTTTTCATGAGTTTGATCAGGCGATATCAGCAACGATGCTTTGCTATTGGTTATCTCGCTACCGATCCATTGTTGCCCAAACCAATTATTCATGTGAACTGAGTATGCAAACTGTCAACCAAATCGTAACGATTAAAGAGGACACGACCCAGCCGTATGCCTACCCATAAAAGCAACAACTTTGTTTTATCCGGATAGAACTGTTCAAAATAAAACGGTAAAAAAACTGAGATAGCTTTTCTGTACTTTTGGCAGCGATACGAGTCTTTAATATTTTCGTGACTAATTGTATGCTGCCGTTTGCTAGGTTGTTGAGGGGCTATACCGCGTTGGCCCAGTCTTTTGCCCAAGCTAAAATTTCATGGACTCGCTCAATAGATGATGCCTCTGAGTATAGTCTCAGCACAGGTTCTGTGCCGCTAAATCGAATGAGTAGCCAGCTGTCATCTTCTAAGTTGAGCTTGTAGCCATCTACCGTGATGCAGCTGTTTACCTGTTTGCCTGCTACCTCAGTAGGGGTGTTTGTCTGCAAAGCCTCTAGCAGCTTTGCTCGCACGTCCATGCTAGCCAGTGGCAAGTCAATGCGATCATAGGCTGCTGTAAAGTGAGTCTGTTCTCTAAGAGCGTCGTTTAGCTCACCAAAGTCTTTTCCACTTTGGACGACGGCTTCTAGCAGGTACAACGCCGAGAGTAGCGCATCGCGCTCTGGAATATGGTGTCCGTAGCCGATACCACCAGATTCTTCTCCACCGATCAATACATCGGCTTCCAACATGCGATCAGCAATGTACTTGTAGCCAATGGGCGTTTCGTGTACGGGCAGGTCGTATAGCTTAGCCAGTGCCAAAAAGAGATTTGAGCCGCTGAGTGTCTTGACGACTTCGCCTGTCATGCCTCGGCGCTTGGTGAGGTGTTCCATCAGGATGGGGATGAGCACTTGGGAGCTGAGAAAGGTCGCTTTCCCATCCATTCCGGCAATGCGATCGCTGTCCCCATCAAAAATCAATCCTACGGTTAGTCCATCGTTCGTCTTATTCTCAATCGCCTTAAATAGCTTCGGAATATACTTGGGCAGTGGCTCCGGCGCACCACCTTCAAACAGCGGATCCGCCTCGCTGTTAATCTCATTAATCTCCCGCTCTAGCAGTCTGGCAATTCCGGTCGAAGCAGCCCCGTGCATCACCTCTGCAAAGATAGTCAGCTTGCCGTCATCAACCGCTTTACGAATCGCTTCGATATCCACCATGGACTGCAAGGCACCACAGTAGCTAGGCCATGGGTCAAAGGTGGTGATGCTGCCAGCTTGCTCGGCAGTCGGTAGTACCTCATTGAGTTTGGCCTCTACTTTTTTCGTTACCTCAGGTGGGACAGAGCCCCCAAAGGCGCTCTTAATCTTTAGCCCGTTGTAAATCGCCGGGTTATGGCTGGCGGTGATGACAATGGCACCGAGGGCTTTTTGGTCGAAGGCGGCCCAGCTGAAGGCGGGCGTAGGGGCGAAGCATTCGGATAGCTTTACCGTGTAGCCTACGGCTGCGATCGCCTCCGCTGCATACCGCGCAAAATCTGACGATAGAAACCGCCGGTCATACCCCACAATGACCGTCTTGCTACCGTTACTGCCATAGGTCTCTTCTAGTACTTGGGCTGCCAGTGCCGCCACCTTACCCACCCGCTCAAATGTAAAGTCGGCAGACATGACGCCGCGCCACCCATCCGTACCAAACTTGATTGCTTTGCCGACAAAGGTCGAAGGGGAGACAGAAGCCATAGTGAAGTCGCGTTAGAAAGTAAAGAATAGTGGGTCAAAAACACTGCCCAGAGCAGTTTACCGAGAGATGCCGACGAAAAACCAGTCAGCCCGATACGGTTCCCGTTTTTTCGACGCTTTTTTATATCTCAAGTCGCTGCCTGTATCAGACCTTCATGCTTCCTACGGGAAAATCAGGACTGATGGCTTGTCTTTAGACATGACGCTACAGCCTCGTTGTTTTCAGTCTTTTAAGTTTTTGCACTTTCTTTCAAAAGCTTGTGATACCCTTGTTAGGCATTAATTGCTCGCCAGAGCATTAAGCATCAATTGCCCTCGCGCAATGCTACGGGATGTGGCGCAGCTTGGTAGCGCGCTCCGTTCGGGACGGAGAGGCCGTGGGTTCGAATCCCGCCATCCCGATTTAGTTGAAATCATCGAAACTATAGGTTTTCCCCCTTTTCTGTCAAGGCTTTTAAGCTTCTGTCCATAGTCAACAGGGTCAGTAATTAGGCAGCATGCTCTATCCACACTGCTGGCTGCTGGCACTTATTGACGAGAGTTTTCCATCGGCGGAATTTTCTAGGATGAGTCGTTATCAGAATTTCATGATGACTATCTACCGCCTGATGCGTATTCTTGCAGCCGTATCTATACAACGTAAAAACGTAATCTAGTTCTGACTCCGAAAGCCGATGCGTTTGGTCAAACACATAAGACTCATACAGCTCATCTAAAAAATCAGGCGAAGTTAGTGCATCATTGAAATTTTCTAGCGTCTGAATTCGCTGTGCGGTGTAACTTAGCGCCTTCTTTTTACTATATCTCGCTGTC
>JBCBKQ010000282.1:0-7006 GCA_038521595.1 Cyanobacteria bacterium J06627_28 | reverse complement strand
GTTGCAACATATAGGCACTGGCTTTTGACGAACGACAGCATAAGGTCAAAAGCAGTTCGCTTTGCCTCTACGCTGGAAGGTACGGAGGTTGTCACCATTACTTTTCGCTATTTCTCTCGGTAAAAGGAACGCGGTAAAAGGATGCAGCAAAATATGCCACATAAGACTTTTAAAGGACTTTGTAGTAGCAGGCATCTATATATAGATGTAGTTGAGATGGATGCAGTCTAGGCAAGCTGCTTTTACCTACGCTAAGAATCTGAGTCGTACTCAAAGGGGAAAAAGCGCTAAAAAGGCTACCTGCTAACTGACTAAGAGCCTAATCACCAGGGCACTCGTGACCAAAATGAAAATGGGCCGAATGATCTTGACGCCTTTGCTAGTCGCAAAGCTTGCGCCCAAAAACGAGCCCAGAATAACGCCCACTGCGCCAAATATGCCGATAGAATAAACAACTGTGCCATTCATCGCGAAGGTGATCAGCGCAGTGATATTGGCTAAAAAATTGAGCAATTTGGTGGTGCCGGTGGCACACAAAAAATCTAAAGGCCAGAGAGAAAGCAGCGTGAAAACCAGAAAGACACCTGTGCCGGGGCCAAAAAAACCATCGTGAAAACCAATTGCGATCGCAGCCAACACACTCCAGAAAATGCGATCGCGCCCATTTCCCTGCCCAGCAAATACATCCTCAGACGTTTGCCTTGGCGCAGTGCCAAACTCTGGCCGCAACACCGTAAACAACGTAATCGCCACCATCAGCAAAATGACCGTTGGCTCCGCCCATGCAGTAGGCAACAGACCAATGCTGCGGCTACCCAGATAGGCACCCGATAGAATAGGTGGCCCCATTAGCAAACAGGCCCGCCAGTTTACCTGCTTGGCCTGAGCAAACTTGAGGGTGCTAGTGAGCGCACCGAAAGTGCCACAGAGCTTGTTCGTTGCGATCGCACTGCCCACCGGCAGCCCAGTAAACATCAAGCCCGGCAGCATAATCAGCCCGCCACCCCCGGCGATCGCATCGACAAAACCAGCAACCACCCCCACCCCGAACACCACCAACCCAGTCATCCGTAAGCTATGCCAAAAGAAGTTCCTATTTTACAAGGCGTAATCCGTACTCCTGCCGAATTTTGAAAAGTGATACGGCTCACAGCGATAGCAGGGCACACTATCAGCGGAAAGTTTGCCTGGTTCCATGCCACCCAAAAGCTTAAAAAAGCTAGTTCTCCGCAGAGATCTTGCTTTGGTTACAGACGTGATTCGGGCCATAGACGAAACCCTCTGTGTGCAAGATAGCGAAGGACACACACTCATCGGCCAAGGCAATGCGCTGGCCGGATCTAGCAGCATCCAAAAATCGCTCATCGTTGCCGAAGACCAGGTCATTGGCTGGGTGATGGGTAGTGCGAAGGCGGAAACGGCAGCTCGGTTACTCTCTCAGATGGCCTGCCGCGAACTCGAAAAGCGAACGTTGACCCAAGAGCTTTTAAACAAGTACAAAGAGATCACGCTACTGTTCAGACTGTCAGAGCAGATTGTAGAAACGATAGATATTGAACAAGTTGCGCATCTTCTGTTGGGGGAAGCACGACAAATTCTCCCCTCCGAAGGCGGAATGCTGATGATTTTGAGAGAGGCAACCGGCACGCTAGAGAAAATCGCAGCTTTTGAGACAGAAAACCACACCACAGAAAGCAATGACTCACAAAAAGCTGCACCCCGAAACCAGCAAACGACTAATCTACAAGAACAAAGCAGACAGAGAGACCATCCGCTAAATGGCAACACTCACCAAGCAGTGCAGCTAGGTGAAGGTCTCATCGGTAAAATCACAGCATCGGGACGGGGCGAAATTGTTAGCCAAGTAACGGGAGACCCGCGAAATCTAGAAACGTGCACGCTGCAGTGCAGTGATTTGATTTGTGTACCACTCAAGCTAAAAGATCGGATTATTGGCGTCATAGCACTCTACCGCATGCAGCCGCAGCCCTATCGATCTGAAGATCTCAAACTTCTGACGACCCTGTGTGCTTATGCTGCTAGCGTTATCAGCGTTCTCACACACGAGCGCCAGCTCAAAGAAAGTCGGCAAAATGAGCTAATTCTTCAGCTCTCTAACCAAGTTCGAACGTCCTTAGACCTCAGCGAGACTATCCAGACAGCCGTTAATAAAATTCAGCTGGCCCTTCAGTGCGATCGCTGTTTTTTCGTCTGGCACCATCCCGCGCTCGACACTAGCCTACCTATCAGCCTCACCACAGAGCGCCCACAAACCGAACACTTCGAAATTGTCAGCGAATCCAAAAATCCGTCCTTGCTGCCAATGACAGGGACCTACGAACTCGAAACAATTGGCCATGACGTTGTCGAACAGCTGTATAGGCAAGAGGTAGTGCAAATAGATGACGCCAGTCAGATGCACCTTTCACCGCTACGCCTATTTTTGCAGAGCTACAGCTGCGCAGCGCTGTTGGCATTCCCAATGATGACGCGGGCCGGTCAGCTGGGACTGCTTTGCTGTAGCACTAGCCAGCCGCGCAGTTGGGAAAATGAAGAAGTCAAGCTGCTTCAAGCCGTCACAAATCATTTAGTCATTGCAGTAGACCAGGCAGAGCTATACGAGAAAAGCCAACTAGATGCCCAGCTCGCCAAAGACAAAGCCAAAGAGCTCGCCCAGGCCTTAGACTACCTAAAAAATATGCAGCTCCAGCTTGTGCACACCGAAAAAATGTCTAGCTTGGGGCGAATGGTAGCAGGCATTGCCCATGAAATAAACAACCCTGTCACCTTCATTCATGGCAATCTCAATCATCTCAATAAAGGTGTGTCAGATATTTTAGAGCTGATCGAATCTTATGAAAGCGCATATCCGACCCCTTCTCAAGAGATTGTAGACATTGCTGAAGACATCGATCTCCCCTTCTTACAAGACGATCTCCCCAAGCTACTCAGCAGCATCAATACAGGCACTGAGCGTATTCAACAGATTGTTTTATCTCTGCGTAATTTTGCACAGCTTGACCAAGCAGACATCAAACAAGTCGATATTCACGATGGCCTAGAAAGCACACTACTACTGCTACAGCATCGATTCAAACCGGAAAAGCGAGGGGCGACCATTGCCCTTACTAAGTACTACGGACAGCTCCCAAAAGTAGAATGCTACGCCAAGCAAATGAATCAAGTCTTTATTAGCTTACTCAGCAATGCGCTTGATGCCTTAGAGCAATCACACGTTGAAACACCGACCATTACGCTGACCACTGAGTATCGTGATCCCTACATCTATATTCACGTAGGAGACAATGGGCCGGGCATTCCAAAAGAGATTCAACCCCAGCTTTTTGATCCCTTCTTTACAACCAAAGACGTCGGCGAAGGCAGTGGGCTCGGTTTAGCCGTGAGTTATCAAATCGTTGTCGAGCAGCACAGGGGCGAATTTTCTCTCAGCTCTAGCCAGGGACAAGGCACAACCTTCATCGTCAAAATCCCTGCGGTCTTGAAAGCAGCCTCATCCTCTTCACTGTCAGCACAGCCAGTCTCTTCTGCCTCACCACCCCTGAATCACCGACCGTTCACCAGCCTTAAACACTCAGTCCAAAACAATAAGCCCTTTTAAGCAATTCTGTTAATAGAAACCTATGACTTCACGTACACACGCACAGGCCATCACGCAACCACAGAAGACAGTAGGCCAAATTCCGTTTCGAAATTCGCTTCATATCAAGGCCACTGCGCTAGCAATTTTGCTGAGTACGCTGCCGGTAATTTTTATTGGGGGGCTTGCTTACTTCTTTGCCAGTCAAGCCATTGTTCGTCAAATCACAGTTGATCAAACGCTGAGAACCAAGCTAGCAGGTAGCCAAGTCGATAGGTTTTTGGTGAGTCGACTGCGCGAACTGAAGTCGCTTGCCAAGAGTCAGACGCTCACCGATGCGTCCCTACGCAACAGTGACCTACCGCAGCAAAAGCTTGATACCTTTTTTAGAACGCTACAGTATTTTGACAGCATAATTTTGTTCGACACTGAAGGTAATCCCATCCATCAGGCTCAAACTAGCCAAAAACCATTTGAAGGCAACTATGGCGATCGCGCTTATTTTCAAGCAGCGCTAAACACCGGTAAGGTCACCATGAATGGACCAGGCGTTTCTAAATCCTCAGGCAAACTACGGGTAGAATTTGCCGTCCCCATAAAAGACAGTCAAACTAACGAAGTCACCGCTATTATTAGAGCCCGGATTCCTGGCAGCCATCTCAATCAGCTCTTTCGCAACTTGGAGGGAGAAGGTGATGGCTGGTATCTCGTAGACGACAGCAATACGCTCTTTGCAGGCTCCGACGAGATGCACTTAAAAGAACACGTCGAAGAACACTTTCCCAGCCTTGCTACGTCTGTCGCATCGCACACCATCGGAACAGACATTATCGAATCGCATGTTAACAGTACCGATCTCCCAGCAAAGCATTCAAAAGGACATGCGAGGCGCGGAGCAAGAGAGCAGCACACCGACGAAACAGCTTCGGTAGACAGTTTTCACACCAGGAGAAACTTGGTGACCTATGTGCCCATTAGCTTTAGCTCAGAGCTTCCAGAGAGAAAGCTCGGCTTTGTATCCTACTCGGATACTAGCCTCTCCCTCGCGCCACAGCGGCGGCTTGCCTACATTTTCACCCTAGGAACAGCCATTACCACCCTGCTTTCTGGCGCGATCGCAACTATCCTTACCAAGCAGCTCACCGACCCCATTAAAAGACTCACCCGAACAGCCCAGACCATCGCCCAAGAAGGAAAGTTTGACCTCAGAGTGCCGGTGTCTCGCAGAGATGAACTAGGGATGCTGGCCAACAGCTTCAACCAGCTGGTGGAGTGGGTGGGGCTACGCACCCAAGATTTAGAAGAGTCTCAATTCGACCTAGAACAGCGAACACAAGAGCTCAGTGCCATTATCAATAGTCTCGGCGACGGACTTTTAGTCGCAGATGCCAGCGGCAACATTACCCGCTTCAACCCACCCTTGCTCAAAATGTTCTCCCTCAAAAGAGAAGTCATTCTGCAGCAGCCCGTCAGTCAGGTCTTTGGCCAAGACGTCAATCAGCTCATCGGTCAGAGCCAGGCAAACCCTCACCTCACTTTTAGCAGAGAAGTCCCCTTGGCCCAAGAGGCGATTGGTCAGGCCCTAGTCAGCACTATGCTCGACCCAGAGACCGATCAGCCGCTGGGTTGCGTCATTCTCTTCCGAGATATCACCGCTGAAAAAGAAGTCGACCGGATGAAAACCGACTTTATCTCTACCGTGTCTCACGAGCTCAGAACCCCTCTCACCTCTGTACTAGGCTTCGCCAAAATCATCCAGAAAAAGCTCGAAAAAGTAGTGTTGCCAGCTGTCGCAAGCGAAGAGAAAAAGACCGTGCGCGCCGTGCGTCAGGTTAAAGAAAACTTAGCCATCATTATCTCCGAAGGAGAACGCCTCACATCACTGATTAACGACGTTTTAGACATTGCCAAAATTGAGGCCGGTAAGATCGAGTGGCGCATGGCAGAGGTCAATCCACAGACCATCATTGAGCATGCGATCGCGGCCACATCAGCCCTCACTCTCACCAACAACGTCACCATCACAGCAGATATCGCGCCAAACTTACCCACCATCATTGCAGACCAAGACCGGCTCATCCAAGTCGTAATCAACCTGATCTCCAACGCCGTAAAATTTACAGATGAAGGCACCGTCACCTGCGAAGTAAAACAAACCGAAGATGAACTCAGAATCAGCGTCACCGATACCGGTATCGGCATCTCAGAAGAAGATCAGCCTAAAGTCTTTGAGAAGTTCAAGCAGGTGGGTGAAATTATGACCGATAAGCCTCAGGGAACTGGGCTAGGACTGCCTATTTGCAAGCAAATTGTAGAGCACCACGGTGGCCGAATTTGGGTCGAGAGTAAGCTGGGGCGTGGTAGCACTTTTTCTGTAGCCCTGCCCCTTTCAGACGAGAGCGCGGCACCAGAAACCTTAAAAAATCCCACCATGGAAGACATCGTCCGACGCATCAAAGCAGATGTTCGGCAAAGCGCAGCACCCCAAGCAGGCGAATTGAGAAATATCTTGGTAGTCGATGATGAAGACAACATTCGCAGACTGCTCCGACAAGAGCTAGAAACAGAAGGCTATTTGGTCAGCGAAGCCAAAGACGGTGTAGCCGCCCTAGAAAGCATCAAACTCAACCCACCTAACCTCATCATCACCGACGTGATGATGCCACGGCTAGATGGATTCGACCTCACCGCCGTACTCAAAACCAATCCCGAAACCATCAACATTCCAACCATTATTCTCTCCATCGTAGAAGACAAAGAAAGAGGCTTCCGCGTCGGGGTTGATCGATATTTGACTAAGCCCATCGATATCAATGAGCTGCTCCGTAGCGTAGAATCTCTCCTCACGCACAAAACATCGCGCTGCAAGGTACTCGTGGTCAATCGCGATGAATCGACCAGTAAAGTATTGACAGAAGTATTGCTCTCTACAGGATATGTTGTCGCAGAAGCCAGCACCGGCAAAGAAGGGCTCGACAAAGCCCGCTCCATCAAGCCAGATATGATGATTGTCGACGCGGCGCTTTCGGAAGAACACAATATGGTCAAAACGCTCCGCTTCGAAAAAGGTCTAGAAAATATCTCCGTCATTCTCATGGAAGGAGGCGCGCAAGCCCAGGCAAAGATTGCTCATCCTGAGCAATAAGATGACGCATCCACTACAACACCACATGTCGCGATAGCCGCTAACGCGCTGTCTCCTTTGATCTCTCACGTCCTCCTTCGTAGTTTTCTCTTAACGCCCATGACACAGTCTATTTTGATCGCTGACGACGAACTCCACATACGCGCCCTACTAGAACAAACCCTAGAAGACTTAGAAGATGAAGGGGTTGATTTGCTCACGGCCAGTAACGGACAAGAAGCCCTCGACATTATCCAAACAGAAAAACCCAACCTGGTATTTTT